>JACKEB010000010.1:1200000-1500000 GCA_020633205.1 Polyangiaceae bacterium
CGAAGGCGGTATGGCAGCGATGCTGACCGGCGGAGGCGACGCAAGCTCTCAAAGCAAGGGCATGAGCGTCGATCAGTACGTCGCGCAGGCAATCGGCAAAGACAGCCGCTTCGCTTCGCTCGAGCTCGGCGTACAAACGTCGGCTTGGGGTGGCAACGTACAGACCCGCATGAGCTACAGCGGGCCCGGCCAGTTCGTTCCTCCCGACGACAGCCCCACGAGCACATTCTCGAGACTCTTCGGAGACGTCAGCGCCACTCCATCGGACCTCGATCGAGTCCAGAAGCGACGCCAGAGCGTGCTGGACCTGGTGCGTGGAGAGCTCGGCGATTTGCGCAAACGCGTGGGCGGCATCGAAGCCCAGAAGCTCGACGCACACCTCGAGGCATTGCGCTCCGTGGAGAAGGGTGTTCAAGGACCTGGGAGCTGCACGCCGAGCTCCACACCCGAAGCCTTGGATCCGTACGGAGGCGCCGACTTCCCGGCGCTCGCGAAGCAACAGATGGACCTGCTGGTCACCGCCTTCTCCTGCGGCATGACGAACGTCGGCAGCATCCAGATGTCCCACACCGTTGGGCCGCCGGTGTTCAGCTGGCTGGGGCTCTCGGAGGGGCACCACTCGCTCTCCCACATGGACGACAGCAACACCCAAGGCGTCGCTGACTTCGTGACGGCGGAGCGCTGGTTCGCCGAGCAATTTGCCTACTTCTTGAGTGCTCTCGATAACCTCCCGGAACCAACGGGCGACGGAACGCTGCTCGACAACACACTGGTCGTCTGGGCGAAGGAGCTCGGCGACAGCCGACTCCACGAGTGCGTGAACGTGCCCTTCATCTTGGCGGGCGGTGGCGGGCGCTTCGAGCTTGGCCGCTACCTCAAGTTCGACTCTGAGCCCCACACGAAGCTCCTGGTGAGCATCTGTCAGGCGCTCGGGCTGGACAACCAAACCTTCGGCGACGCCTCGAGCGGCACCGGTCCACTGGAGGGCCTGGCGTGATGGCGCAGCATTCGAAGCACCGCCGTGCCAGTCGTCGCCTGCTGTGGCTACTCGCGAGCATTGGGCTCGTGCTTGCCGCTGCGTGTAGCAAGGAAGAGCCCCTCGGGAGCTTGCCTGGCTCCGGCGCTGGATGCCCGGGAGATCTCGAGTACTTCGAGCAGAACGTCTGGAATCCGATCCTCAGCGTGAAGTGCATCGGCTGTCACAACAGCGATGGCATCGCCAACAAGACGCGGATGGTGCTCGACCCCCCAGAGGTCGAAGGCTACCTCGAACATAATTTCCGCACAGTTAAAGCGCTCGCGGAGGTAACCAAGGGCGGCACGCCGGTGCTCCTGCTGCGCCCCACCGGGAAGTACCCCTCTGGGCACTCCGGTGGCACGCTGTTCAGCGACGAGAGCACCTACTACAAGGACCTCCAGACCTTCATCTCCCGCGTCACCCTGGGAGAGAAGTGCGATCAGGGATCATCGAAGGTACAATGCGCCGATAAGCAGCCGTCGCCCGGGCGACGCCAGCTGCGACGGCTCACCCGCAAGGAGTACGACGCGAGCGTCCGCGACTTGCTCGGCATCGAGTCGACCTTCGGCGAAAAGTTCGCACCGGATGTGGTCGTGGACGGCTTCGACAACAACGCCGGCGCGCTCAGTGTAAGCGCGCTACTGGCAGACCAGCTGCGGGACGCCGCCGAACAGCTCGCGGCCACGGCCATGCAGAGCGCCGCTTTGGATCGCTACTCCGACCCGAGCTGCGATCCGAAGCGCAGCGCGCCGTTGTGTGCCCAAGCCGTGATCGAAGACTTCGGTCTGCACGCGTTCAGGCGCCCGCTGACCGACAGCGAAGTCACGCGCTACATCTCGCTCTTCGACGCGGGCTACGCAGACCCCGAGCCAGAGGCCGACGCATACGACAGCGGGCTCGAGCTGGTGCTAACCGCAATGCTGCAGTCACCCGGCTTCTTGTATCGCTTGGAGTTGGGGAGCGAGGGCGCCGATGGACTGTTCGAGCTCGACGGCTACGAAGTCGCAACGGAGCTGGCCTACTTGATCTGGGGAACGACTCCGGACGACGAGTTGCTCACCCAAGCAGCAAGCGGGGCCTTGGATACGCCGGAAGGCATCAAGCTCCAGGCAACGCGCCTCCTGAGCGATGAACGCGCGTTGACAGGCTACACGCGCTTCGTCGACCAATGGCTCGGCCTCACTCAGCTCGACACGGTCCAGAAGGACCCAGCGACCTACCCGGAGCTGGATGCCAATATCCGCGCGGCACTCGCTGAAGAGACCCGAGAGTTCATTCGCTACGTACTCGAAGAGAAGGACGGGCGCCTGGATGAGCTGCTCACGGCGCCGTATAGCTTCCTCTCCCCGGAGCTAGCGACCTACTACGGCGTGTCGGCAACGGGCGGCGCTGGCTTCAGCCAAGTGGACTTCGCCGACGGTCAGCACGCGGGACTACTCACTCAGGGCAGCGTGCTCGTGACGCACTCGATGGCCAACAGCTCATCGCCCATCCATCGGGGCAAGCTCGTGCGTGAGCGCCTGCTGTGTCAGAAACTCTCCCCCCCACCCCCGAACATCGTGGTGGAAGTCCCTCCGGTGGATCCCAACGCCTCGAACCGCGAGCGCTTCAGCGTCCACTCGGCGAACGAACCGTGCAAGAGCTGTCACCGCCTGATCGATCCGATCGGCTTCGGCTTCGAGCATTTCGATGGTATCGGACGCTTCCAAGCGGACGACCGCGGTTTCCCTATCGACACGAAGGGCGAAATCCTGGCGACGGATAACACGGACACGACCTTCGAGGGGGTGCCGGAGCTTGGAGCCATCCTCGCGGATAGTCCCGATGTGCAGAGCTGTGTCGCGCTGCAGTGGTATCGCTGGGGCTATGCCCAGGAGGAGACCGACGAGACCACGTGCACCGCGGAGGCGTTCGCTGATCGCTTCGCCGCGAATGAACTGCGACTGCCCGAGCTGATCCTCGCGCTGGTCGAGGCGACGCATTTCCGCACGCGAACTCTGGAGGCTGGCGTGGATGAGCCAGTGGATCCTGGAAACGGGAGTGGAGGCAGCGGTAACATCGGCACCGGCGGCTCTGGGTCCGGAGGCTCCGGCAACGCCGGGACCGGTGGCGCTGCCAGCGGTGGCTCAGGCTCTGGAGGCTCTAGCCCAGTGAGCAGCGACGTGAGCATCGAGGACAAGCTCGACAGCCAGTGGGAGAGCGGGAGTTGCCACACGGTAAATGTCACGAACACCGGCAGCGCCGACGTCACCTGGACCATCGAGATCGACGTCGCCGGCACGCTGGACAACTACTGGAACGCAGTCGCCACGCCGAGCGGGAGCAAGACCCGATTCAGTGGTGTCGACTACAACCGCACGCTGGCACCTGGGGAAGTCGCGAGCTTCGGCTACTGCAAGACGAACTAAGCGCCCATCCTCGCAAAGCAAAGGCCCCGCACTCAGAAGAGTGCGGGGCTTCGTTTCATGAGCTGAAGCGGGCTCAGTTGCAACGCCAGCTGTCGTTCAGGCAAATGCAGCCGCCACCCATGTACCCGCAGAACGTGTTCGCAGGCACAGCACTGCAGTCGTCGTTGTTCATCGGGCGATCCGTGGGGCAATCGCTGGAGTTCGTCCCACCACCGCAGGTCCAGATGTTGTTGCCAGGGCCAGGCGGGTTGATGCAGCTGCAACGGGTACTCGAGAAGTCGCAGGCGAGACCAACGGTGTCGCACTGATCGCCGTTCGACGGTTGAGTCCCTGGGCAGCTGCCGCAAGACCACTCCGCCATCTGCTGTCCGCCGCCGCCACCCGTGCGCTGACACGAGCACTGATTCCCTCCGTAGCTGCAGCTGATGCCTTGATCGGTGCAACTGTCGCCATCGCTAGGCTCCGTGCCGGGACACATCGCGCAGTTCCAGGTCAGGCCGTTCGGGCCACCCCCTGCACAAGCACAGCTGTTCTGACCGTAGTTGCACGTCAGGTTGAACTGCATGCACGTATCGCCGTCGCTGGGCTCCGCCGTGGGGCAGTTCGTCGGGTTCCCGCCGGAGCCACCGGTTCCGCCTGTCGCGCCTCCACTGCCGCCGGTCGCTGCGCCGGCGCTACCCGCTGTTCCGCTGCCACCCGTCGCGCCCGCGCCCGCTGAGCCACCGCTCGTCCCGCCGCTACCGGCGCTGCTGCCGCCACTGCCTGCGTTGCCCGCGCTGCTGCCGCCCGTGCCACCGCTAGCTGCGTTGCCGCCCGTGCCACCGCTGCCGTTGTTCTCACGGCCTGCAGTATCGGTTTCGCTGTCGCCGCCACACGCGGTCATCAATCCAACGCTGGCGCCCAATGCGACCACACCCAACCAAGTCAAGCTCCTCATTACCCATCCTCCTTTGTGCGCGACGCTCGCGCGCCCGGCAGGTTACGTCTGCGTGAGTGGGGGTGTCAGCTGCGGGTTATGCACTTGTCCGTGCGGATTTCGCCGCACGAGAGTCGTGCTATTTTTCCCGATAATTCACGCTGACGCCGGCGCGGGTGAGCGTCGCATCTACACGTTGAACGTTAGTTTCCAGCCCTGGCGAATCCTGCTTGGCTTGGCCTTTGTTGGCTGAGTCGGACGCGATCTCTCGAGGCCGTATTGCAGCCCACCCAAGCATGAACTTCTTCAGCGTGATCGTCGGCGCGCTAGTCGGGTGACGCCCGTCAGGTGAGCATCACTGGTTGCTCGCAAGCCCCGAATCACGCAGCTCGTCCGAGCTGTACCAGCGCTGGTCCCGCACGCGGTATTCGAAGTACTCGTCGCCGCGCACGTGGTACCCCACGGCACAGTTCTCTCGATCGTAGTAGAGGCAGACCTTGGAAGTGGGGCACAGCTGACGCTCCGCGATGGTCTCGAGCTCCTCGTGGGTGGGACAGTAGCCGCTGGTGCGTTCGATCGCTGTGACCTCAGCGATGAAGCGAGCCGCGTAACGATCGTCGGCGCGGTTGCGCAGCGGCTTACGGAGGAAGATCACGAGTCCTGACGAGAACAGCCCGAGCACCAGGACGCCAACCAAACCGAACAGCACCCGCCCCGCCATCCGCACCTAGACAAGAGCTGCGCTCGAGGGTTCCTTGCGGGGCGCGTTTACACCCAACGAGCCGCGTGTAAACGTGCCGAACGAGGGAAATCCCAGCAAATCGTCGTGGGTTTGTCCCAGCAAGCCAAGCGTTTCGGCTGCTCGCGACACATCGCGTCAGAAGTGGTAACACTCCGCCGGCAGCCTGCTGCCCTGTTTCGGCCGCGAAGTGCTCTGTGCATGACCCGCGGCAGCCCGAGTCCGAGGAGATTTTCCACATGAGAAGTGCCAAAGATTTCTTCCAGCCGTTGGCCATCGGAGCTCCCCAGCCCCTGCGGGAGGTGCCGTTTCGCCCGTCGCGAATGATCCACTTCTTCGACCCAAGCAACCCGAAGATGGCCGCGAAGGTTCCGGACATCGCGCCCCAGGTCGACGTGCTGCTCGGCAACCTGGAGGACGCCGTCTCCGCGGATCGCAAGGAGGCCGCTCGCGAAGGTCTGATCGAGATCGCGAAGAAGACCGACTTCGGTGACACCCAGCTGTGGACACGCATCAACAGCTTGGACAGCCCTTGGTGTCTTGATGACCTGCTGCGCTTGGTTGGGGAAATCGGCGACAAGCTGGACGTGATCATGGTGCCCAAGGTCCAGGGCCCCTGGGACATCTACTACGTCGATCAGCTCCTCGCGCAGCTCGAGGCCAAACACGGCCTGAAGGAGCCGCTGCTCATCCACGCGATCCTCGAGACGGCGACGGGCGTGAACCACGTCGAGGAAATCGCTGCCGCCAGCCCGCGCATGCAAGGCCTCAGCCTCGGTCCCGCGGACCTCGCCGCTTCTCGCCGCATGAAGACCACCCGCGTCGGCGGTGGGCACCCCGGGTACCTTGTCCGCGCGGATCCAAACGCCGAGAATCCTGACGCACCTCGCGCGACGGCCCAGCAAGACCTGTGGCACTACACGATGGCGCGCATGGTCGACGCGTGCGCGGCCAACGGCATCCTCCCCTACTACGGCCCATTCGGCGACATCGCTGACGTGGTCGCCTGCGAAGACCAGTTCCGCAACGCGTTCCTCATGGGCTGTGTTGGCGCCTGGTCGCTGCACCCGAAGCAGATCGCCATCGCGCGCAACGTCTTCAGCCCCCCGGCGGACGAGGTGCTCTGGGCACGCAAGGTGATCGACGCCATGGGCGACGGCACCGGCGCAGTGATGATCGACGGCAAGATGCAAGACGACGCCACCGTGAAGCAGTGCAAGGTGATGGTCGAGCTAGCCAAGCTCATCGCCACCCGCGATCCGGAGATGAAGGCCGCCTACGGCTTCTAGTCCAACTGCAGATCGCTACTCAGAGCCTCGGCGTGGACTTCCGCGTCGGGGCTCTTCTGCATCGAGCTGCAGTGGCTTGTCTGCGTAAAACCGCACGGAAACAGCACAGTCAGCAGCGTCGTCCACACTCAGCACCAGCGACTCCCCAGCGTCGTCTTCGGACATCGCCTCGACGGGTGCTGCAGTCCCAGCACACACGAAGAAGCCTTCGACAATCACCCTTCCAGCGACGCGGTACGCGTAGTAGCGCCGCTTGTAGCCGCCAATTTTGGGGGTGAGGCGCGCCAGGTGCCGCTGCGTCATCCGCTCCCCCAACCGCAGCTCAAACGCCTGGACCGCAGCGCGAGGCACCTCGACGAAGTCTTTGCAGAGCGCATCCGGGTCGAGATCGCAATACGCTCGCATCTGATCTGGGGGCAACAGCTCGACCTGGTTGGGGAGCTCCGGCGCGGTTGCAGGCCGCGTACAACCCAAGACGAGCAGCAAGATCGGTGGCCAAACCTGCTTCACGCGCATCAGACACCCGAGGCTCGAGCGACTTTGGCTGAGGCTCGGCACAGCCGCCGCTTCGCCTCCGCAATGTCGCGGAAACTCTCGCTTCAGCGCAACTCGCGTCGCCACGGGAAGCTGACTTGCTTCCCTTCGGGGCGCGTGAGATCTTGGTCGCGGGGAGAGCGCGCTGACGCGCAGGGAGGCGACGCCTCACGCAGCCGGGATAGCCATGAGCTCTAGATCCGACGACCTAGCGACCGCGAACACCATCGCGAGCCTGCCGCTCTCCCAGCGCAAGAGCGAGTTCGACGATGTCGTCCCGGACATCCCCGGCTACACCATCCTCGAGGAACTAGGCCGCGGCGGCATGGGCGTCGTGTATCGCGCCAGACAGGATGCCTTGGGCCGAGAAGTCGCGCTGAAGATGGTCCTCGAGTCCCACGCTCAAGGCGAGAGCCGCGTACGATTCCTTGCGGAAGCTGAGGCCGTGGCGCGTTTCCATCACCCCAACATCGTACAGATTTACGAGATCGGCGAGGTGCAGGGGCGACCCTTCTTTTCGCTGGAGTACGTCGCTGGCGGCAACCTGGAGGAGCAACTCGCGGAGCGACCCACGGAGTGGAAAGAAGCCGCGGAGATGCTCGTCCTGCTGGCCAAGGCGGTTCACGCCGCTCACCAGAACGGCATCGTGCATCGCGATCTGAAGCCCGCGAATGTGTTGCTGGAGAAGAACAGGAACCCGAAGATCACCGACTTCGGAATCGCCCGCCGACTCGATGCGGACCGCCAAACCAAGACCGGCAACATCCTGGGTACGCCGAGCTACATGGCTCCCGAGCAGGCCCTGGGAAAGAACGACGAGATCGGCCCTGCTGCGGACATCTACTCCCTGGGCGCGATGCTCTACGACATGCTCACTGGGCGACCGCCCTTTGAGGCCGCCACGACGCTGGATACGCTGATGCAAGCGGTGACCCGCGATCCGATCCCGCCTCGCATGCTCCAGCCGTCGATCCCCCTAGACATCGACGTCATCTGCCTGAAGTGCCTAGAAAAGAAGCCAGAGCGGCGCTACGCGTCGGCCGAGGCGCTGGCGGACGATCTGCAGCGCCTGCTCCGCGGGGAACCAATCCACGCGCGGCCCATCGGTCGCCTGGAGCGTGCCCTGCGTTGGTCGAAGCGCAAGCCCGCCCTCGCAACACTGATGGCGGTCAGTGTGGTTGCGCTCGTCGCACTGATCACGACTGGAGGCTGGTTTACGCGCAAGCTGCAAGTCGAGCTCAAGGCCACCGAGGCAGCGCGAGCCGATGCCGCAGCCGCGCGAAACCAGCTTCAAATGCGGCTCGTGCGCACCAAGGCAGACAGCATAAACAGTGATCTGCTGCAGCTCTCGGGGGTCCCAAAGACGCTGGCGGCCGTGCTGTCGACACGCGACGGCTGGACGGAAACTCAGATCAACGACCTGCTGACCAAGAGCCTGAAGCAAGAAGCCCACATCTTCGGCATGGCGGTCGCGTTCGAGCCTGAGCAATTCGCCAAAGAGACCCCGGACTTTTGCGCCTACGTCTTTCGCGACGACGACCAGCTCAAGCTGAAGCAGCTGCTTCCGCCGGAGTACACGCCCATTTACCGCGAGTGGGACTGGTACAAGAACGCCAAGTCCGGCGGGAGCTGGAGCAAGCCGTACGTCGACGAGGGCGGCGGCAACATTCCGATGGTGACCTTCTCCGTCCCCATCGAGCGGACAGGCAAACGGATTGGCGTCGTGACCGCCGACCTGTCGCTGGACTACTTTCGCGCACTCAACGAATCGCTGAAAGAGTCGGACTTGGGCGGCACCTCCTACGCGATGGTTGTGACCTCCGACGGCACCATCGTGAGTCACCCCAAAGACAAGTGGCGTTTCCCCTCGGAATCGTCCACCAACGCTCGCCCCAAGGACGATGCAGTACTCGTCGCTTGGGAGCGTGCGCTGAGTGGTGAGGAAGGCCGGGCCCTCGGCAGCGACCTCACCAACGGCGAGCCGGCGGAGCTGCTCTTCGCGCCGGTACGCTCAGCCAACTGGTCCTGTGTCGCGGTCGTGCCGCAACAAGCGCCCATGCTGCAACCCGCTGCTGCAGAGCGCTAGGTGCCGCGCGCCGAGCGGTCGCGTTGCCGCGCGGGTCCCAGCCGCGGAGCAGCGGCGCTCCTCTCCCCCAAACGAAGATTGGGCTACGAACTGGCACGGCGCAGCTTGGCACATCCAACGCACCGGAGTTTCCAGCTGTTTTGAAGGCGATTCGACCTTGAGAAGCTGGAACGCTGCTTGCACGCTGAACACGTTGATGCGCTGCTTGAAGCCCCTGCCCTGGTTCGGCTTGCTGGTTCTGTTCGTGGGTTGCAACGGCCCCACCCCGACGACACCGGGCTCCACCGTTCTGCCTTTGAGCACCTCTGAGGCGGTTCCGCTGGACGCGACGGAGGTGATTGGCCCCGCCTACGCGGCAACCGGGATCATCGCTGGCGCGAACTCCCCGAGCGGCTACTTGCTCAGCTGGTGCCAGGACAACCAGCGCGTTGCCGCTCGCTACTCCCGCGACGGATCTCAGCTCGACGCTCCACCACAGCTGGTGTTCGAGACCTGCAGCTGGTCGCAGGTCGCGTTCGGAGACTCCGGCTACCTGATCGCTCAAGATGACGGCAGCGTACTTCAGGCGCGACCGATGAGCACCGATGGGAGCCTGGGCAATGCACAATCCGTCGCCTTCGACTTCAAGACGGAGTTTCAGCTAGTCTCAGGAACCGCTGGCTTCTTGCTCGGCTACACCACGTTGAGCGATCGCTTTGCGGTGCGGCGCCTCGCGAGCGACGGTTTGCCGCTCGATCGAACGCTCGTCGGCGACGATGACCGCGCCTGGCTGGCGAGCAATGGCAGCGACTATCTGGTGGCCTGGCGCTCGGGAGATCAACTCGTGGCAAAACGTTGCCCTGCGGATCAAGAGCTGGATCTAGCCGCCGCGACCGAGCTCGGCCCCTGGGTGGCGCCTATCCCGAAGCCGCAGATCGCCCTAGCGTTCATCGGCGACCGCCTGGTACTGAGCCGCGCCGGATATCGGGTCGAGCTGTTCGACTCCAGTCTCAGTCCGCTCGGCCCGATCGAGGAACTCACAGGAGTGATCCCGGCAGAGCACGCGGAGTACGATCCGTTCGGTGTCAATGACACGCGTGCAACCGTTCAAACGATCACCGCGCTTGGTGATCGCGCGCTCCTGGCCTGGGCTGACGCTGACTCCAGCTTGAAGGCCGTGATCTTCGATCCGGTACTGGGCAAGTCCGTGGGCGCTCCCATCACCGTGACCGAATCCAGGGGCTTCAGCTGGAGGGTCAACTGGACTGTCACGAGCGCTGACGAACAGAGTCTGATCGTGTGGGATGGCTGGTCCGGCGAGAAGGCTCGAGTGTGGACGACCGGCATTGATTCCTCGGGGCAACTTGACGAGGCGCAGCCGCTGCTCGAGGGTCCCAACCAGCAGTTCATTCAGGCAGCGGTGGCCACGAACCGAGGCGCACTCGCGACCTGGATGGAGTGGCGAGACGGCTCGTACCAGGCGTTCGCGCGTGGCGTATCTCCAGCGGGCGAGCCTCAAGGCGAGAGCCACGAGGTGTTCGCCAGCACCACCGGCAAGGAAGAGCCGTTCATGGCGTGGTCGGGCACCCAGGCTCTTGCCGTCTGGAGCAAAGCTGGTGTCGGAACGAGCTGGCTGCTGCTCGAGGCGAGTGGTCAGCCCGTGGGTGAGCTGTTCTCGTCCACTGGGCGCTTTGCCAAGGGCGTCGCGAGCACTGGAGCGAGCTTCGTCATCGCCGAGATGGATCCGCTCGACTTGAACCTGCGACTCGTCCTCTTGGGGCTGGATGGGCGCGTGGAGAAGCGGGTGCTGGCTGGGGCACATGCTTCAGCGAACTGCGGGCTTGGAGCGGACGACCAGTACCTCTTGGTGTGCCTGGAGTGGGACGAGCTGAATGTGCTGCGCTTCGATGACGACCTGGGGGTCGTGGGGTCGTCGGTCTCGAAGTTGCCCGATGAGCTTCGCTACACAACGGCGGATCGTGTCCGGCTCACACGGGGCGGCAGGGGCTACCTGCTGACGTTCAATATCTTCGACTTCACCTATGCGGCTCTGCTGAACTTGGACGGCACCTTGATCGGCGAACCCTTGGAGCTGGGGCAGCCTAGCTCAGTCAACGCCGCGTTCGATGGTTCCAGCTGGGTGCTCGCGCTCGGGAATCAGCTCGTGCGTCTCGATGGGAGCGACGAGCCCGAGCTGTTCGCCGTCGAGGACGCCGCGGGCGACACACCGGTGCTACTGACTCCGACCTGCAGCGGGAACGCACAGCTCTTCTATCAAACGGGAGACGACGTGAGCCGCGTCGTGACCAGTCGACTCAGCACTGGCGAGGCCCACGGCAGCTGCACGTCGGACGAGTACGCCCTCGGCGGCGGGGGCTGCAGCGTGCTCCCTCCTGGGAGCTCCGGGCGGGGCGTAGCCTGGCTCGCCCTGGGGGCGCTGGCCATCGCTCTCGGCAGGCGCAAGCGCCGCGCCTCCGCGCGGCGCCCCGCGCCCGCGGCTTACTGAGGCGGCGCGTGAGGATTCGCTGGTGCGTGGGGATTTGGGCGGGCGTGTGGGTTTCCGCGAGGATTCGGCCCATCGGGCGCCGGGTCGTCGGCGTGGGGGCCTCGCGTTCCCGGAGGCATCCGACCGTCGGGCGGCGGTCCGCCTGGGCGCCCCACCCAGTGTCCGGCCTTGTCGTCCACCGGCGACTGCATGCGGCGTAGGATCTCCTGGATCTTGCGCTTCACGTGGACGTCGTCGTTCTCGGCCTTCTCGTACTTCTTCTCCAGCGCCTCGAACTTCTTTTGATCGACTCCCAGATCGCGCATGACGTCCAGAGCCGCGGTGCGTGTCATCCAGTACGCTTCGCGGTCGACGGCGATGCTGTCCAGGGCCTTGAGCAAGCGGTCCACCTTGTACCAAGGCTTCACCTTCTCCAGCCAGGCCTGGCTCGTCTTGTCTCGCTCCGGAAAGTCCGCCTTTGCCGCGCGGAGATTACGGAAGCTGGTCCACGGCGGCGAGGTGCGGGTACGAGGCTTCTTCTCGAGCACCTTCAGCGTCAGCTCGTAGGCCTTCTTGCTGGGATTTTCAGGCTTTGGGAAGCCCGTCCAGGCGCTGATTACGCCTTGCCAGCAGCCCTCGTAGAGCTTCGGGTCGGTCTCCTTCTCGTTCAAGTACTTCTCAAAAACGGGGACAGCACGCTCATCTTCGCTGCCGTATAGGCGCCCGCAGAGGAAGCGACGCACGTTCATCGACTTGTCGTTCTCAACGTGCTCCAGCACCTTCTCGAACGTGCCCTCGACGCCCTTGCCGAACGGCGTCAGAAACCAGCTCATCGCCTCCTGGCGAACGTGCTCGGAGTCATGATCCGCGAGCTTGAGCAGCAGCTCCTTGATCTTCGCGTTGTCCCGATGTTGTGACCCAACGACTCGCACCAGGGAGATCAGCACCGCGGGCTCCTTCTCCTTTTCTGCGGCCTTCAGCACCAGCTCCTGCACTGCCGGCGTGCTGCCAAACACAGACTTCAGGAGCTGCGCGGCTTGCCAACGCACCGCGGGGCTCTCGTGGGTGATGAGCTTCTTGCCCACCGCAGCGTTCAGGCCCGCGATATCCTTGAGCGAGGTATTCCGACTGCGCGCCTTCTTGAGGTCACGATAGGCCTCGCAGCGCGGGTCGATTCCGCGTTCGTTCAGCTCACACTTGGAGAGGTCCAGCACAAACTGCTCATAGACATCCGCCGTGAGAGGCTTGGACTCATCAGCCAGCCAAGCCTGAACGCCGGTGAGCGCCACCGCGCTCGCGCTCGCGCTAGGTGCGGCGTCAGTCGACTTCGACTCGTTGCAGCCGAACGCAAGCAGGAACACTGCGATCGACGAACCGCTAGCGATGCTTCGAAGAAACCCGATGCGAGACATGCTGGGGTCGTAGCACCCTCTCCACCGCCGTTGAAGGGCCTACGCGGCTGAGCACCGCGCGGTCGGGATTCGCGTTTCTGCGGGTCAGCCCGCGATCTCGTGACCGCGGAAGCTGCTCACGATGCCGCTACCCTCGAGCCGCATGTGAACGAAGCGTGCCTCCCGGTCGTCGCACATCACCAAGCGCAGCTCCCCCGGGTGTTCTGCAGGCTTGAAGCCGCTCAAACCAGACTGCTCCGCTTGCGCCAGGGTCATCACCTTGGCGCCGGTCTCGTCCAGAGTCTCTTGGGTAAACAGCTCGTCGGCGTTGGCGCCCGGTGTGAGATAGACCTCGAAAAGGACCATGCCCCATCATGCATCAGAACACCGATTGGGCGGGCGCAAACCCGCAGCGCGCGGGTGTTTTGTGTCGCGCGCTCCCGGCAAACTGCAGTTGGCGCTGATGGCGGCGCGTGTGCGCGCTGGCGGACGGCTATTTCCGCTCGGATCCGATGGAGACTCCCACGCGGTTAGACCTAGCTGCGCTGTAGCGCCGCCTCAACGCTGTAGCGCTGCCTCAACGCTGTAGTCTCAACGCTATGCGGCCGCGTCGTCGCGGGGCGGGGCAAGCGAAGTCGTACTCGACCCGAAGCGGTTCTCCACTTCGACCTGCCACAGCGCCCCAACGAGCACGTTGAGCATCCGCTCTTCGGGCGTGAGGTGCTCCGCAACTTGCGGCAGTGCCTCACTTTTTTTGCCTCGCTCAGGCTGCATGCCCAGAGGAACGGTTCGCCTGCCAGATGTTTGAGCCACTTCTGGTGCACGGGTCAGCCTTCCGGCCCCACGGCCGGCACCACCCACTCCAGGTGCGCCTTTTGACGGGATTTTTGGGGGAGAGGCGCGCCACTGCGGCCTTGGACTATGATGTCGAGGAACCTTGAGCTCGAGAGGCTGTCCAGTGCCGACCATGGACCTGAAGACCGAAATCGAAATCGACGCGACCCCCGAGTGCGTCTGGAAGGTGCTCACCGACTTCAAGGAGTATCCCAACTGGAACCCGCTGATCACGAGCATCTGGGGGCCGTTGGTGGTCGGTTCCAAGCTCACGCTCGCCGTTGCACAGCCTGGTGGTCGCGAGATGACCTGGCACCCGACGGTGACGCGTATCGACGAGGGCGTGGAGCTGAGATGGCTCGGCCGCTTCCTCTTCCGTGGGCTCTTCGATGGCGAGCAGTTCTTCCGACTCGAGCCGCTCGACGGAGGCCGCACGCGACTGATCCACGGTGAGCACTTCAGCGGCCTCTTGACGGAGCGCTTCTCGCGTCGCATGCCCAACACAGCCCGTGGATTCGCGGCGATGAACCAAGCGCTGCGTCGCCGCGCGGAAAGACTGAACTAGCTCTGACGCCCAGTCACTGAGCCAGCTCGGCGCGGCGCACGCCGGGCAGCTCTGGGCATGCGAGCAAGCGCGGCTGATAGTGCGTCTTGCGCACGTTGCTCTTGCGCTTGTGGTAGCGACTCTGAGCGGTCATCTGGGTCTCGAGGGCGCTGGCGAGCTGCGTCGCGATACGCGAGTCCTGAATCACCCGGTTGGACTGCTCCCCCGGATCATTCTCCAGGTTGAAGAGCATCACCTGCTGACCGCTGCGTTCGAGCACCAGCTTCCAAGGCCAACACACCAGGCCATCCGCGTTGCGGATCCCTTGGATATTGACGAACACGCCCCGGCGCCCCGTGTCGTCACTCGAGATGACCGGATCCACCGCGGGCTGCATCAAGCTCGCCATGCTGCGGCCTTGGTGAGACGGGTGCGCCGGCACGTCCACCAAGTCGAGCAGCGTCGGCAGGATGTCCAAGTGGCTGGTCGGCTCGTCGATATCGCGCGGCTTCACGTGGCCGGGCCAGTGGAACAGGAGGGGGACCCGCGCCTCTTCGTCGTACAGTGTCTTGCCGTGGGTGACCCCGCCGTGCTGGTAGAACGCTTCGCCGTGGTCGCTCGTGATCACCCACAGCGTGTCCTCAAGCTGGCCGCTCTCCTCGAGCGCGCGCTCCAACACTCCGATTTGCTGGTCGACGTAGTGTAGAGCGTTGTCGTAGCGGTTCTTCACCCGCTCGAGGTCTTCTTCGCCGTAGTAGAGGTAGTTGAAGGTTCCCTGGGGATCCGACGGCTGGTACGGCTTCTTCGCCCCCTCTGGCAGCACGTACGGGAAGTGGGTCATCTGGAAGTTGACGTACAACGACCAGCGCTCGGCTTGATGTTCGCGAATGTAGTCGCTCACGCGCAGCGCGGTGGCGTGGTCGGGGACCACATGTTCGCTGCCGGTGTAGACGTGGGGGCCCTTGTAGTCTTTGGCGTGCCAGTAGCTGACGGGGGTATCCGTCGTCTGGAAGCGCAACATGCCCTGCCAGGTCTCGTCTTGGGAGCTGATGGTCACCGGTTGGTAGCCCAAGCGGTAGAATACATCGTGGTAGAGCATGCGCGGGTAATCGAGGCGCGCGTACATGTCGAGCGCCGACCCACGACGGGGAAACAGCGACGATAGCGCAGCGGGCTGCGCGTAGTTGGAGTGCGTCGCGGTTGTCCAAACCTTGCGGAAACGCGCGCTGCGGGCGGCGATGCGATCGAGGTTGGGCGTCGCACCCCGGGTGTATCCGTTGTAGCCCAAGTGGTCGATACCCACCGACTCGAGCATCAGGAACAGCACCTTTGGGCGCGCGGCGCCGTCGTCGCGAATGCGCTTGACGGCTTGCTCCCAGAGTCTACCGCTGGTCTGCGGTAGCCCCGGCTCGACATCCAGTTTCGCAGCCTGGGGATCTGCGGCTTTGGGCAGCGTCCAGCGCGGATCCAGCGAGCCGATCAAGGCAAGCTCCGGGGTGGTACGCCAGACCCCACGCATGCTGTCACCGACTCCAGCAAACAGCACGGCCGCCGCGAGACTGACGACGACGACGCCCTCCGGAAGCACCTGGCGGAAGGCCGAACCGGCGCCTTGCGCTGGACGGCGGAGGTAAAGCGCCAGGCTCACCCCCAAACCCAACGCGGCGATGAACAACGGATAGGTGTAGCGCGCGTAGCCTACGAACGCGGCATCCGCGAAGTGGCTCACGCTACCCATCACGAACTCGAGGCCACCGAGGGTGACGAACGAACCGCTCATCAAGCGCACGACGAGGCCCACGATGTGAGCAGCGACGAACACGGTGGCGATGCTGCTACTCAGGCTGATCGCCAGAATCCGCGTCGCCCGCCAGCGCAATCCGAGCACGCTCAGGGTCGCCAGCAGCAGCGCGAGCACCACGCTCATCCCCACCGTCAGCGCCGCGCCCAGGATCCGCAGCCGCCAAGTGAGAGGCCCCACCGCGCCGAGCTCTGGCACGCCAACCCACGGCACGAGGATCAAGTCCGCAAGCGCCAGCACGCAGCCAAGGGCGCAGCCCAGGCGGACATGGCGCAGGAGCCACGCGCGGACGCTCAAGACTGGGGGACGAGGGTCAGGCACGTTTTCAAACCGGCCACTCCAGAACGGGAGTGGAGCAGAAGTAAGGACGGCAGCTCGAGCCAGCCAAAAAAGGCCAGCTCGCTACCGCTCTGCGCTGGACGCAGAGCCTGGAATCAAAAGCTTAGGTGGAGGGGCCACCCAACAGAAAGTTCTCGGGTTACTTGAAACCGACGAGGGAGGGGAGACCTTTGTTGTGACATTGTTGCAGGAACGCCATCGCCCCGCCTCTGGTTCCTTCGCTCCAAACCTCCAGAAGCCGTGCGCCTGCGCGCTTTTGTGGAGCGGATCGCGTATGTTCCCCGCGCCCTGGCCGGACCCCGTTTTCCAGCAAGAGTGAAAGCCCCGGCGCTGCCTCAAGCTCGAAGGCTATCGCGTGTCCTTCGGCTGATCCCTCCCCCTCCACCCAAACGCGGTGCCTCGCCCTCGCCCCCGACCTTCGGCGCGTTGGCTGAATGTTTCCAGATGAAGATTGGCATCCTCCTCAACCCCAACTCCCGCAAGAACCGTCGCCAGAGCGAAGCGGCAGCCGAGCGTCTCCAAAACCTGAAGTCCCGCGTGGGCGATTTAGGTCACGTTGTCGAGACGCAGTCGACCGATGAGCTGCGAGTCGCGATCGAAGAGCTGGTCGCCGATGGGGTGGAGTACCTCGTGAGCGACGGAGGTGACGGCGCGCTGCACTGGGCGCTGAACGAAGTGCGACGCTTGCGCGGCGACGCCGGGCTGATCCCAATCGTGCCCACCTGCGGTGGGACCATCGACTTCGTCGCCCGCAAGGTGGGGGTGGAAGGCACCCAAGACGAGATCGTGGAGCGGCTGATCCAGCGCGCCGAGCGCAAGCAGGCGCCGAGGGTCATTCATCTGGATAGCCTGAGACTGTCCGGGACGGGCGAGCAAAACGCCGAGTTCGATCGCCTTGGATTCGCGCTGGCGGCCGGTGGTGTTGGCCAGCGCTTCTTCGATCACTACTACTCGTCTGCGGATCCCAGCCCCGCGACGATCGTCGCCATCGTGCTGCGCACCGTCGCGTCCTACGCGCTCGGGGCGCTTCGAGTGCCCCGCACGGAAACGCTCCAGGGCTACGCCGAACAGCTGTTCCGGCCGACTCTCGCGGAGGTCGATCTCGACGGCGAACGTTTGCGCACGACCGAACAAGGTGCGCTCCACGCGGGCGCATTCGACGTCTCGCTGGGCGGCGTGTTCCGAGTGTTTCCGTTGGCCGCGGAACCAGGCCAACTGCACTTCCAAGCGGGCGCCATCACGCCGCTCGAGATCATCGCGGCGCTGCCGGATCTAGTGCGCGGAGGCGCCATTCGGAGCGCCAACCTGCGGGAGATCGCCGGCACAGAAATGAACATTCGCGCACTCGGCGACGAGCTGCTCGCACCGATCATCGACGGCGAGCAGTTCACGGGTTTGCGTAGCCTGAGCGTCACACCGGGGCCCCAAGTGCCCATCGCCATCGTTTGAGAAGGCGGCAAATCACGCAAAACCAGCGCAGGAAGCCCAGTCGCGTTTGGGGCATACTCGCGACGCGATGGCTCCCTCGACCCCCGACTCTCGCGAGGTGGACTCACCACGGCTGTTAGACGAAGCCGCGCTTGGTGAGCTGCTCGAAGCGCTGCGTGGCGACGGCTACCAACTGCTCGGCCCGCGTCGCGTCGGCCAAGTGATCGACTACGCGCCGCTAGAGCGGGCCGATGAATTGCCACAGGGAATTGGAGCAGAGCAGAGTCCGGGTCGCTATCGTCTACTGGAGCACACAGGGTCCGATGCTCACGCGCGTTTTGCGTACGCCGCGCCAGCGAGCTCTTTCAAGCGTCACTTCTTTGCACCGAAGCTGGTTTTGCTACGCGCCAAGCGCAGCGAAGACAGCGAGAGCTTTCGCGTGCTCTCCGCGCAAACGGACGCGCCCCCGAAGCTCGCACTGATCGGCGCGCGCGCCTGCGATTTGCACGCAATCGTGATGCAAGATCACATCTTGGGCGGTGCCAGCGGTCGCGGCCCCGCAGACACGGACTACGTAGCCCGGCGGTCGGATGTGTTCGTCGTGGCGGTCAACTGTGGCCACCCGGCCAGCACTTGCTTCTGCACGTCGACCGGCACCGGCCCGCGGGCGAAGGAGTATTTCGATGTCGCGCTCAGCGAGCTCACGAACGTCACAGGGGTTCGCTATCTGGCGCGCGCGGGCAGCGACCGCGGCGCGGCGCTCCTCGAGAGGCTGACCACGACGCTCCCAGGCGCAGAGGAGCTGACGCAGGAAGCAGACCTGCTGCAACGCGCAGAGGCAAGCATCGAACGTGCACTGCCGCTTGAAGGTCTGGCCGCGGCGCTGCAGCAGAACCTCGAGAGTCCTATCTGGACGCAGATCGCCGAGCGCTGCCTGAGCTGCAGCAACTGCACCCTCGCCTGCCCGACCTGTTTCTGTTCCAGCGTCGAAGACTCGAGCAGCTTTGACGGACAAAGCGCCGAGCGCTCTCGGCGCTGGGACTCGTGCTTCACGGCAGACCACTCGTACGTGCACGGAGGCAGCGTCCGGTCGCAGACTAGCTCCCGCTACCGCCAGTGGCTCACTCACAAGCTCGCCACGTGGCGTGAACAGCTGGGGGCGGAGGCTTCGGTTCCCCACGAAAGCGCCGACGCCAGTGGGTGCGTGGGTTGTGGGCGGTGCATCACCTGGTGTCCGGCAGGTATCGACATCACCCGCGAGGCGAGGCGACTGAGGGACCCAGACGGGCAGTCCACGGAAGGCACACGAGGCTGAATGGAAAACCTGGAACGAGTTGTCAAAGCACACCCCTTCGCCGCAGACCTGCCCCAGGAGCACTTGTCGGTGCTGGCCTGCTGCGCGCGCAACGTAAGGCGGCCGACGGGTGAGTTCCTATTCAAAGAAGGCAATGAAGCCGGGCGTTTCTATTTGATCCGCAAGGGCAGAGTTGCCCTCGAGGTGCACGTCCCAGGTCGCGGCGCGATTCAAGTGGAGAGCGTAGGCGCGGGTGGCGTGTTGGGCTTCTCCTGGCTATTCCCCGAACACCGCTGGACCCTGGACGCACGCGCGATGGAGAGCGTCGTCGCCCTGGAGTTCGACGCGACCTGTTTGCTCCCAAAGATGGATCAGGACCCGGCACTCGGCTACGCGTTGATCAAGCCGCTCACGCGCGAGCTCTACAAGCGCCTGAGCCGCGTGCGGTTGAGTCGACTCGACGTGTACGGTGACGGGAAGGCAGGTGCACCGTGAGCCTCCCGAGACTTGTTTCCCCAGGGCAACTCAAATCGGACCCGTGGCAACCGACCGCAGTACGCATTTCGCGTGCTTGGCGAGAGCTCGCGGATGTGGTGACCTTGGAGCTCGAATCGCCTCCAGGGTTCGCCTTCGAGCCTGGCCAGTTCAACATGCTCTACGCGTTCGGCGTGGGGGAGATCCCGGTGTCCATCAGCTCGCACCCGGCGACCCCTGAACGGTTGCTCCACACGATTCGTGACGTCGGCGCGGTGAGCCATGCGCTCTGCGAGTTGCCAGCGGGGACTCAGCTGGGGCTGCGCGGACCGTTCGGCTCTGGATGGCCCATCAGCGAGCTCGAAGGACGGGACGTGGTGGTGATCTCTGGTGGCCTCGGGCTTGCGCCCCTGCGCCCCGCGCTGCTCGGACTGCTGAAGAACCGCGAGCGCTATGGGCGAGTGTGCTTGCTCGTCGGCGCTCGGAGTCCTGCGGATGTCTTGTTCCCCACGGATCTAGCGGAGTGGCAGGCGAGCGGTGCCCTTGAGGTGCTGCTCACGGTAGACCACGCCCCGAGCGGCTGGAGTGGCCTAGCGGGCGTCCAAAGCCAGGTCGGCGTCGTGACCCAGCTGCTACACGATCCGAGCTTCTTGGAAGGGTTCGACGCAGCCAAGACAGCGGTCCTGTCCTGTGGACCGGACGTGATGTTTCGCTTCGCGGGACGCGAGCTGGACCTCCTCGGCGTGGCCCGTAGCGCACAGTACGTGTCCCTGGAGCGCAGCATGAAGTGCGCCCTCGGCTTTTGCGGACACTGCCAGTACGGCTCGCTGCTCGTCTGCAAGCAAGGGCCAGTCGTGCCGGTCTCGCGCATCGAACGCTGGCAAGGAGTGCGTGAGGCGTGACTTCCCTCCCCCCCAAACCCGGAGTAGCTCCGAGCAGCGTGCGAGCCACGCGCACTCGACCACGACTCGCGGTCTGGAAGTTCGCATCCTGTGATGGCTGTCAGTTGTCGCTGCTCGACTGTGAAGACGAGCTCTTGGCGATCACCGAGCAGGTGGAGATCGCCTACTTTCTCGAGGCGAGCCGCAACACCTCGCCTGGGCCCTATGACGTATCGCTGGTCGAAGGCTCCATCACGACGCATGAGGACGAGCGGCGCATCCAGCACGTCCGCGAACAGTCGAAGTGGGTCGTGACGCTCGGCGCATGCGCGACCGCCGGCGGTATCCAGGCGCTGAGAAACGGGCGAGACCTTCAGGAGTTCGCCTCGTTGGTGTACGCCCACCCGGAGTACCTGGATAGCTTGGCGACGTCGACGCCCATCGCCGAACATATCCGCGTGGATTTCGAGCTACGGGGCTGCCCCATCGACAAGCAGCAGCTGCTCGAGGTGCTGAGCGCGCTGCTCATCGGCCGCAAGCCGAACATCGCTGCGCACAGCGTCTGCGTCGAGTGCAAGCTCGCGGGCAACGTCTGTGTCCTCGTGAGTAGCGGTGAGCCGTGCCTCGGTCCCATCACCCACGCCGGATGTGGCGCGTTGTGCCCAAGCTACGATCGAGCCTGCTACGGCTGCTTCGGCCCAGCTGAAGCAGCCAACCCGAGCGCGCTGAGCCGTCGGCTATTGGGCGAGGCACCGCCCACAGACCAGCGCGTTGATGTCCCCAGAGACGCACTGGTGAAAACGGCCCGGCTGAGGCGCCTGCTGCAAACCTTCAACACCCTGGCACCGGAGTTCCGGAAGGAGAGCCTACGTCATGGCTAGCCGCACGCTGGAAGTCGACTTTCTGACGCGGGTCGAAGGCGAAGGCGCGCTCCGCATCGAGCTAGACGGCGCGGAGCCCAAACGCATCGAGCTCCGCATCTTCGAACCGCCGCGCTTCTTCGAATCGCTGCTTCGGGGCCGCGACCAACACGAAGCTCCCGACATCACCTCGCGCATCTGCGGTATTTGCCCCGTCGCCTACATCACGAGCGCCTGTGCGGCGCTCGAACAAGCCCACGGGATCCAACTCCGCGCGGAACACGTCGCGCTCAGGCGCTTGCTCTACACCGGGGAGTGGATCGAGAGCCACGGCCTGCATGTATTCATGCTGCACCTCCCAGACTTTCTCGGGTTGCCCGATGCGATGACTCTGGCAAAGCAAGAGCCAACGCTGGTCAAAAACGCGCTGCGCATCAAGAAGGTCGGCAACAGCTTGGTGCGCGTGCTCGGAGGGCGCGAGATTCATCCGATCAACACTCGAGTCGGCGGCTTCTACAAGGCACCCGAGGCCGCCGCACTCGCTGAGCTGCTGAGCGAGCTTGCGTGGGCAGAACAGGCGACCCTCGAGGCTCTAGAGCGCCTGGCCGAGCTCGAGTTCCCGAGCCTCGAGCGCGACTACGAGCTCGTCGCCCTACACGCCCCGGATCGCTACGCGATCGAATCCGGGAGGATCCGTTCGAGCAGCGGCCTTGATATCGACGTGTCTGACTACACCCAGCACTTCCACGAGCTACAGCGGCCCCACTCGACGGCGCTGCACTCGTTGATGAGGCTCACCCCACAGAGCGAGCCACGGGAGTACCTGTGCGGGCCGCTGGCGCGCTTCGTCTTGAACCACTCCGAGCTTCCTGAAGATCTATTCGAGCTTGCCGGGCGCGCCGGGCTCGAGCCGACTTGCCGAAATCCGTTCAAGAGCATCCTGGCGCGCACGATCGAGATCGCCTTCGCCTGCCGGGAAGCCGCGCGCATCATCCGTGCCTACGAGCCCCCGAGTGAACCCAGCGTCCCGCTCCCTCCAGCAGCGGACGCAGTCGAGGGACATGGCGCCAGCGAGGCCCCACGCGGGCTGCTCTACCATCGTTACCGCGTGGATACAGACGGCCTGATCACGGAAGCGCAAATCGTGCCTCCTACCTCACAGAACCAGGGGAGCATCGAGCGCGACCTGTGGGACCTGGCGCCAGAACTTGGACGCCTGCCCCTGGAGGAAGCCACGCTGCTCGCCGAGCGGGCAATCCGCAATCATGACCCGTGTATTTCGTGCGCGACGCACTTCTTGAACCTGGAGATCCGGCGCGCATGAAGGTGACCATCGTGGGGCTCGGAAACGCAGCGCGCGGAGACGACGGCGTTGGCCCGCGGGTGATCGACGCGCTCACTTCCGCAGCGTTGCCGAAGGACACGTTCCTAGCTCGAGCAGCTGATGGTGCCGCGCTGCTCGAGCTACTCGAACCGAATCGAGCCTATGTGCTCGTCGACGCGGTCGCCGCCCCGGAGCAAGTGGGCGCGCTGCACTGCTTCGAGCCCCACGAGCTCAGGCCTGGCGCCGGCCCGCTGAGTCGTAGCAGCACATCCAGCCACGCACTGGGCGTCGCCGAGAGCCTCGGTATCGCCACGGCGCTCGAGCAAGTGAACCCGCAGCGCGTGCGGCTCCTGGGAATCGCCATCGACCCGCGGCAAGTGATGCTCGGGGCGGCTCTCAGCCCTGAGCTCGAGCGCGTCATTCCCCATGCGGGCGCCGAGGCCCTGACCATTGCCGCGAGGTTACGCGATGCATGAGGCGAGCTTGTCCAAAGCGCTGCTGGAGGCCGTGCTGAAGAGCGCCGCCGAGGCCGGAGCGAAGCGCGTGCGTCACGTGCGCGGTTTCGTTGCCGAGACGGAGACATTGAACGCGGAGAGCCTGAAGCTCCACTTCGTGGCCCTGGCCCAAGGCACCGCCGCTGAAGCCGCGGCGCTTGACCTCAGCGTGACTCACGTGCGGGCCCGCTGCGAGCAATGCGCTACCGTGTACCTGCCCGAGGCTCACGTGTTGATGTGTCCGCGTTGCGACTCGACCAACGCAAGCCTACTCGACCAAGTCGGCGTCGGGGTGACCAGCATCGACATCGATGACGACAGCTCGGCGTCGGAGCCGACGCGGAGCCCAGGGTGATTTCATGAGCCCTGGGAGCGCGGCCACGGAGCACTGCGCTAGTCTGAGCGCGCAGCAGAACACGATCAGAGTCCGTCTGCTGCTCAAAGGTGCGGTGCAGGGCGTTGGGCTGAGGCCGGCGCTCGTGCGCGCCGCGCGGCGGCGGCAGCTCGCTGGCTGGGTGAAGAACCTGAGCGGCGCCGTCGAAGTCGAGCTCCAAGGCGCGCCGCAGCGCGTGAACGATTTCCTTGCCTCATTCCGCGAGGAATTACCCGTTGCGGTCCTGCTGGAGAGCGTGGAGCACGTGCGAATCGCCACGCAAACCGGTGAGATTGCGTTCGAGGTGCTCGAGAGCGAACAGCGCGGGGAGAGTACACCCCCGCTCACTCCCGACCGGGTGATCTGCGAGGCTTGCTGGCGCGAGCTGACGACGCCCGGCGATCGACGCCACGGCTATGCTCTGAATAGCTGCGCCGACTGCGGGCCCCGCTACGCCATGACGCGGTCGGCGCCATACGACCGCGCCCGGACCAGCCTGTGTGAATTCCCGCTCTGCGCCGATTGCCAAGCGGAGTACTCAAACGTCGACGACCGACGCTTTCACACCGAAGGCATCGCCTGCCCCAACTGCGGGCCACAGCTGCGCTGGCTCCCGGTAGCGAGTCGGGGCGCACCCAATGGCAATGAACAGTCACCGATCGCCGCTGCCGTCGAGGCACTGCGCGCTGGTCAAGTCGTCGCGCTGAAAGGCGTTAGTGGATATCAACTGTTGGTTGATGCGACGAATCACAGCGCCGTGGAGCGCCTCCGCGCGCGCAAACACCGTCCAACGAAGCCCTTCGCGCTGCTGTTTCGCGACCTAGAACAGCTGCAACGCTACGCAACCTTGAGCCGCACGGAAATAGACGCATTGACATCGCCCGATGGGCCAATCGTGCTGTGCACCGCGCGCACTCCCCAGGCAGACGTCGTGTCCCTCTCCCCCGCCGTCTGCGCCCTACCAAGCTCCGAAGGTAGCGCATGGGCGGGCGCCGTCCGACCCTGGCTCGGCGCGCTGCTCCCGACGAGCGGGATACACCGCTTGCTGGCGACGGAGTACGGCGCACCACTCGTGTGCACCAGCGCTAACCGGAGTGGTGAACCGTTGTGTAGCGATCTCGAGCAGCTAGAAGGCGCGCTGCCAGGCGTCTTCGACGGTGTGCTCGATCACTCGCGACGCATCGTGCGGCGCCTCGATGACTCCGTGGTGCATGTCAGTGGGAGCGGGAGCCTACGGGTCGTGCGCCGTGGCCGCGGCCTCGTCCCTCACCCGATCCAAATCCGCAGTCCTGAGACAGCGACTAGCGCGTCGATGCCAGTGGTGCTCGCCCTCGGCGGACAGCTCAAGACGGCGGTGTGTTGGCTTGGGGGGCAGTACGCGGAGCTGAGTGAGCACCTCGGAGACCTGCACAGCGCGGCGTCGCTCCGCGCTTACGAAGCGGTGGTCGAAGAGCTACTCGAGCGGCGCGGAGTGCCTGACGTGATCGCGTGTGATGCACACCCAGACTACGCTTCGTCTCGCGTCGCCGAAGCGCTGGCCGCCCGGCTTTCGCGCCCTTTGCTCGCCGTCCCTCACCACCGCGCTCACATCGCCGCAGTGACCGCCGAGCACGTTGCGCACGGCCGCTGCCTGGCGTTTGCGTGGGATGGCCTCGGTCTCGGCGAAGACGGAACCCTTTGGGGCGGCGAAGTGTTCCTTTTCCGTGGAGCTAAAGGCCCGAGCGCCGCTCGGCGCGTAGCCTCCCTGCGTCCGTTCAGCTTGCTCGGGGGAGAACAGGCGCTGCGCGAGCCGCGGCGCGTGGCGAAGGGTCTGCTACTCCAGGCGCAGTTGACTCACGCACCGCTGGACGCGGAGTTCCAAGCTGGTGAGCGACGGGTGCTCGAGCAGCTTTCCCAGTTGACCCCGAAGAACTGCAGCAGCGTGGGCAGGTTGTTCGACGCGGTCGCGAGCCTGCTCGGAGTGTGCCAGCGAAACACCTACGAGGCCCACGCCGCGAGCTGGCTCGAGCTGTGTGCGCGCAGCGCTTCGACGCCGCTACCCTTGAGACTCCATTGGTCGAAGCAGGCTGACTTTTGGACCCTGGATTGGGTCCCGCTGCTTCAGGACCTGTGCGCCGCTTTGGCAAACGGCGTCGACGTGAGTCGCCTGGCGCTCGGCTTTCACCACGCGCTCGCGGACGCCGTGTGTGAGATCTCCAAGAACTTCCGCACGGATACTATCGTGCTCAGCGGCGGGTGCTTTCAAAACTCACTCTTGCTCGAGCTGGTCAGCACGCGAGCGAAGACGCTAGGCATGAACTGCATCTGCTCGAGCGCGGTCCCTGCCGGGGATGGAGGCCTCGCGCTGGGTCAAGCCGTGTTGGCGCGTGCACTCGTCCGCAAGCAATCCCTGGAGCAAGACCCAATATGTGTTTAGCGATCCCAGGCTGTATCGTGGAGCTCGCGGCGGACCCGCTCGGGCAGGGCAAGGTGCGCTTCGGCGAGGTGCTGCGTCCGGTGTGCTTGGCGTGTGTCCCCGAAGCCCAGGTGGGTGACTACGTGATCGTCCACGCGGGCTTCGCGATCAGCGTGCTGGACGGCGCCGAGGCGGAGCGCACGCTGGCGCTCCTCGACGCCGCGCGCGATGCAGGTGCGGCGGGCGGTGAAGCATGAAGTACCTCGCAGAGTTTCGCGATCCTGAACGCGTTCGCCACTCGGTGGCGGAGCTCGCGCGCGTCACCACGCAGCAGTGGACGGTGATGGAGATCTGCGGGGGTCAGACCCACGCCATCGTTCGCTACGGGCTCGACCAGTTGTTACCCCAGGGCATCGAGCTGGTTCACGGCCCGGGCTGCCCCGTTTGCGTGACTCCGATTGAGGAGATTGATCAGGCTATCGCCGTTGCGTTGCTGCCAGGAGTGACCCTGTGCTCCTTTGGCGACATGCTGCGGGTGCCTGGGACCGACACCGATCTACTCCAGGCGCGCGCTCAGGGTGCCGACGTGCGCGTGGTGTATTCGCCCCTCGACGCCGTGGAGCTCGCGCTTGCAGAGCCCGAGCGGGACGTCGTGTTCTTCGCCGTGGGGTTCGAGACCACCACACCAGCCAGTGCGGCGGCCGCTCTGCGCGCGAAGCAGCTCGGCATCGCGAACTTCAGCCTGCTCTCAAGCCACGTGCGGGTGCCGCCAGCGATGTCAGCGATCCTCAGCTCGGACGAGTGCCGCGTGGACGGCTTCTTGGCGGCAGGGCACGTGTGCAGCGTGATGGGTAGCGCCGAGTACGAACCTCTGTGTGACCGCTACCAGGTGCCCATCGTGATCACGGGCTTCGAGCCGCTCGACATCCTCCAGGGTCTGCTCGCCTGCGTGAAGCAACTCGAAGCACGCGCGGCCACGGGCGCGGCTGTTCACGTAGAGAACCAATACACGCGCGCGGTGCGGGAGTCAGGAAACGTCCACGCGCAGGCCTTGGTGAACGAGGTGTTTGAGCGAGCACCCCGCAACTGGCGTGGCCTCGGAAGCATTGAACAGAGCGGCTTCGAGCTGCGTGAAGGCTACGCTCAACTCGACGCTCGGCGACGCCTCCAACTCGAGATGCCATCGCTGGATCCGCAGGGCAAAGCAGCAGCCAGCCCGTGCATCGCTGGAAGGGTCTTGCGAGGGCTGGAAAAGCCAGCTGATTGTCCGTGTTTTGCCCGTGAGTGCACCCCGGAGACGCCGCTCGGCGCGCCCATGGTCTCGAGCGAAGGGGCGTGCGCGGCGTACTTCCAACATCGCGGGCGATCCAGTCAGGAAGCTGCGCGATGAGCGGGGTGAAGCCCTCGCCGCTTGTGTGTGGCGTACCTCACGGCAGCGACACCATCCAGCTCGCGCATGGTGGCGGCGGTCGGCGCATGAGTCAGTTGATCGAGCAGCTGATCCGGCCAGCGTTCGACCGGAGCGTGGAAGCGGCGCCGTGGGTCAGGGACACCCGGCACGACAGCGCGGCCCTGGACCTCGCGAGCGGTCGCCTCGCGCTGACCAGCGACAGCTACGTCGTCAACCCGCTGTTCTTTCCTGGCGGAGACATTGGGCGCCTCGCGGTCTACGGAACCCTCAACGACCTCGCAATGGCCGGCGCGTGCCCCAAGGGCCTCACCCTGAGTCTGATCTTGGAAGAGGGGTTGCCCCTTCAAACTCTACGCCGGGTGCTCGAGTCCGCAGGCCGGGCGGCGCTGGATGCTGGCGTGCCCATCATCAGCGGTGACACCAAGGTGGTGGAGCGAGGCAAGGCGGACGGACTCTTCATCAACACCAGTGGCGTTGGTGAGCGAAGCAGTCAGTGGATTCATCCGAGCGCCATCCAACCCGGCGACGCTGTGATGCTGCTGGGCGATGTCGGGCGTCACGGCATCGCCATCCTGTGTGCCCGCCAGGAGCTACACCTCGAGAGCGAGGTCGAGAGTGACTGTCGCAATCTCTGGCCTGCCATCGAGGCGCTGTTGTCCGCGGGAGTCGAGCTCCACTGCTTGAGAGACTGCACCCGCGGAGGCCTCGCCAGCGCATGCCTCGAGCTGGCAGCGCAGAGCAGCTCGAGCTTTTGCCTCGAGGAATCAAACATCCCCGTGCAGCCTGCGGTGCAGAACGCGGCAGAACTACTCGGCTTCGACCCGCTCTACATCGCGAGCGAAGGAGCCTGCGTGGTGATCCTGCCAGCGGACGCGACGGACGCCGCAAAGGGTCTACTCGGCGACGCCCTCACCCACATCGGCTCAGTGACTACGGGCGGGACCGAACGACCGGGAGAAGTCAGCGTGAGGAGCCCTTTCGGCTCTTCTAGGCTGCTGACGCTGCTGTCGGGAGAGCAGCTCCCACGCATCTGTTGAACCGTTGGCTTTTCCGCTAGTCTTTCTGCCGTGACCGCGGAATCCGCAGCCACCGACGGCCGAGTGATCCCTTCGGAGCTCGTCCCCGGTGTCAGCTACCTGCTCGAGCGCCAACTCGGCGAAGGCGGGATGGCGGTGGCTTACCTGGCGCGGCGCCAGTCCCCTTCAGGCTCGACGCCGGTAGTGCTCAAGGTGACCCGGCCAGAGACCATGCTGCGCGAAGGGCAGATGGCCCTCATGGCTTTCCGTAAGGAAGCGGTTGCGCTCGGGCGTCTCAATGAGCAGGTGCCACCGAACCCCTGCGTGGTGCGCCTGGTGGACACTGGGGAGCTCGTGCAGCAGATAGGCAAGCAACGCATCGAGGTGCCGTGGCTGGCCCTCGAGTACGTCCACGGCGGCGCCGAGGGCACCACGCTCTTCCAACGCATGAACTTCAGCCTCTCGGAGACCAACGCAGCCTTCGATGCCGGGCGCGCCGCGCGAGCCATTCAGTGTATCGCGAGCGGGCTCTCGGCGATTCACGAAGTCGGCGTCGTGCACCGTGACCTCAGCCCGAGCAACGTGCTCTGCTGCGGCTTCGGTGAGGCAGAGCTGTTCAAGATCGCCGACTTCGGCATCGCCCGCGCCGAGGGCGTGACGGCGACCTTCGGTGACATCGCGTTTGGTACTCCCGGCTACTCCGCTCCGGAGCAGACCTTCGAGGATCCGCTTGGCATCGGGCCCTGGAGCGACGTGTTCAGCTTGGGCTCCATCGCCTTCTACATCCTCACCGGTGAAGACTACTTCCCCGTGAAGAGCGCGACGGACTGCTTGCTCCTGGCGCGGGGTACGGACACTCGCAAGAAGCTGCAGGATTGCCCCGGCCTCTGCGAGGAGCTGAAGAGCGACCCCAAGACCTGCCAGGCCATTGATGAGTTGATCCGCGAGGCAACGCAGGTGCGCGGCAACCTGCGCCCCCAACGCGCAGCGGCGTTCGCGACGATGCTCGTGCCCTGGCTCAGCGCACGTGCTCTCAGCTCACGCAGCCACGTCAAGCGCGTGGAGAGCGTGATGAGCTTGCGCAGCCGTCTCTCTCCGCGTCACTGGGCGTGGTCGATGCGCCACCCCACGGGGGACAACCGCGTGATCCGCAGCGCAGCTTGGGCCGGCGACGGGCAGTGCCTCGTCTCCACCTCCGCAGGCCTTGAGTTCTGGAACGGCGAAGCGTGGGTGGGCGCCCCGGGTACGCTGGAAGTCAGCGCTCCCAATGCGCGCTTGGTGCATCGCTTGGGCCCTGGTGAGTGGCTGCTCGCCGACGATCACTCGCGGCTCGCCGTGTACTCGTCCCTCGAGCGTCCGCGTCCCATCGCCTCCCCCCGTGTCCCGTGTGAGCCCATTGCCGGCAGCGGTGATCCCGATGACTTGTTCGTGCTCGTCGGCTTGACGCAAGAAGGTCCAGTGCTCCAGGCCTGCTCCGCCGGCCGCTGGCTGAAGCCGATTCAGGTGCCGGCGCGCTATGTCGCTTCTTGCTCCCGCGTGAGCGATGAGGAGTGGCTGGTCGCGGGTCGCTCCCACGCGGGCTCGCCTTATTTGGGAGTGTTTCGTCCCCTGCTCTGGGAACTCGAGAACATCGACACACCCCCGGGCCGTGCCCTGGTTTGCCTGACCGGCTCCCAAGAGCGGAATATCGGCGTTGCCGCAGGGAGCACGGGCCTGATCATGACGCACCGACCGGGTCGCCGCGCGGAAGTGACGACGCTGCCCGGTGCGCCGGATATCTCGAGCGTCGCCCTCGACGTCCTGGGTCGCGAGTGGGCGGCTTCCCTCGGGCGACTCTGGGTGCGCGATCTGGCGGACTCGGCGACGGGGGATCAGGATCCGTTCGAAGTCGGTTGGGAAGACGCGAACCTAGGGTCGCCATTCGTGAGCCTCTACGCTGACGCCGGCATGTTGATGGCGCTGACCGTCGACGGCGCCATCGTGGAAGGGCGCTCCTTCAGCACGGCGGTGACCAAACGTTCTTCTGGCTGAGCGTTTGTTGGGGTGAGGCGCGCTAGATCACACCTTCCCTCAACCACTCACCAAAGCGTTCCCCGATCATCAACGTAGGGAAATTCGTGTTGGATGAAGGCACCGTGGGCATCAAGCTAGCGTCCGCGACGAACACCCCGTCCACCCCTCGCAAGCGCCCGTATTGATCCGTAGCCGCGGAAGCGTCCCCTTCACGGCCCATCGGGACGGTTCCGCACGGATGATAGCCACTACCGGTGCTGATCGGCAGCCAGTCGGAGAGCTTCTGCGGATCCCGTAGCACGCGTTCCGAGGGCCAGAAGTAGTGGATCATGTCCTTCATCGGCGAGCCGGAGACCACCATCCACCCGAGCTGAAGCGCTTCCACAGCGCGCTTGCGATCTTCGCCGTCCTCCAGCAGCTTGGAGTCGATGCGCGGCTTCTCCAGCGGATCCGTGCTCGAGAAGATCAAGCGCCCGCTGCCTCGGGGCTTGCCGATGCACGTCATCATCGTCACCACCGGTGCGCTGAAAGCGGGAAACGGAATGAAGCTCCCGGGCTGCAGCTGCATGTCGTTGGGGCACGGGCTGCCCTTCGACGTGAAGCGCATCGTGGTCTGAATCAGCGGGTGCTGGATGCTCGAGAAGTCGTAACGCGGTGCGAACACCAGCGCAGCGCCTGGATGGTCCAGGAGCCGTTTGTTGACCCCTGGCACTCGGCTCACCTCAGCTACCCCGAGGCGCGCCAGCTGGTCTTCCGGCCCGACCCCGGAGCGCAGCAAGATCGCCGGAGTGAGCAGCGAGCCGGCGCACAGCAGCACCTGCTTACAGCGGACCACATGCGTTTCCCCGTGGTACTGCACTTCCACTCCGGTCAGGCGCTTGTTCTCGAACTGCAAGCGCAACACCAGCGCGTCGCCGCAAACCGTCAGGTTCGGCCGCGCCCGCACCTCTCGGGTGAGGTAACAGGTCGCGGCGTTCTGGCGCACCCCGTCGATCTTGTTCATGACGTGGGGTCCGTAGCCGGTAGAGAGCGGACTGTTGTGATCTTCGCAGCGAGGAAAGCCGAGCTCCGCGCAGCACTCCATGAACGCGGCCTGCCACGGCACCAGCTCGGCCTCGGTATGGCGACGCACCTTGATCGGCCCGCTCTGCCCGTGCCACTCGTCATCGATGTCGAGGTCGGTCTCGATGCGCTTGAAGGCGGGCAGGCAGCGCTCGAAGCTCCACTCCGGCAGGCCGAAGCTCGCCCACTCGTCGTAGTCATAGGGTTGGCCCCTGAGCGCGATGCAAGTATTCACCGCGCTCGATCCCCCGACCACTTTGCCTCGAGGAAACGGGAACGTGCGTTGCCCCTTGAGCGGCAGGTGACGATAGCCCCAGTCGTGGTCGTGTATCGAGTTTTCTAGACCGTTCGCCAGATCCGCGGGCAGCGCTTCCGGCTCAGGCCCGTAGTCCGGGCCAGCCTCGAGCAACAACACCTGGCGCGCGGTGTTCTCCGTCGCGCGCGCCGCAATCACCGCTCCCGCGGACCCCGCGCCGATCACCACGATGTCCGCCGTGCTGGGTAAGGCGGCGCTCATCGAGCCACCCCTTGCCCGCGCCGATTCAGCTTCTTCACTCGGGCTTTATAAGAACCGCACCTCCCACGCCGCAACTCCACAAACGGCGGGCACCATTCCCGGCAGTAAACGCCGCGGCTACCGCGCACACAGCGCACGTCCGAACTGAATGGCGCGTTCAGAGCAAAGCCGGACGGAACGCTGTGTCAGTTGTTGAGAAGCCCGGCGCCGACATGCCGCGAGCGCCACCGGAGCGCTCCTCTCCCCCCGATCCTTCGCCCGAACCGCAGAGAAACAGCTGGTTTCCGCTGTGTACCGCGGTTGTCATGAGGAAGTTTCACGCCTATCCTCGGCGGGCTCACGCTGGAGGATTGATGGGACTGAAGCAGCGCCTGCGCTCGACCTGGATCGACTTGGAAGCCACCGGCCGACTCGTGCCGCACCTCTACCGGGTGCTGCCCGGAAGCCACTGGCACATCGCGCGCATCATCGCGAAGAACGCCGAGCGCATCGGCAACCACACGGCGCTGCGTTACCTCGACGAGAGCTACACCTGGCAAGAGTTCGAAGATCGCGTGGCTCGCTACGCGGGCTACTTGCGCCGCAAGGGCATCAAGCAGGGCGACGTCGTCACCTTGATGATGGACAACCGACCTGACTTTCTCTTCATCGAGGGAGCCGTGTGTCGCCTCGGCGCCATTTCCGCGCTGATCAACACGAACCTAACGGACCACGCGCTGGTGCACGCCGTGAACATCGGCAAGCCGAAGCTGGTGATTGCGGGCAGTGAACACGCGGACAAGCTGCGCGCGGTGGTGGATGAGCTGTGTGTCCTCGAGAGCGAGGTCATCTTGCAGCTCGAGCACGAGTCGGATGATCCCCACGGATTCAAGTCGCTGAACGCCGATCTGAAGAAGTCGATTCAGGTACGCGACAACGCCAAGACCAAGCCCGATGACGGCATGTGCTACATCTACACCTCCGGCACGACGGGCCTGCCGAAGGCCGCAATCGTCACGCACAAGCGCTTCTTGCTGGCGGCGCACCTATTCGGTCGCTCGATCCACGACGCAGCGCCAGACGACGTGATCTACGCCACGCTGCCGCTCTACCACTCGAACGCGCAGTGGGCTGGTTTCGGGGCGAGTGTGGCCTCAGGCGGAACCCTCGCGCTGCGTCGCAAGTTCAGCGCGAGCCATTTCTGGGAAGACGTGCGGAAGTACGGCGCTACCCACTTCATCTACATCGGTGAGCTCTGCCGCTACCTCCTCAATCAGCCGCCGTCGAATCGCGATCGGGATCACCAGCTGCGCGGCGGAACCGGAAACGGCCTGCGTCCCGACATCTGGGACGAGTTCTGCGGCCGCTTTGGTGTGCCCCTGATGCGCGAGTTCTACGGTGCCACCGAAGGCAACGCGCCGATGTTCAACATCGAAGGGCGCGCCGGCATGGTGGGGAGGCTCCGCCCGGGGCAAATCATCGTGAAGTGTGATCTGTCGACGGGCGACGTGATCCGCAACGCCCAGGGGCTCTGCGACGAGGTGAAGCCAGGAGGCACTGGGCTCTTCCTCGGCAAGATCAACGCCGTCACCCGCTTCGATGGCTACGTGGACAGCAGCGCCACCCAGAAGAAGGTGATCGAAAACGTGGTGAAGCAAGGCGACACCTACTTCAACTCCGGTGATTTGCTCACCCTGCACGAAGACGGCTGGGTCGCGTTCGCGGATCGCGTGGGCGATACCTTCCGCTGGAAGGGTGAAAACGTCTCGACCAACGAAGTGGCCGAGGTGCTCAACGGCGCGCCTGGTGTGCTCGAAAGTAATGTGTACGGCGTGCAGGTTGCGGGTACGGACGGTCGCGCGGGCATGGCCAGCTTGAACACCGACGGGCAGTTCGACCTCAGCGCGTTCGCTGAGTTCGTGATCGATAAACTTCCCGGCTATCAGCGCCCGTACTTCATCCGCGTCCAAGACGGCATGCGCATCACGGGTACCTTCAAGCACCAGAAGGTGGACTACCGCAAGGAGGGCTACGACCCCTCCAAGGTGAACGGCGACGCGCTCTACTACCTCGACGGTGAGCGCTACGTGCCCATCGACGACAGCCTACACCAGAAGCTACTGAGCGGCGAAGTCACCCCGCGCTGAGCTTGCCACGAAACACGTCCCGACGAGAGCTGTTTCCCCGAGGCAATCAAGCTTGGGGGACGGTCTCTGGAGCGAGCAGCACCTCCAGCACGTTCGGAGGCAGGCGCCGCGGGCGATGAGTGTCGTCGACGCAGGCGAGCACTGTCTCTCCAGTGCAAACCAACTCCTCAGCGTTGAAAATGCGGTAGCCGAAGCCAACCTTCACACGCGTGATGAGGGAGACACGCGCCTCGACGACTAGCTCATCATCGAAGTGTGCCGTGCGCTTGTAGTCGAGGTGGGCCGAAATCACCGGCAGGTGTACGCCTTCGCGCTCTGCCCACTGGGCGTAGCTGACGCCTCGGCGACGCAGGTACTCGACGCGCGCCGCCTCGAAGTACACGAGGTAGTTCGCGTGGTGCACGATCGCCATCAGATCCGTTTCGCAGAAGCGGACGCGCAGCGGATAGCGAGAGACGGCGTGCTCAGGAATGTCGACTAGGTTGGGCACGGCGGGAGCATGTCAGAAGCGCGCGCCCCGGGGCAGCGAAAGCAGGCGACCTCAAGCTCCTGCGACCCAACGCCCGAGGCCGAGACCAGCCACGATAGCTACGAAGCCGACGCCGTTCTGCAGCAACATCGAGAACAGTCCGCCACCAAACTGACCATCACGCAGCATCTGCACCGTCTCGAACGCATAGGTGGAGAAGGTCGTGAACGCGCCCATGAAGCCGGTGAGCAGGATCAGGCGCGCCGCAGCGGAGCCCGGCATGCGTGGCTCGGTCACCGCCCACACGACACCGAAGAGCAACGACCCAAGCACGTTCACGCTGATGGTAGCCCAGGGCAGCCGCGTTCCGAACCAGTGACTCACGACCAGCCCCAGGGACCAGCGGGCTAGCGCGCCCAAGCTCCCGCCCAGCGCAACCAGAGCCACGTTTTTCAACATGCGACGCTGCGGTCATACCACAAACTCACGCGGGGCCAGGCTTCTGCGCGGCTTTCTTGGCAGGTCGCGTCGTGGCCTTCTTCGCTACTTTTTTCGGCACCTTGGTCGATCCGCCCGCCGCAGCTTGGGTCCGCGAAGACGCGCGCGCTCTGGTCTTCGGCGACGCTGGCTTCGGCGGCGGTGGCTTCGGCGGCGCTGGCTCGCGCTGCTTGGCGATCTCTTCCTGACGATCTTCCAGCTCGTCGATACTGCGGGGCCAGTCGGCCTTGAGCAGCCGTGAGAGGCTGCGATCCGCCAGGAGCTTTCCAGCAGTCTGACAGCGCGGGCAGTAGTTCACCTCGTTGTCGGCGTGGCGGATGCGTTGCACCGCCGTACCGCAGACCGGACACGGCTCCTTGTAGCGCCCGTGCACAGCCATTTCCTTACGGAATGCAGTCACCTTTTCAGGGAAGCCGTCCCCGACCTCATCGCGCAAGCGCTGGGTCCAGAGCTCCAGAGTGGAGCGAACCGCCCCGTACAGCTCTTCAATCTGCTCGGGCTTGAGCAGCCCGGTGCGCTGCACGGGGGATAGCTGAGCGTGAAACAGGATCTCATCGGAGTAGGCGTTGCCGATGCCGCTGAAGATCCGTGGGTCAGTCAACGCTCGCTTCAGGGTTCGATTCTCTCTGGTTAGTGCCTCGCGGAACTGGTCGAGGCTGATTTCCAGGGGTTCGACACCTCCACGATCGTGGGCCCTCAGCGCCTCCTCGCCGCGCACGACGTGCAGGCTCGCGCGCTTCTTGGTCCCTGCTTCTGTCAGCGTCAGCGTGCCGTGTTCGAAGTCGAACGCCGCGAGCCCAAGCTTCTTTTGGATCGGAGCTCCTCGGGGGCCCCAGCGCAGTCGACCTGCGATCATCAGGTGCAACACGAGCCACAGATCGCCTTCGAACTGCCACACGATGCGCTTGCCAAGCCGTCGAAACCCGACCACCCGCTTCCCGACGAGCTCCCGGGTGGGTGGGTCGAAGGTGCGCACCAAGAAGGGACTCGGGCAGCGAAATCCCTTCAGCTCTCGCCCCGTCAGGAGCGCACTCATCCGCTCGATGTAGACCGATACGTCGGGCAGTTCGGGCACCCCTGCAGGGTCAGGAAAAACCCGCGCGTAATCAACTCCATAGCCCAGCACATCGGGCGCAAACTCCCGACTTTGTGAGAGATCCTCTCGGCGCTTGCCGCGTACCATGCAGCAACGGGTTTGGGGGAGAGGCGCCCTGGTCGGGCGGCGTCAGGCGCCCGCCGAGGTTCCTCCAAGTTTTTTGGTCACGAATCGGGGACACGCGGCCACCTGAAGATTGCTGGATTGGTTTGCGCTCCTGGGCGCGAAGCACGCAGCGCCGCGCGGTGAAGGACGACACATGACTTTAGAGGCACCAGTGCTGAGACCGGAGGCGACAGGCGTCGATGCCGAAATCGAGAGCCACGTCCGGACAGGTCAACACCGACAGGCCCTACTGATGTGCACCAGGCACTACGCGCCAAGCATTGGCCGGCTGTGCATGGCGCTCCTGGGCTCCCAGAGCGAAGCCGAAGACGCAACTCAGGAGATCCTGATGGAGGCGCACTCGAGCTTCGGAACCTGGCGTGCGGAAGGCAGCCTCAAGGGCTGGCTCTTCACGATCGCGCGCCGGCGCTGCGCGAAGACGCTCGAGCGTCGCGGTCGCCGCGAAAATCGCTTGAGGTTGGTGCAGTCAGCCCCCGGCACCGAGCACGCAGAAGACTGGATGCTGCGACGTGAGCGCGCACAGCGCGCTCGTAGCGCCATCGACACCATCCGCCCGAGTGAGCGCGAGGCGTTGCTTCTGCGCTTCGCGGGTGAACTGAGTTTCCGCGAGGTTGGAGAAGCCTGCGGCATCGACGAAGCGGCTGCCAGAAAGCGCGTCTCACGCGCCCTGGCACGCCTACGCACCGTTATCGAAAGCAACGAGTGAGGCAGACATGAGCCACGACGACGACACTCGATCCTATCGCTTCGGCGACCCCAATCAGCTCCGGGTGGAAGACCACCTGGTGGATCTCATGGAAGGCACCGCCAGCGACGAAGTGCTGGACCTGGTAGCCGGCTCCGACGCCTACCGCGACGCGCGCTTCGAGGCGGAGCAAGCCGCACGCGTCGCAGAAGCCTCGGGCGCTGACTTTCAGCTTCCGAGCGACTTCGAAGCCCGGGTGATGGCGCTCCACGACGAACGTTTCCCTGAGGCAAATACCTCGGCCGATAGCGTAGCGCTCGAGCCGCCGCCGCCCGCGCCACAAACGGCACCTCTGTGGTCCACAGAGAGCGACGATGTAGCTCCGAGCGACGCAGAGCTTGTGCGGGAAACCCTACCTCCCATGACGCAGCCTCCGATCACCCAGCCTCTGGGTGGGGCCGGACTGGACGGCGAAGCACCGCAGTCCGGAGAGACTGCGGTCCGCTCAGGCCAAACCCAACCGGAGTTCGCCCCCCTGGAGCAGCGTAGCTCCGGCATCACCGCGGTGCGCTCAGGGCAAACGGAAATTGACGCCCCGGCCCTGGCGGAGCACCGCGCCGCGCGTGTTGAGACCGCGCAAACCGAAGCAACCCTGCAGAGCGCACAACGGGTGGGCCACACCGAGTTCGCAGACTCCTCAGACCTCGCCGAGGCCGAAGGGTCCGCGTCCAGCACGGTCGAGTCCAGTGCGGTAGCACGCGCTTCTCATCCCGTGTCCAACCGGGATGCTGATCCGCGCGGCAGTGATGCCCGTACCGGGCACCCCAACTCGAGCGGGCAAGCACCGGTCGCAAGCTCAATTCCTGCCAACAAGGCGCGGGGCTCAGAGCTACGGGCTGAAGCGAAGGCGAAGCCCCGCGGCTCGCGCCGTGGCCTCTTCATTGCTGGAGGTAGTGTGTTGGCGCTCGCAGCGGCGGCTGCGGTCACACTGGTGCAGCTCAACAAGGGTGGCGGCACGGATGAAGATCCGGTGGCGGGTTGGCACGGCAACGTGTCCGAAACCGTCGGCAGTGGCCTCTCGGTGTGTGATGCAGAGGGAGCCAACTGCAGCGCCGCCCAAGATGAGAGCGAGGTCGGCGCTGGGCGTGTGCTGCGCACGGATCCGAACACCCAGGCCAAGCTGAAGCTATCGGACGGCAGCTGGTTGACGCTGGATCGCTCGACCGAGGTTGCCCTGGTCGCCGGGGAAGCGCGCCACGCAAAGCTGGTCAGCGGTCGGGTGGCGGCAGACGTCGCCAAGGTGGAAGGCAAGCTTGCCCACATCACGTTACCGCAGGGCAAGATTGAGGTGCTGGGTACCAAGTTCGCCGTCACGGCTTTGGGAAGCTCGACCAGCGTCGATGTGAGCCGGGGCGCCGTGAAGCTGATGGACACCCGAGGCCGTGAGGTCGTGGTGCGCGCCGGCGAGGAGGGCCGTCTCGACGAGGGGATCCCCCCGTACGCGGCAAGCGCTCCAACGCTCGGAGAGGCGCTCGCTTGGAGCGACCTGCAAAACCCAAACGAAAAAGAGCAGCACGACGTTCGCGGCCTGGGTGAGCTGCGCGCCAAGAAACCAGGCGAGAAGGACGAACGCAAAGGCGCCGTGCGCTTGACCTCTCACGAGGTGAAGGTGCGCATGGTCGGCCAGCTCGCTCGCACCGAGGTCGAAGAGGTCTTCAGCAATGAGACCGACGAGGTGCTGGAAGGGATCTTCCGTTTCCCAATCCCCCCGGATGCCAAGATCGAGCGTCTGGCCCTCGAAGTCGACGGCAAGCTCGAAGAAGGCGCCTTCGTGGACCGGGAGCGCGCCGCTGCTATTTGGCGCGGCAGCATCGTCAACGCGGCACCGCAGGCCCGGAAGCTGATCCGAGACGAGATCATCTGGGTGCCCGGGCCTTGGCGCGATCCGGCACTCCTCGAGTGGCAGCGGGGCGGCCGCTTTGAGCTGCGCATCTTCCCGATCCCGAAGCGCGGCTCGCGGCGCGTGGTGCTGGCGTACAGCCAGGTGCTCAAGCCGACCGGCGGCGTCCGCCGCTACACCTATCCCCTCGCTCACGATCCGAGCGGGAGCACCGAGGTAGACCGCTTCGGTATCGACCTTCAGGTCAAGGGCAACGACCCGTCCTTTGGCGTGCGCACCATCGGCTACGAGCTGAACTCGGGCACGTCGCCTTCTGATTCCACTCGGAAAACCTTCGACGCCACGAAGTTCCGCCCAGCGGGCGACCTGGTGGTTGAGTACGCGCTGCCCAATCGCGACCAGGAACTCACGGCTTGGGCGTACAAACCGACAGCGGAGGACCTGAAGGGCACCGCCGATAAGGATCCATCGGGCACCCCGAACGACGCCGCCTACGTGGCCCTCGCGCTGCGACCCAAGTTGCCGCGCAGCGTGGAGGGCGCGCAGCGTGACTTCGCCATCGTGGTGGACTCCAGTCGCTCGATGTTCGGTGAGCGCTACGAGCGCGCCGCCGCCCTCACCTCGCGCGTGATTCGTGAGCTCGACGGACAGGACCGAGTCACCGTGCTGGCCTGTGACCAGAGCTGTCGCACCATGGCAGGTGGCCTGCTCCCCCCAGGAGCAGAGACGGCAGTCGCCGCCAAGAAGTTCCTGGAGGCAGAGGCGCCTGAGGGTGGCTCAGACGTGTGTGCCGCGGTCGATGCCGCACGGCAAGCAGTGCCGCGAGACGCTCAGCGTAGCTTGCGCGTGGTCTACATCGGCGACGGCACGCCCACGGTGGGTGCCATCAAGCCGGCGTATATCGAGCAGTGGGTCAAGCGCACCGTGCCTTCCGGCGAAGGCACCGTGACCACGGTCGCCATCGGCACCGACTCAGACCTGGACACCCTGGGCGCGTTGTCTCGAGCTGGTGGTGGCGTGGTGCTGCCGTTCGTTCCTGGTCAGCGGCTGTCCGAGGCTGCGTTTGGTGTGCTCGGGGCGACCTACGGCAGCTCGCTGTCGGACGTGCGCGTGGAGCTCCCGCCGGGACTCAGTGAGGTTGCGCCGAACCAGCTCGATAGCATCGTCGCTGGTGGCGAAGAGCTGGTCGTCGCGCGCATGGCGGGCGACTCCGTCTCCGGTTCGGTGGTGTTGCGCGGCAAGGTCGGAGGCAAGGACTTCGAGCAGCGCTATCCGCTGCAGCTCACGGCGCGCAGCGAGCGCGGAAACACCTTCGTGCCGCGGCTGTTCGCCGCCGCCAAGATCGCCGACCTCGAACGCGAGACCGGGGCTGAGGCCCGCAAGCAAGCGGTGGAGCTCTCTCAGCGCTTCGACGTCGCGAGCCGCTTCACGTCCCTGTTGGTCTTGGAGAGCCCTGCGATGTTCAAGGCCTTCGGTCTCGACAACAGCCGCGCGCTGCCCGACTGGAGCGGCGAAGAAGACGTGAGCGCGGTCAGCGCGAAGGGCGACCTCGACGTGGCCGACGACGAGGCGCCTCAGAGCGAAGCCGAGCTCGCGGACAACGGCGCCGAGGGAGGCTTCGGGCTGGGGTCTGCGGGAGGCAGCGTGCCGAAAAGCGCGGCCAACATGCCGCCGATGCCGGCCGCCACGAGTAGGCCTGAAGCAGCGCCGCGCACTTCGAAGCCGAAGCCCGCGCCGAAGATGGACCGTGCAGATCCTTGGGGAAGCAGCACCCCCTTCGAGGAGAAGCCCGTGGAGCGCTGGCGCCCGCCGCCGCGCCGCATGATCCCCATGCGCCGCGTCTTCGAGCGCACCGGGACGGTAGTTACGGATCGCCTGGTGCCGAAGGCGGCCACCCCAGAGAAGATCGCCGAAGCGGATCGCGACGTACAGGCTGACGGCAACCGCCGCCAAGCAGTCAAGCAGCTCTACACCTTGCTCGCGCTCAGCGGAAACCTCGACCGCGCCCGTGGTGTTGCGGACCAGTGGTCCGACAAGGACCCCCTCGACCCCGAGGCGCTCACCGCTCGCGCTGACTTGCTCGCGGAGGACGGCCAGCGTGACCGCGCCGTGCGCCTGCTCGGTAGCGTGATCGACGTTCGCCCCGATGACGTCGCTGGCCAGAAGCGACTGGCTCGCCTCTTCCGCTGGTCTGGGCGTCCGGAGCAAGGCTGTCGCTTCAGCCTGGCGATCGCGCAAATCAAGAACACGGATCCGAAGCTCCTCGCGGAGGCGGTGAGCTGCGCGCGCCAAACCGGTGTCAGCTGGATGGCCGAGCGCATGCTCGAATCGGTCGACGCGCGCACCAAGGTGGGCGCCGAGGCGCTGGCGAAGAAGATCGACAACGCCGACAAGCTCTCCGGCGACTTCCGCGTGGAAGCAAGCTGGAGCGGCGGCAACACGGATCTGGACCTCGCCCTGTTGCACCCCGACGGCCACCGCGTGTCTTGGCTAGGAGCCCCGACGCGCTCGATCATCACCGCAACGGATGTCACGAGCACGAGCCGCGAGGGGCTTGCCCTGCGTGGCGCCAAGGCGGGTGAATACGTGGTGGAGGTGGTGCGCGCCAGTGGCTCTGGCCCGGTCAGCGGCACGGTCACCGTCAGCGTTGCGGGAACCAAGAAGCAGATCCCGTTCACCTTGGATGGTCAGCGCCGAACCCTCGGCGTCGTGACCATCGGCTTCAAGTCGAAGCTCGTGCCGGTTCGCGGCTGGGGTTGGCGCTAGCGAGCCGGATTCCTCTACAGAAAAACAAACCGTTGACGACGCGAACGCCCACTCTGAGAAGTGGGCGTTCGCGCATTTCGCGCCGAGGCGCGGACAAGCAACAATCGTGAAGACGAAGCGCTTCCGCAAGTTTGAGGGGCGGGAAGCTGTAAGCCGTGGGGTCGCTGATGCGTTCTCGCGCGTATGGAGACTGCGATGAAGAAATCAAGCACCAAGAGCTCGTTGACGTTGGCTTGGCTCGTGGGCCTTGGGCTGCTCGGCGCCTGCGCGTCGAACCCCACTCCGCCCCCTGCGAACGGTCCACAACCCGTAGCGAGCGGTTCCGCGAACACGCTCACAGTGGCCCAGGGGGAAGATCCTGAAAAGGACCCTGAAGAGTGGGGCATTGTCGGCGCCCCGAACGACCCTCAGTACACCGAGGTCGTGAACAAGGTCGTGAACATGGTGAGCGACTCGAGGGTGCAACAGATGACCCAGCGCCGCGGCCTGAGCTTGTTGGACGTGACGTGGGAGGACACCGGTCGCGCCCAAGGCTCAGCACTCGGGCCAAACATCAGCGACGTCACGCTGCAGGTTCGCTATGTTCCCGCGGGGCAACAGCGAGACACGACGGCGCTGATGCCCGTGATCCGCTTCCCGAACTTCAGTGACCGTACGGGCGACGTGCGCGCTGACAAGTTCCTGCTGCGCATGGGTAACCACAAGCACCCAGGCAAACTGAAGAGCGTTCCGCTGACCAAGGTACTGAAGAACCTCCGCGGCTTCCTCTCCGAGCCGAGCAGCGTGCTCGGTAGCGGCGACCTGAGCGCCGGACGCGACAGTCACTACCTAATGAGCGCCCAAGCCGTATTCCTGCCGATCCCCAAGAAGGGCAAGGCGGAATTCAACCCCGTGGTCTTCAACTACCAATCGGCGCCCGGCTCCCCCGCGGTGCTGACCATCCTCGCAACTCGTCAGGGCACGAGCATTTCCGTCGTGGAAAATCGCCCAGAGGACGGCACCATTCGAGGCTGGGGGCAGGAACTCTATTTCAACGACGAGGGCCAGCGCGCTCCCTTCACCGCCGAGCGCAAGAGCGACGTGGAGAAGCGCATAGCAGCCCAAGGCGGGCCCAAGTCGGAAGACGACCGCTCCGCACTGCAGAAGGGCGCGGATGTGCTGTTCCTGATCCAGGTTCCGCTCAAGCACCGAAATCGGGGCCGCCTCGGAGGCGCGTTACCCGCTCCCGCCCCAATGGCGGAGGCGGCGCCAGCTTCGGGTGGTGCGATGAAGTCTGCGGCCGACATGGACGCCGAAGATGAGAGTGACGTCGAGCAAGCAGTGCTTGGCCACGGCGCAAAGAAGGGCCCGTTCGTCGAAGGCAACGGCTTGCGCCTCGAGCGGGATCCCAACTTCCCCGTCCGCATCACCGTGCAGCTCTACAAGGCGACCAGCAACGGCGTCGTCGCGGAGAAGGACCTGGACGCCATCGCAAAGACCATCGGTGGTGTCTACGAGCACGCGGATTTCGTCGGCTCCCTGGTGATCCCGGACAACGATCCCGCACGCCCCACCGCGTGGCAGAAGGTGCCGGGCCAGTGGTTCCCCTGGTGAACGAGAGCCGTGTGATAGGGACCTGGACCTAGCTCTCACCAGCTAGGGACTGGGTCCGAAGCAGGGCGCGAGCCGGTGTCTACCGTGCTCGCGCTTCTGCGTGTATGGTCGCAAACAATGGGCGGCCGAGAGCTGTTACTAGCCGTAACCCTGCTTCTAGTGGGGCTCGGAGTGATCGAGCTTTGGTGGCATCGGCGTAACCTCAGTCGCATCCCGATCCGCGTGCATGTGAACGGCACACGGGGCAAATCGAGCGTCGTGCGACTGATCGCAGCAGGGCTCCGCGCCGGCGGCGTGCGCACCTGCGCAAAGACCACGGGCACCCTCGCGCGGATGATTCTACCCGACGGGCGGGAGGTGCCCATCTACCGTCCCTCGGGCGCAAACATCATCGAGCAGAAGCGCATCGTCGCGACAGCAGCCTACGCAGGTGCCGAAGCACTGGTGATTGAGTGCATGGCGCTCCAACCGGCGCTGCAGAGCCTATGCGAATCCAAGCTCGTGCGGGCGACCCACGCGGTGATCACCAACGCGCGCCCCGATCACCTAGACGTCATGGGTCCCGGGGCCAAAGAGGTGGCCCGGGCGCTCGCGGGCATGACCCCGCTGAAGGGCAAGCTGTACACCGCGGAAAAGCAGCACGTCGCGGAGCTCGCCGAAGCGGCGAAGGATCGCGGCACGGAGCTGCTCGAGCTGAGCGACGCAGAGCTCGCCGAAGTCACCAAGGCGGATCTCGCGGGCTTCAAGTACACCGAACACCCGGACAACGTCGCCCTCGCCCTGAAGGTGTGTATCGCCCTCGGCGTCGAACGCGACGTGGCGCTACGCGGGATGTGGGAGGCCAGTCCAGACCCTGGTGCGATGACCGAACACGAGTTGAACTTCTTCGGAAGGCAGATCGCGTTCGTCAATGGATTCGCAGCCAACGATCCGGTCAGCACCGAGCAAATCTGGCGCTCCACCTGCAACAAGTACCAAGATCGCTCCCTGCGTATCGCGATCTTCAATTGCCGTGCGGATCGACCGGATCGGTCCCGAGAGCTAGCGAAGAGCTTCGTCAGTTGGCCACACGCGGACTACGTGGTGCTCATGGGCAGCGGCACCTATCTGTTCGCGCGAGAAGCCGCGCGGCTCGGCTACGACTCGACGAAGCTCGTTTTCGCCGAAGGGCTCTCGACGGACGAGCTCTTCGAACGCGTGATCGACCTCATCCCAGGGTCGGCGTTGGTGATGGGCATGGGTAACGTCGGCGGCCAGGGCCTAGGCCTCGTGCGGTACTTTCACAACCGGTCCTTCGTCTCTCCGCGCGGAGACGGGCCACCTCCTTCTAAGGCGAGCTGGGACGAACTCGAATCCGTGCGCCGCATCGATCGTCGCAATGTGCTTGACTAGGTTAACTGACGCGCGGGCTTGGAACCTCGCCTTGGAGCTAAGATCTTGAACCTGGAACTCCTACCACTCTCTGTCGGAATCGGGCTCGCCGTGAGTCTGCTCTTCACGGAAGCGTTCGGGATCGCCGCGGGCGGAATGATCGTGCCGGGCTACCTCGCCCTCGCGTTGGCACGTCCGATGGACGTCGTGGCCACGGTCGCCGCCGGCTTCATCACCTTCATCATCGTCCACGCCATCAGCGCGTTCGTGGTGGTGTATGGGCGTCGCCGCACGGTGCTGATGATTCTGTTTGGTTACCTCACGGGGATGCTGCTGCGCACACTGCCCGGCGTCGCGATCGACACCCCGGAGATCCACGTCATCGGCTACATCATTCCGGGCCTGATCGCGATCTGGCTGGATCGCCAGGGCGTCGTGGAGACCCTGGCCGCGATGACGACGGCGTCGATCGTCGTGCGCTTGGTGTTGGTTGCAGTGGTGGGCGCGGAGCTCGGCTCATGAAGAAGCTGTACTGGCGCCCGCAGGGCGTCTCGCGAGCAGCCCTGCTCCTGATCACGCTAGTAGCGGTGTTGGCATTTTCGGCGGTCCGCTTGTTTCCGCAAGTAAAGAAGCAGCCCTGGTACAACGAAAAGCTCGCGGCGGCACGCCTCTCCCGCGACTGCATGTCGGCTATCAAGCAGGAGAAGATCAAGCGCGCCATCGTGATCGACAAGCGCATGGATCCCGCAGAGACAGGCATGATTGGCGCTAGCATCACGCCCGTTACTTCCAACACCGGCTACATCGACGCAAAGCTCACCAGCACGAACCCGAATTTTGCGGCGGTGCTCGTGCACTTGCTGAAGAAGGCGGGTGTTGAGAAGGGCGATGTGGTCGCCGTGGGTGTCTCCGGCTCGTTCCCTGCACTCAACACCTCAGCGTTCGCCGCAATCCAGACTCTCGGCGCCAACCCGATCATCGTCGCCAGCGCCGCGTCCAGCGAGTTTGGCGCGAACAACGTCGGCTACGTCTGGCTCGACATGGAGGCCACGCTCAAAGAAAAGAAGCTCGTCAGCTTTCATAGCAGCGCGGCGAGCCTAGGAGGAATCGACGACCGCGGCGTCGGGATGAGCGACACCGGCCGTGCGCTGCTGGAAGAAGCGATCTCGCGCAACGGCGTCCAACACCTGGAATCGAACAGCTTGGTGGAGTCCATCGACAAGCGCATGGAGGTCTACGATCGCGTCGCTGGCGATCGCCCGATCCGCGCCTACATCAACGTCGGCGGCGGCTCGGCTTCCGTCGGCACCCATGTCGGCAAGAAGCAGTTCAAGCCCGGCCTCAACCTGCGTCCCCCGCGGGGAGAAGACCTCGAAGACTCCGTGATGCTGCGCTTCTCCAAGCGCGAGATCCCGGTGATCCATCTGTCCCGCATCAAGCTCCTCGCCGAGAAGTTTGGCCTCCCAGTCGAGCAGCAGGGCGAGGTGCCCGTCGGGCAAGGTGAAGTCTACGAGCGCGCAGAGCCGAACCGCTGGCTAGCTGGAGCAGGTGTGCTCGCGATCCTGCTCGCCATGTTTGCTTTTATCCGCATGGATTTTGGCGTGAGGGTGCTGCGCGCGGCTCCTCGCAAGGCCGGCGGACACCCGGAGCAGATGGTCTGACGCCCAGCGCTCCTCCCCCCCAAAAAACTCGCGACGGGCGCGTAACCTTTCCAAGGCCCCCTGCGTGTGCTCCTCAACCACCGCGCCGCTCATCTCTATGGCGCGACAAAGGAGCGACAAATGCCCACGAATCCTCGAGAAATTGAGGTTGCAGTCATTGGAGGCGGCCTCGCCGGCCTGAGCGCGGCGGTGAGCCTGGCGAGCAGCGGAGTCGAAGTCGAACTATTCGAGCGCTCGAGCCAGCTCGGCGGGCGCGCGGCGAGCCGTTTGGTGGGCGACTACGTCCTGGACCTGGGTCCTCACGCGCTCTACGCCAACGGCGCGGCGCGGAAGGGCCTGGAGAACCTCGGCGTAGCCATCCGAGGTCATGCGCCCAGCCCCCGCGCGGCCGCGAAGCTCGCCGGCAGGTACTATCAGTTGCCCATGGGCCCAGCGTCGCTCTTGACCACGCGCTTGCTCGGTGTGGCTGACAAGCTGCGACTCGGCAAGCTCCTGAGCGAGCTACAGAGCCCGAAGTTCGCTTCCCGCGCTGCTGCCTTGCCACCGGAGCTGACGGTGTCGCGCTGGATTACAGGGGAACTACCTCCTGGCAACGGTCGTATCCTCCTGGAAACATTGATTCGCCTGAGCTGCTACTCCGGTCACCCAGCTCAGCGGGCCAGCGTCGCCCTGGGGCAGCTACATCTCGCGGTGACCGGCGGGGTGCTCTACCTCGACGGCGGCTGGCGCAGCCTGGTCGAACCGTTGGAGCAAAAGCTCGCCGCCACGGGTCGCATCAAGCATGGGAACAAGGTCACCGAGCTGCGACCCCTGGATGACGCCCCGCAGAGCCGCTGGGCAGTCGCCTTCGCCAATGGGCAACGCGTCTGCGCGCGCCACGTCGTGCTGGCCGTCGCACCGAACATCGCAAGGAAGCTGCTCGAGCGGGGTGGCACCGGCACTCTGAAGGCGCTCGCAGCGCTCGCGAAGGTATCGCAAGCCGACGCGAGCCATGCCTCGTGTTTGCAGGTGGCACTAGATCCAGTTGCCTCCGGGAAATACGACTTCATCCTCGGATTGGACGAGCCCGTGTACTTTTCGGCGTTCTCCGCAACGGCCCAGGTAGGGCCGAACGGCGCCGAGGTGATTCACCTGATGCGCTACCTCGACCAATCCGAGCCCCGCGAAGGCACCCGTGGGGAGCTCGAGTCCCTGCTCGACTTTGCGCGGCCCGGCTGGCGAGAGCGCGTGACTGAAGCGCGCTATCAACCGCACCTCTGCGTCACGAACTGGATAGAGACTAGCCAGTGCCCTCGCCCACGCAGCGAACTCGCGCCTGGCTTGTTCGCGGCGGGTGACTGGATCGCCGCCGATGGGATCTTGGCGGATGCCGCGGTGGGTTCCGCGATGGACGCCGCGTCCCGCATCCTCCAGCAACGGGCAACGGCGCAGCCGCACCCTGCATCGATGTTCGCGACGACGCGGGGAGCGAGTGAGCTATGGTCCTGAGCGTGCAACACGACGTCGCGCCAGAGTTCGAGGCGAACCGTCGCTATCTGTGGTCGATCTGCTACCGCATGACGGGCAGCGCCGCGGACGCCGACGACCTCGTACAGGAGACGTTCGCGCGCGCTCTAGAGCACCCGCCGCCAGACACCAGCACGCCCTGGCGACCCTGGCTCACCCGCATCGCGGTCAACCTGGCCCGCGATAACCTCCGGCGACGCAAAGTGCGCGGATACACCGGGCAGTGGCTGCCAGAGCCCGTGGAGCTCGATGGCTCGACCCTGGACGCTGCGGGCCCGGAGCGCGACGCGGAAACGCGCTACGGAACCTTCGAGAGTCTCTCGTTCGCGTTCCTGACCGCGCTCGAGGCGCTGACACCCACCCAGCGCGCCGTACTGCTCTTGCGGGACGCGCTTGATTATTCCGTACGGGAAACAGCGGACGCCCTCGAGATCTCCGAAGCCAACGTGAAGACCACGCTGCACCGCGCCCGCACGGCGATGAGCAACTACGAGACGACCCGTGTGCAGCCCTCCCCCGAGACTCAAGCTCACGTCGCCGAGGTGCTCTACAAGATACTCGGGGCAATGGCGACCGGCGACGTCAACACCTTCGAGTCGTTGCTCGCGACCGATGTCGTGGCGATCAGCGACGGCGGCGGACATACCTTCGCGGCGAAGAACCCGGTGGTGGGCGCGAACAAGATTGCGCGGATGTACGCGAAGCTGGCCGCGGGAGCCTCGGCAGCTGGCAAGCTCGAAGTACGTGAGCTGAACGGCGCGCCAGCTGTGGTGGTCGACGACCCCGGAGTCAAGCCGCCGGCGGCGGTTCGGGCGGTGCTGCGCATCGAGCTCAACGCGGAGGGCAAGATCGCCAGCATCCATAGCGTCTTGAACCCAGAAAAGCTGCGGCGTTTGTTCCTGAATCACCCCCTCTAGACCGTGCGCGGGGGGCCTCTGAGGCTTGCGAACGAGCAACGCCCAGGAGGCGCGAACAAGCAACAAACGGCCCCCTTTGGGCGCCGTCGGCTGCACGTGCACTCCTCCTGGCGACGTGATAGCACCGGCGGTTCGTGAGCGTCGTCCACACCACCGACTGGATTCTCTTCGCCGTAAGCGTCCTGGGCATGATGGCCCTGGACTTGCTGATCTTCGGCCGTCACTCGCACCACGTCTCGTTCCGCGAGTCCGCCATACGCAGCGTTGCCTGGATTGGTGTGTCGCTGGCGTTCAACGCCTACCTCTACGTCCGTCATGGCAGCAACATGGCGGTGCCCTTCTTCTTGGCGTACGTCGTCGAGAAGTCGCTGTCCGTCGATAACCTGTTCGTCTTCCTTGCGGTCTTTAGCTACTTCAAGGTGCCAGATCAGCACCAGCAGCGCGTGCTGTTCTGGGGGGTGTTCGGCGCGGTTGTCATGCGCGCCGTGTTCATCCTGCTTGGCGCAGCGCTGCTCGCGAAGTTCAGCTGGACCATGTACTTGTTCGGCGGCTTCCTGATCTACACCGGGGTGAAGCTCGCGATCTCTGGGGACGACGACGACATCGATCCCTCGAATAGCCCAGCGCTGCGCTTCGCAAAGCGATTCCTGCGAACCACTCCCGAGCTCGATGGCGAGCGCTTCTTCACCGTGAAGAACGGCGTGCGCTACGCCACGCCGCTGTTCCTCGTGCTGATCGTGATCGAGTTCACGGACCTGCTGTTTGCGGTGGATTCAGTGCCCGCGGTGCTCGCGATCTCCGACGATCTGTTCATCGTGTACGCCTCGAACATCTTCGCGATCATGGGTCTGCGCTCGCTGTACTTCATGCTGTCCGGCATGATGGGGCGCTTCCACTACCTGTCCTATGGGCTCGCTGGCGTCCTGACGTTCATCGGCCTGAAGATGGTCGCGCACAGCTACATTCACATCGGCAACTGGGTCTCCCTGGGGGTCATCGGCAGCTTGCTCACGCTGAGCGTCGTGGCCTCGCTGCTGCGCAAGCCTGGGCACGGTTCGGACACTGGGGACGCGCTCCCACCAAAGGACAGCGCGACCGAGGAGTAGCGACGGGTACTTTGGGGGCTTGATTCGAGGCACGGGCACTGCTCTGCTCGCGTCAGGTCGAGTGCCGGGGCGTTCCCCGGGGGCACCACTCGCGCGAGCTTCGGAGTTCCAATGTCCGTTTTCGATCGCCGCCAATGCGGCGTTTTGTGCCACCCCACGAGCCTGCACCACCTCGGACGAGGTCCGGAACACTACTTCGGCGGTGATTTGGGCCCCGCTGCGCGCTCATTCGTCGACTGGCTCGCGCGCGCAGGTCAGTCGTGGTGGCAGATGCTCCCTGTGGTTCCTCCCGGTAACGGGAGCTCACCCTACGACAGCTCTTCAGCCTTTGCCGGTGCCAGCGACCTACTCTCCCCAGACGACCTATTCAGCGCTGGTCTGCTCACACGGGAGGAACTCGAGTCAGCCCGAGGGCAGGCCCGACGCTCACGTGCTTCCCTGGTCGCCGCTGCATACTCGCGCTTCAAAGGCGCGCGCGGCAGCCAAAGGCGCCTCGACAGCTTTCGAGCGCGCCACATTTCGTGGCTAGAGGACTTCGCCCTGTTCGCTGCCATTCGCGCTGAACAAGCAGGCGCGCCTTGGTGGCAGTGGCCACGCGAACTGCGCGAACGCAAGCCCAGGGCGCTCGTTGCCGCACGGGAACGACTCCAGGATGAGGTCGACTACCAGGCATTCGTCCAGCTGTGCTTCGACCAACAGCTATCCGCGCTGCGGCGCTACGCCGAAGAGCGAGGTATTCAGTTGATGGGCGACGTACCGATGTACGTCGCCCGCGACAGCGCGGATGTTTGGCAACACCCCGAGCTCTTCAAACTCGACAAGGGTGGCACCCCGCGTGTGGTCGCAGGCGTCCCTGCGGACGCCTTCAACGCCGACGGCCAGCTATGGGGCAATCCGATCTACGACTGGAAGCGCCACGCAGCCACGGGCTTCGCCTGGTGGCTCGCGAGGTTTGCGCGCTGCCTAGAGTACTTCCACGCCCTGAGAATCGACCACTTCATCGGTCTGGCTCGCTGCTGGGAAGTCCCCTTCTCTGCCGCCTCGGCCCTCGACGGCCGTTTCCGCAGGGTTCCGGGCAGAGCACTCCTCGAAGCGGCGGAGGCCGAGCTCGGCGCCGAGCCGGGCGGTTTGCCGTTCATCGCGGAGGATCTCGGCATCTTGACCCCGGAGGTCGAACGACTACGCGACGACTTCGGGCTGCTCGGCATGCGGGTTCTCCAGTTCGGCTTCGGCGAGGACAGCCAGCACCTGCCTCACCTCTATCCCGAGCGCTCGCTCGCCGTTACCGGAACCCACGACACGAACACGCTGATCGGCTGGTACAAAGATCTTCAGGCCAGCGTCACGACGCAAGGGCAAGCCGAGCGCGCCAAGCTTCAGCAATACCTCGGGGAACTGACCCCGAGCAAAGCTCATCACGCATTGCTGCGCGCCTGCCTTGGCTCCGTGAGCCAGCTGGCGATTCTTCCACTACAGGATGTGCTTGGGTTGGGGGGGAGGGCGCGCATGAACGTGCCGGGCACCACTGAAGGCAACTGGGCGTGGCAGCTGCGACCCGGCGCGCTCAAAGACACCGACGCGGCGTGGCTCGCTGAAACCTGCGCCGCCTTCGACAGATGAGCCGAACGTCGCGTACTCCGCACCCCACGGACCTCCCCGTGGGCGCGTTCCCGAGCAGCAACGGGACCACCCGATTCCGCGTCTGGGCTCCCCGCGCGCAGCACGTCCAAGTCGAGCTACTGGACACGCATCGCGCGTCGAGTGGGGCGCTCGATTCGCTACGCGTTCACCGTCGTGCGACGTTGGATCCGATCGGCTTTGGGCTCTTCGAGGGGGAGCTCACTTGCGACCCCGAAAGCGACTATGCGTTCCGCCTCGACAAGTCGCTGCGTCGCGCAGACCCCGCATCCCGTTGGCAACCGTTCGGCGTCCATGGCCCCTCACGTGTCTTCGATAGCAGTCAACTCGAGCTGGGCAGCGCTACTTGGAGGCGGCCCACTCGGGAACGCTTGGTGCTTTACCAGGTGCATGTCGGCACGTACTCCCCAACCGGAGACTTCGCGGGCGTTGCTTCGGACATCCCGCGACTCGCTGACCTGGGCATCAATGCCCTGCAGCTGATGCCCATCGCCGAGTTCCCGGGACGCAGGAACTGGGGCTACGACGGTGTGTTTCCGTACGCGGTTCAATCGAGCTATGGCGGCCCAAAGGGCCTAGCGACCTTGGTCGCAGCGTGTCACCGCGCAGGCGTCGCGCTGTACCTCGACCTCGTGTTCAATCACCTTGGTCCGGAAGGCAACAACACCTCTGACTTCGGCCCGTACTCGAACTCCAGAATCAACACTCCGTGGGGCCACGCGCTGAACTTCGATGAGGCCGGAGCCGCGTGTGTGCGGCGTTTCTTCATCGACAATACCCTGTACTGGAGTCGAGAGTTTCGCATCGATGGGTTTCGTTTCGACGCGATTGCGCAAATCTTCGATAGCTCCCCGACTCATATTCTCCAGGAGATCAACCAGGCGCTGCCCGACGCCCCCCTGCATCTGAACGTCGCGGAGAGTGAACTGAACGCGAATCGCGTGCTCACCCAAGCTCCGTGCGGCCTTGGCTTCGACGCCCAGTGGAACGACGACTTTCATCACGCATTGATCGCAAGGCTGACGGGAAATCGCAGCGCTTTCCTCTGCGATTTTGCGGACCGGTCGGCGCTGCCCAAAGTGCTTGAGCAGGGGTGGTCTCTGAATGGCGAATGGAGTGACTTCCGGCAACGCTTTCACGGCGAGCCGTGTCGCGCCCGCGCGGATCAGCTAGTCGTCTTCTCTCAAAACCATGACCAAGTCGCTGGTATCGGCGGTGGTATACGCGCCGGAAGCGCGGATTTGCCGACTCAAGAAGTGCTGATGGTGGTGACGCTGTTGAGCGGATTCGTGCCAATGCTCTTCCAAGGCCAAGACTTTGGTGCCACGACTCCGTTTCACTATTTCATCGATCACAGCGATCCTGGACTGGTGCGCCGGGTGGTCGCTGGTCGACGCCATGAGCAGGCATCACTTTCGCATTCCGCGCGGTATCTGTCGCCAGCCGCACCGCGGACGTGGTCCGTGAGCAGAATCGACTGGCGCGAGGAACGCAGTCCCAGCGGCCGCTACCTTCAGGGAGCAGTGCGGCAACTCACGAAGTTGCGCGCACACAACGCTTGCTTTCAGGCCAGAGCAGACCGCGATGTTCGCGTGCTGTGGGACGGCGATTTACTCGCGATTTCCTCGATCAGTGGCGGTAGTCGAGGCCTCTTGGTCGCACACCTGCCGGACGAGAGCGCGGATTCCAGTGCTAAGCGTGAGCTGCCGCAGACCTTGCTCGAGCGCTGGCTGTTTCGCGGACGCCAGGGTCTAAGGACCCAGAGTGGGAGCGAGATGACCATCGCATACCAAACCGAACGCGTCTCCGAGTCTGCTTCGAAATTTGCCTTCACCAAAACGAGCGCGCTTGTCGTGATCAGCAGTGGTGAAGCGCCTCAACTCGAAGTCGACTAGCAGGTGTTGATTTGTCCGGCTCCCAAGCACGGTGTTGAGGACGCCCTGCTAGTCAGCCTGCAATGCGGAGTTCCCCTTGGTGTTTCCCCAGCAGGGTTGTTGTTGATCGGCAGGGTGTTTTTCAACACCCTGCTCGTCAGGCGAATCTGTGATTCGCTGAACAAGTCAACACAGCGTTTCCTCGTCTCAAAAGTAGTGCGAAGGCGCAAAACTCGTCCGCCCACACCTCAGGGGGCGGCGAGTTTTACAGCGAACTACGGAGGCAGGACACCAGGGGGATAAGCCACGAGGCATGGCGCGACTCTCTATTCGCAGGCCATCATGGGAGTTGACACGCGGATACGACGATTGCGAAAGTGCGCGCAATGGCTGACACCAACGACATGATCCGCGCGCGAGTGGAAACGTTCGTCGCGGACCTAACGGATTTGATCCATCAGGCAATTCTAGAAAACGTGCAGGCCGCCCTCGGTCAAGCACTTCCCAGCGCGCCCCGTCGCCCGGGTCGGCCAAAGGGAAGCGCTTCGACAGCCGCTCCCGCCGCCAGGCGCGCGAAGAAGCGCGGTGGAAAGCGCACCGCCGCAGAGCTCGCCGACATGGCGGACAAGCTGGTGGGCTTCGTGGAGAAGAACCCAGGCTCAAGCATCGAGGAAATCGGTCGCGGAATCGCCATCCCCACCAAGGAACTGGCACTCCCCGTGAAGAAGCTCCTCCGCGAAGGACGCCTGAAGAAGAAGGGCCAGAAACGCGCGACGCGCTACAGCGCCGGTCGTCGTTAAGCTCATCAGCGCACCTGCCTCCGTGCTTGCACCTAAGAGTGGTGCAGGACCGCTGAGTTCCGGAGCGCGCCCGCGAGGTTGATCCTCGCCGGTGCGCTTCTCTCATTTTGGCTCGAAGCGGCAACTCTGGTTCGCCAGCGAACTCAGGGTTTGCGCTTGCGTGGCGGCGGCGGCGGGCGCTTCTTGGACGAGGGCGATAGCTTCACACCTGGGGACTTAGGCTTCCCCGGACGTGGCGGCGAAGGGTTGCCTCCGCGATCAGTTCCCGAAGGAAATGGTGGGGGCGGAACCGAAGAGTCACGCACCAACTCGAGGGTGGGCTTCTTGCTTTTTGAAACCAGAGGCAACGGAGGCACGGTTCCCTGTCTTGCAGTGGGCCCTGGGCTCGGTGCGCTGGAAGGCCTTAAGTATGCGGAAAGCGCGTTGCGCAGTGCGCGCGCCGACGGCGGGCGATCCTGAGGATCCTTGGCGAGCGTCTTCTTCACGAGCTCTTCGATCCCGACAGGCAGGTCTACAGCGTATTTGCCAAGCGGCTCCGGGGGCCGGGTCAGCACGTCCGCGAGGACCAAAGAGGGCATTTTTCCGTCAAACGGCGGACGCCCAGCCAAGAGCTCGTACAGGATTGCGCCAGCGGCATAGATATCCGCACGGTGATCGACATGGTCGCCCGCTGCCTGCTCGGGCGCCATGTAGTGAGGAGTCCCGAATACATCTTGCTCCTCCGGATCCTGACCATCGGGATGCACGCCCTTGGCGATACCGAAATCGAGCACCTTTGCGTGGGGCTGGTCCGGAGCCGGATGCATCACCATCACGTTCGCAGGCTTCAGATCTCGATGCACGATACCCAGCGCGTGAGCTGACTCCAGTGCGGTGCACACCTGCATCAAAAGTTCGCAAGCGTACGCGGCCCCCATCGCTCCGCGTTGTTCGATGATCGAACTCAGCGTTTCCCCCTCACAAAGCTCCATGACCATGAAGGGCGTGGCGTCGGGCGTCTCGCCCAAGTCGAACACGTCGACCACGTGCGGGTTCGCGATCCGCGCGGAGGCCCGCGCTTCCGCCAAGAAACGCGCACGGATTTCTTCGTGTCCGGCGAGATGGGAATGCAGGATCTTCAGCGCCACGCGCTTGCCAACGAGAGTGTTCTCCGCCTCCCACACGCTCCCAGCCGAACCGGTGCCGAGCAGACGGAGCAAGCGATACTTGTCGGTCAGTAGCGCGTCGACGGACCAGCTCACTACTCAACCCCCTCGCGCTCCGAACCCGCCGTGGCGTCAAGGAGTTCAGGGGCCCGCGCGGTCTCGGTTGCCGTGACCTGAGCGGTCGGCATGATCAACAGGGTCTGAATCGAGACATGGGGTGGCCGCGTTACCGCGAAGTAGACGGCATCGGCAACGTCCTGCGGCGTGAGCGGCTGGACTCCGCGATACACCTGCTTCGCCCGTTCCGTATCCCCATGAAAACGCACTTCGCTGAACTCTGTCTCAACCATTCCTGGTTGGATCACAAGCTGGCGAAGGCCGGTGCCGAGGAGCTCCCGGCGAAGCGCAAAGCTGAAGGCGTCCACCGCAGCCTTCGTCGCGCAATAAGCGGCACCCTTGGGATACGGCTGAACACCGGCCACGGAGCTAACCTGCACGAGGTCACCCTGCCCTCGCTCAATCATCCCCGGGAGGAACCCCTGAGTGATGCGCATCAGGCCCATCACGTTCGCTTCGACCATCTCCCGCCAGTCGGTCTCGTCTCCATCGACCACAGTCGCCAGCCCACGAGCGAGCCCGGCATTGTTGACGAGGATGTCCGGCGTGCCGCACTGCGTGAGACTCGCGTTCACGAATGCCGCGCAGCTCCCGCGGTCACTTACGTCCAGTGGCAGCGGTACGACTCGCTCGCCAAGCTCCTCGGCCAGCGCTTCGAGGCGTGATGTGCGACGGGCGCCCACCACCACGGTCGCTCCCCCACGCCACAGTTGGCGAGTGATCTCCAGACCGATTCCAGCAGAAGCTCCGGTGATTACGGCAACTTTGCCGCTGAGTGGGGCTGCCAAAGACATAGGGCTCTTAAGCGACGTCAGAGAAAACCGACGTTGGTGATGCCTACCACGACGAGCAGGTGCAGCTCCACCAGGATGCACGGTTCATGCGAGCACGACGTTTCGGCCCTGTGTACGCATGAGCTAGACTCGTGAAGTCCACGCCCCCTCAACGTGGGCTTGGCTTGACTGTGTCCGCCCGCGGAATCCTGCGAGCGGTTTCAGCCGCCCTGTGTGGCGGAGGTTGGGGCTTATTCATGAAAGCGACGGCTAGCAGCTTCTCTCTCCTCGGTGGTGCCTGCGTCTTGGCGCTGCTCGCAGCCCACGGCTGCAGCGGCGCAGATGAAAACCCGGGGACGAACGTCGGTGGGAAGGACGGCGGCACAGGCGGCGGACCTGCCGATTCCGGTTTCATCGACGCGAACATCGACCCGGATCCCGAGTGCCTCGACCCGGAGGATAGTGACGGTGACACGATAGCGGATGACATCGAGGGTGAAGGAGACACCGATGGAGATGGCACTCCCGACAAGCTGGACCTGGACAGCGACAACGACGGCATAAGCGACGAAGACGAAGCAACCAATCCTAATTTGCCGACCGGAAAAGGCGGCAAGCGCTCCGATCCGTGTTCACCGGTGGCCAACTCTGACGACGACGAGGACGGGCCAGATTTCCAAGACAACGACTCTGACGGTGACGGCGTCCCAGACGACGATGAGGTCAAGGGCTGTGCAACGGACTGCAGAGTCGCAGGTGATTGTGACGAAGACGACGTGATCGACCTGGTCGAGAGCGCCGCGGGCAGCGACCCCTGCGACGCAACCAGCTTGCCCACCGATGCGTCCCTCTACTTCATCGTGCCTTGGAACACCGGCCCCAAGAAGCAGCGGTTTAGCTTTTCCACAGGGATTAAGGATGCCGACATCTACTTCATGATCGACACGACCGCGAGTATGCAGGCGGCGATCGACAACGTGAAGGCATCCCTCGATACCAAAATCATCCCTACCGTCCTCAACGGAAACCCGAGCGCCAATCCTCCAATCCCCGCAATTCCAGGGGCATTCGTCGGCGCGGGCTCGTTCCGCGACGTCCCGTGGCCTCCTTACGGCCAGTCGAATGCTGGCGGCAACACCCCGGACGAGACCTTCCAGAACCACTTCTGCATCGGCGGTGATCCGGCCAACGGTTGCGCAGGAGGGAGCTACGTAGACGGCAGCTTGACCGCACCTGTAGACAACGCAGGCTCTTTCGTCGCGCCAGACAATGTGAGGACAGTGCTCAACAACCTCACAGCAGCAGGCGGTGGGGACGGGCCTGAAGCGGCCACTCAGGCAATGTTCATGGCCGTGGACGCCTCCCCGTTCGCATTCACGGGCGGCCCGCCAACGCAGAACAACGGCGTATGGAGCCCGGCCAACGCGAACTGCGCGCCCGGGCTGCTCGGTCGGGTGTGCTTCCGCCCGGGCAAGCTGCCGATCTTCGTCCTGATCAGCGACGCCCAGTTCCACAACGGCCCGACCGCATCGAACGACTACGATTCTCAGGTCGCAGGGGGCAGCAAGACGTACACCGATGTCGTTTCCGCGATGAACGGCATCGGCGCCAAGATCGTCGGTGTACCAGTCCAGACGGGCGGAGGTGGCTCGGCCGCAGGCACGCGCACCGACATGATCGACCTCGCGAAGAAGACTGGAAGCCTCTACTTCGACCCGTCCTTCGGTGGGCGAGAAGAACCCCTCGTGAACGACCCAACGCCGAACGGCAGCGTGGCAGATGAGGTCGTGCGACTAATCGGGTTGCTCGCTGGTCAAGGTCTCAACAACGTGACCACCAACACCACCAGCTACGACTGCCCCGGCAACATCGACTGCGACGGCAACGGCACTCCGGACCCTGAGTTTCACAACGTGGTCGATGACATGACGAGCATGCCATTCGACGCCACGAAGCTCATCCAGAGCGTGTCACCGGTGCCCAGCACGGACTCGCCGTTGCCCTACTCGACGATCGACGCCACGACGTTCTACGGCGTTCGCGGAGACAAGACTGTCGAGTTCGAGGTTACTGCGGAGAACAAAGTGCTCAAGCCCAAGGTGCTCACCGTGCTGCGAGCGCTCTTGAGGGTGCAGACACCAGGCGGCCAAGCCCTGGGCGGAACCGACGGCATCAAGGTCATCTACCTCGTCGTTCCACGCTACGTGGACCGGGTGAACTAAGGAGATGCTGTTGGTTGGCAGGGCGTTTTCCGAACACCCTGCTAGTCACTCCTTCGAAAGCTTGCGGGGCCGGTCTCCTGGGCGGATCTCCACTCGTTCACCAATCGAGGCGGCCCTGCAGCGCCAGCGAGTGGAGACACGATTGGTCCCAATCGGTAGAGCTTCTATGCTCTCATGCGTCGTGTTCTGGGTTCGAGGCCACACTGGATCCGCCGTTGGGCTCGACCGCCACATGAACTCCAGGGCGGCGCTCGTCGCGGCTTGTTTCGCGCTTTTGGCCTGCCTTTGGGTCGATCGAGCGAGCGCGCAAACGCCCAATGAAGACGCGCCTTCCACCTGGGGGTCCGGACGCCCTGAAGACACAACAGCCGACCCGCCGAAGGCGGACGACGACGACGACTCAGAGGAGGATCGAGACGACGAGGACGATCAGCTCGACGACACCGAATCACCACCAGGAGGCGCAGGACGCAAGAGCGAGCCGCGCAGCGACTTCGAAGATCAGTCCCTGCGCTACACACTCGAGGCTGTGGAGATCCGCGGGAATACCCGCACTCGGGATCGCGTGGTGCTGCGCTATGTCCCCTTTCACGTCGGGGACGTACTGGACGTCGAAGACCCTGCGATCGAGCTCACACGCTATCGCCTCTTGGGCACCGGCTTCTTCCGCGACGTTCAGTTTTCCCTCAGGAAAGGCAACGCCGGCGGCAAGGTCATCCTCGTCATAGAGGTCGTTGAGCGCAACACGTTCGTCGTGAATGACCTCTGGATGGGGCTTTCGAAGGACGCAGACAACGACGGCACGCCAAAGCCCCTCACCCCGTACGCTGGGCTGGACGCGGCGGAGACCAACCTCGCTGGTACCGGTATCTTGCTCGGTGGCGCCGTGGGACTCGCAAGCAGTCAGCTCGCGCTGCGAGTGCGCTTCTTGGATCCAGCGTTTCTCGGCTCCACCTGGATGACCGGCGGCGAACTGCTTTTCAACGACGCCCGCGACTTCTTCGGGAACTCCGACGTGCGTTATGTCGCGCCGGCGCAAGATACGGAGCGAGTCACCGAACACGCGACGGTGCAGTACAAGCGCTTTGGTGGTGCACTGGGCGTCGGTCGGGATCTTTCGATCTCTACACAGCTCTGGCTCCACTACCGGCTGGAGTCCATCGACGCCACACCTCCTGACGCCGCCTCTCATGTCCGGGGAGAGACCCGCGAACCGATCGACTTCGACATCATTCGAGGACCGAGTGTGCTGTCGACGTTGCGGGCCTCACTCGAACATGACACCCGCGACCAACCGGTGCTGCCTTCCCACGGGTGGTTCCTTCAGGCAATGACGGAGGTGAGCCTCACGCCCGCGGGGAGTGACTACCCTTATGAGCGTGTGGAACTCAAGCTCTCCAAGTGGTGGGAGCTACCTTGGGATCATGTGATCTCGCTGTCGCTCTTCGGCGGCGCGATCAGCGGCGACGCGCCGTTCTTCGAGCAGTACTACGTCGGTGACTTCAGCGACTTCCTCCCAGCGCGCGTACTCGGACTGAACTTCGATCGCAGACCCCCACCCAACCTGCTGGGTACGGCGATTCAAGAGGTTCGGTACGGGCGCTACGCGGGCCGCATCGGCACCGAGTACCGCATCCCGCTCTACCGCGGTTCGCGCTCCGTCTACGGCATCGACTTCTTCGCCAGCGCGGGCGTATACGCCGTAGCGAACCCCGTCGATTTCGAGCGTCCAGCATCAGGCTACTCGGGCCTGGCACGCGCGCCGATCGATGTAACCGGCAACTTGGGTTTCCGCATTGATACGAGCGCTGGCGGATTCGCGTTTGCGTTCTCCAACGCGCTCGGGTTCATCCCACCGATTCAAGGTGAGAACCCATGAGGCGGCCCGAGGCTGCGCGGGTCGCTCTGCCTCGAACGGTTCGGAGCGCTCTTTCGAGGTTGCGCTTCTGGTTGGTCATGTTGCTGACCTTCATGACCTTGAGTGGTGTCTCACCGCGGCCCGCTCATGCCCAGGATAAGGACAAGGACGAAGCGAAAGAGCAACGGCGGCGTGCTCGCTTCCACTGGGACGCCGACAAGAAGGGTCTGTACATGTCGGTGTCGTTCACCGACATCGTCGACGACGAGATCCAGAAGAAGCTCAAGCGCGGTCTTCCCACGACCATCGTCTTCACGGGTACGATCTATCGCCCTGGAGTCAAGGAGCCGATCTCCACCACGGTTCAGACCTGCAAGATCACCTGGCACGTCTGGAAAGAAGCTTACCGCGTGGAAATTACGCAGCCTGGTTCACGGCAGCGGCGCTGGGTCGCGGCGCTGAGCGGCGTGCTGCGACGATGTGGTAAAGCGCGGTCATTGCTCGTCGCCGACCGTTCTCAGGCGTCACCGGGACAAGCCGTATACGCCGTGACGAAGGTGCAGGTGAATCCTGTGTCGGACGAAGTGCTCAAGCAGCTCAAGCGCTGGGTCTCGCGGCCTTCAGGTACGGGTACCGCCGCCCCCGGCGACGCGCTCTTCAGCACTTTCACCGGTCTCTTTCTTCAGCGCATCGGCAAAGCAGAGAAGGAACTCAACTTCAGCACTCCGGCGGTCGTGCCTCGAGAGAAGAAGAAAAAGAAGAAGAAATGAGCGTGTTCCCCGTAGGTCTAAAGCTCACTGGGCGACTGTGCATCGTGTTCGGAAGCGGAGCAGAACAGGCGCAGAGAGCAAAGGCGTGGCTGGACCAAGGCGCGCGAGTGCGCATCGTGGCTTCAACGCTGAGCCCGGATCTAGAGGGCGCACGAGCGCGCAGCGAGCTGGAGCATATTCCGCGCGGCTATGAGCAAGGCGATCTGCGCGAGGCGTGGTTGGCTGTGCTCGTGGACACGGACGAGGAGCTGGCGACGAGGATCTTCCAAGAGTCAGAGGAGCATCGAGTGTTCTTTTGTGCCGTCGACCAGCCTCAAGCGAGCTATTCCCACCTCGCTCAAGCCAAGGCCGGCGATCTGACGATCGCGATCTCCACCAATGGCCGCGCGCCGGCTCTGGGCCGTCGACTACGCCAGGAACTCGAGACGCTATTCGCCCGTAGCGACACCGCATCCCACGTCGCACGACTCGCCGCGCTGCGTGATGTGACACCGCCAAGTCGACGCCGGGAGGTGCTTGGGGCCGCCGTGAGCGAGGTACGTCTGACGGGTAACCTCAGCTTCGGCGCGGATCACTCGAAGGTGGGTGGCCCCTCGGATGGCGGTGGAACCGGGTAGGTCGCAAGGATTGCGAACAGGTAGTAGCGATACTGGTGCTGGATCGTGTCCCACTGCGCGGGCGGTAGGGATCGACTCACGCATTGGGTCGTACGCTTGGCCTGAGGGCCACGCCAGTCTCCACTTTGACCAGGAAAGACGCTGATTCGCTTCTTGTCGAAGTCGATCGACATCGCGAAGTTGATGCTCCCCTCCTTACCGGTCTTCGGCGCGCAGTCCACGTTGTCTTTGACCGCTTTGGCGAGGGCTTCTTCGAAGAAGGGGAGCTTGTCGCAGAGCGCTCCTTCTTGGCCCTTGGCCGCGGGAGAAGCGGAGCACTTCACTCGCTGCACAGGTCCGAGGCGCACTCGCTCCTCTTGAGTGCCCGCGTCGATCGCAAAGATCGGCAAGCTCGACGGAGCCAACGCTGCGGAAGCACTAGCGCTAGCGTTCGCAAGCGTGTGACCGCTTGGCCTTCTGAGGAAATAGAGCGGCAACGCGATAACGACGAGCGCGATGCAAACCGCCACGACGAGCTGCGCGCGCAGCGGGCGATCACCACCACCACTCCCGCCACTGCTACCGCCAACGCCGAGACGGCGGAGGCTGGGTTCACTGGGAACAGGAAAAGAGGGGCGGGTTCCAGGCATGCCTAAGTCGATCGACTTGGTTCGAGGCACCCAGCTGCTGGGTGACTATCCGCACGCTGCGGAGCTAGTGGTCTCGCGCTGGCTCGACCAGTGAAAAGGTTCGGGTCGGCGACGGACACTGCCCGCACGCCGCCCCGGCGCTAGCACAATCTCAGCTGTCGAGCAGCGAGTGCACCGGTTGTCCGGGTTCGGCTTTGACGATTGTCGCGGCCAAGTCAAGCGCCTCGGGCATTAGACCCTGCACCTGAGACACGACCTGTTCGACCACGTGTCGCGCTTCATCGATGCTAGGTCCGCTCATTGAAACAGCGAACTTGAGCGGGCTGATGCGTCCCGCGGTCGCCGGAGTAAGGCTCAACAGGAGCATCTCTGTAAGCTCCACGACTCGTTGCGCCGCACGACGCAGCGCCAGCATTTCCAAGATCGTGGGTCTTTCGCTTACCAGACGATTCGGACCCCGAACCTCATAGCGCGCGACGCTCAAGGGCACATCATTCCACTCGGAAAACTGCAGCTCATCTTGGAGGCTACGAATCAACTGATCGCGCTGTAGCAGTCCGGTGAGGCCATCGCGACGCCGCAGGTAGGCTTTCGCTCGTTCGTGCTGCGGCGAACCATTCTGAAAACTCACCAGCTTCACTCGGCATTCCCCGAGTTGAATCTCGTTGCCGTGAAGCAGGGTCACCGTCTTCTTACGGTCGAAGCTGTGGTCGGCATACGTGCCGTTCGTGCTCCCCAGATCTTCGAAAATCCACGATCCGGAGTGCCAACGCGCAACCGCGTGTTGGCCAGACACGGTCGCCTCCGGCACCGTCAGATCCTGATTGCTGCGCCGGCCGATCGTGATCTGGGGCTTGTCCAAAGCGCACAGCGTCCCCGCAACCTCGGGAGCGTTCGTCGCGAAGGTCACGAGCAGCGCTTGGGTCCCTGGAGTGAAGGCCTCGGTCACCGAACGACCGAGCGGGGGCCCAGGTGATAGCCTTTCCCTGGGGATCTGAACCTGGCTGGTGGTCAGCGCGGAAGGATTGAAGAAGCGCAAGTGGCGCGCCTCGACGCGCATACTTGGGTCTTCGCTCAAGCAGCGGAAAATCTGCTTGATTTCGTCGACGCTCAGCCCTGCGGGAACGTCGAACATGATCTGCGAGCGCATCGGCTTGGAGCGTGGACGGTAGCCGGGCTCCGGCACACGGCAGGTCCACATCTCCCAAAGGGTCAAGCCCAGCGCGTAGACATCGTCCTCCGAGCTCGCGCCGCCGGACCGCAGGCGCTCGGGCGCCATGTAGTTCGGGGTTCCACCATCTGGAGGCGCACCAGGTCGACGAGCGCTCAAACGCGCGCGCTCCTGCGCGAAGCCGAAATCCAGGATCACCGCCTTGTCAGCCGTGACCATCACGTTGCCCGGCTTCAAGTCTCCGTGCACCAGGCCCTGAGCATGGATGGCTGCCAGCCCCGCGGTCGTCTCGCTTGCGATCTTGCGAAACTCATCGGAGGTGTAACCGCCCTGAGCCTTGCGCCGCCGGATATGGGTGTGGAGCGTTTGGCCGGGAATGTGCTCCATCACCAAGATCGGGCCCCAAGGACTGGGGGCCAAATCATGAACGCGACACACGTTCGGATGACTCACGCTGCGAGCGAGCAGCAGCTCTTGGCGGAGCGCCTCGTCGTCGCCAGGCATGCGGCTCTCTTCACGCACGATCTTGAGAGCAACGGTTTGTTGCGTGCTCCGATCGTACGCGAGGAACACCTCGCCCATGCCACCCTTGCCGAGGCTCTGTCGGATCTCGTAGCGGTCGTTGACGATTGTCCCGTGACCGAGAGGGGGAAGGTTGCGTGCGCCAGCCATGCCGGAAAGAGCTTACCTGTAGTGCTGCCTTGTCGTGCCCTCGAACCGACCGAGTCCTCATCCCCCCGAAGAAGGTTGGAGCCGCGTCAGCTTTGATGGCGATAAGTACGTGTCACCTCGCACCTTTAGCGGCGCGTAGTGGAGGTTCGTAGACTCGTCGATCTGTGACTGTTCTGCAATCGAAAGGGGGTTTGGGGGTGAGGAGCGCCCCAAGGACGCTTTCTGCCAGTATCTGGGCCCAGTGTGCGCCTGATGGTTGGGACGGCGGACAGCCGGGCTGCTCCGCGTCTGCCAGTGCGGCGCATCAGCGAGGTTTTGGAGTCAGGCGCGGGTTTTCAGGTCAAGTGCAGCTGTCGAGTCAAGCGAGGACAGAGGGGCGCCAAGGGTTTTTGAGCCCGAGGTTGCAGGTTCCCTGGACGGTGCGCCGGGCAAGCGTGCTATGCGGGCCCCGTGTCGCTAGGCGGCACTCCTCAAAGGCAAGGGAAGCTGGTGCAAAGCCAGCACGGCCCCCGCCACTGTATCCGGTACGAAGGTGATCGTCGGTGCTGCACGCAGATCGACGAAACGCCACTAGAAACCCCTGAATCGTTGGGGGTGCACGTTGAAGCGCACCCCTCACGACCGGGGGCCTGGGAAGGCTCACCCGAGGCAAGAGCCGGGAGTCAGGAGACCGAGCCCAACGAGGATCTCGCGGTAACCCAAAAGGGTTATCCAACCATCCAATTGCTCTGCGGGGTGTCAGAGTCGGGTGTTGCTGAGGCCGGTCTACACCCCGCTCGGGGCGCCGCCGCCTTCTGGAAGCTTCGCCTACCTTCGCTGCCCCAATAGAGCCCTACGTCGCGGGCGGCGACGAAAAAAGTAGGTACAAATGAAGCATAAAACCCTGATTTCCTTAGCCTTCTTGGTCCTTACCAGCGGCTGCGGAGACGACGAGCCCATCATCGGCGGCGCTGGCGGTAGCGCTGGTCAATCGACAGGAGGCGCTGCCGGATCCGCTGGCACCAGCGGCAACGGCGCGAGCTCTGGGAGCGGGGCAACCGGGGGCTCCGCTGGGACCGCTGGGGTCGGAGGGAACAGCGGCGGAGCGGCCGGAAGCAGCGGAGCGGCCGGAAGCAGCGGAGCGGCCGGAAGCAGCGGAGCGGCCGGAAGCGCGGGTTCCGCGGGTGCTGGAGGAGTCACGAGCGAACCTCGGTTGTTCGTCTCGGTCACCGACTTCGCCACGGCAACGGAGATCGTGGCCCTCAAGCTGGACGGGACGAAGACGGCAGGCCTCGAACTCAGCGATCCCGATAGCGTCGTCTCCGTCTCGGGCAACCGTGCCTTCGCCATCGAGCGCACCACGGCGCTCGTGCATCCCCTCGACGACGACGGAAAGTCCACTGGCACCATCGACCTCAGCGGGGCGGTCGCCAACGCATCGAGCCAGAACCCCCACGACGTCGTGATCGCCCAAGGCACGAGCCCGCTGAAGGCTTATGTCCCGCTGTACGACAGCGGACACCTTGCGGTGCTCGACTTGGAAGGTGGCACGCTGGTCAAGACCATCGATCTGACGGGCTATGCAGACGCGCTCGACACCGACGGCGGCGTTGAGCCCGACTACGCCTGGTTTGATTCCTCGAGGAATCGCATTTGGTTTACGCTTGCGCGTATCGACCTGGGCACAATCGTGGCGCCCGACTACCAGCTTGCTTGCACGAGCAAGAGCCTACTCATGGCCATCGACGTGAGCGACGATAGCATCGTCGATCTCAACGGGTCCGCCGCCGGCGAGGGCCTCGAGCTACTTCACGTTGGTCCGACATCGGTTCACTACTCCGCCACGGACGACACCCTTTACGTGTTGAGTTCAGGTTGCTTCACGAGCGGAGCGAGTGAACGCAGCGCGCTCGGCGTCAACGCGATCCAACTCAGCGACTTGAGCCAAACGGAAGCACTCAAGCCAGCGGGAGATGCCTTCTACTCGACGCTGCTGTGGAACCCAGACGCAGCACTCATTCAGAGCTTCGTCGGCTTCACCGAAGAATGGCACAGCTGGAAGCCCGCCGAGACGACCCTGGGCGCCCTGGTAGCGTTCGTCCCCGGCTCGACGACCACCGACGGCAACGGCACGCTGTACGGCGTCGACAGCGTGTCCGACGGCTCAACGACCACGTTCGAGGTCGTCAGTGTGGACGCGACGAACGGCACACGCAGCGTGGTCACACAGAACCCATTCGCGACCTCCTTGGCCTACACGAGCGGGTCGACGTATCGGCCCTGACGATCGTCCGCGCATCGCTGGCAGGTGTTTCCCAACGCCCTGCCAGCGAGCAATTCCGTGCGGACATGTTTCTAGCTCGCCGCCCTTCCTCTGCAGCTAGACTTCGCGCCGTTGGCCAGGCTGGTGAGACCAGCAGCTAACGGTTCAATCCCAGGGTCCCTGGGCGTCACACCAGAGCAACAACTCCGGGAACTCTGGGCGTGCGTCGGGAAGACCTCGGGACATCAGGCCGAGGCCAAGCAAGACCACCTGACGCTCGACCTCCGGAGCCAGTCGCTCGAGCAACCTGGACCGGAACGCGGAGTGAGCGCCCCCCATGGCCAGCGTGAGCGGAGACGGAATGTGCACTGGTGCAACCGCAAGCACCTCAGCCCGCCCAGCCTTCGGCCCAACACGTTGCCGCACAGATTCGATGGCACGATCGAGCCCCCCAAGCGTGTCAACCAGTCCCCGTTCCTTGGCAGCCGTTGCGCTCCACACGCGCCCCCTGGCGATGGCTTCGGTCTCATCGAAAGCCTTACCTCGCGCTTCCGCGACGGAGCCGACGAAGCGCCGATAGCCCGCATCGATCAGGCTCTCGAAGCGCGCGCGCTCGCTCTCGCTGAAAGGACGAAACGGGGACAGCATGCCAGCGTGTGCGCCGCGGGACTCCCGCTGCAAACTCACCCCGAGACGGGACGCCAAGCGCTCGACGATCAAGCGTGCCGCGACCACACCAATCGAGCCGGTGATCGTCGATGGCTGAGCGATGACTTCCTGGCCGCCGAGGGCGATCATGTAGCCACCACTGGCGGCGATGTTGCCCATGTAAGCCACCACCGGTTTGCCAACACCAAGCTTCCTCACTGCCCTGAGAATGCGATCTGAAGCGAGCGCGCTGCCACCTCGTGAGTCGATGTGCACAACGACTCCGAGCGCCTTAGGGTCATCGCCCACTTCCTCGAGGATCTCTCGGAAGTCATCATCAACAACGAACTCACCGAGTTGAGGTGCCCCAGGACTCTTGCCCACGATAGCTCCTCGCATCTCCACGACTGCGATGTAGGGCCGGCGCAAGAAAGGTCGAAACGCCAGGCGCCGCCGCCTCGCGTAGCCCGCGACGGAAGTCAGGCGCGCGTTGCCCGCGTCGGAACCCGATGGAAGCTCTAGGGTTTCGCTCGCGAGAATCTTCAGTAGCGCGTCGTCATCGACCACCCCATCCACCAGCCCGACGCGCGCGGCGTCGTCCGCGTCATATGGCGCTCCGTCAACCCACTCACGGGCCCGGTCTGTGTCAACTCCCCTCCCTTTCGCCAGGGCGTCGATGAGCCGCTCGTAGGCGTCGTCGAGCAGAGCACCGAGTTGCTCCCGTTGGGGCTCACTCATCTCGCTGCGGGTGACGAACTCCATGGCTGTCTTGTACTCCCGCCGCGAGTACACATCGGGCTCGACCCCGATGCGATCGAGCGTCGACTTGAGGTAGGGCGAGTCGACTGAAAATCCGAGCGGTAATACCCATGTTTCGTGCCCGAGGAAGACTCGATCCGCCACGGAGGCGACGTACAGCTCGCGGTTACCCGCTCCCAGAGGCAGGTAGGCGATCAGGAGCTTCCCACTCGTGCGCCACGCCTGCAGCACATCGCGCAAGCTCGTGGCGACCGCGGCGCCGAGGGCAGCGTGACGGAAGCTGAGCACCAACCCGCGCACCCGAGGATCCCGCGCGGCAACCTCCAACGCCTCGCGTAGCGCGTGAACGGAAACCACCCGTGGACCGCGCTGCCAGAAGCGACGACGAGCGGCGATCTCGACGACGCCACCGTCCAGCTTCAGCGCGAGATAGCCGCCCCGCGGCGAAGCTGAGCGCGCACGCAGGGCGCGCAGGGGCCACCAAAACAGGAGCCAAAGGTTGACGACACAAGACCAAAGGAAGCGCACGCGCGAAACCTTCGCCTTTCGCCTTGCGCCGTCAATCGGCAACCAGCGCAGTCCTGATTGGTTCGGCGAATCTGCCGGCTAGAGACTCAGTCGCGTCGGGCCAATGCTGATCAGTGCGTCGCCCGGCTCCACGGGAAACTCCTGCCCCGGATTGAGCAAGGTCTCCCCTTTTCGAAGCAGGCCCACAGGGAGGTGCCCCTGTTTGACGCAACGCTCGCTCAATGTCGAGAATCGCCCCTCCCCCTTTGCAGGCGTCAGATAAAGCTGCTGCCCGTGGGAGTTGCTGGTCAGCTCGTGGAGCAGCTCCTGCACCCCAGGGTTCAGGAGTTCGTGAGAGATGAAGTGGGCGTCGAAGCGTGAGGTGCACACGATCGAGTCGCACCCCGCCTTACGCAGCAGCTCTTGCGTCGCAAAATCGACGCATTCGACCACGGTGTGGACTCCGGCGGTGCGCGCCTCGACCGCCAGTGTGATCGCGACGCTCAGGTTGTCCGAGTGTGGATCTCCGGGGTTCTTCGCCAAGATGATGGCGTAGTGCGCCTCGTCGAGACTCGCGCGAGACAGTGTCTCGTCTCGAGTTGGATTTCCGCGTACGAAATGCACGTGGCGCTCCACGAGCTCGACTGGCAGTTCCGGAAGCTCTTCGTCGACGAGCACCACCTCGCGCAACGCACCGAACTTGGTGTCAGCGCGCAGCTCGGAGAGCAGCCGCTCGAACTTCGCGAGCCCGGGAAAGTTGAAGACAACCAGATGGTCTTGCAGCTTGTGAGAGCTCATTCCTCGCACCTCCTTGGTCTTCGCCTCGACGAGCGCGCTTGCCGCTAGAGACAGCACATAGCCGAGCAGGCCAATGCCGAAGAACATCAGCGGTACCGCGACGAAGAACCTCCCCTCCCAAGTGGAGGGATAGTAATCGCCGTAGCCAACAGTGGTTACGGTCACGAACGAGTACCAGAACGCGTCGCCCCAACCGAGGTCGGGCTTGTTTGGCAACTCGAAAAATAGGAAGCCCGTTGCGCCGTAGAGCAGCACGGCGACGATCAAGACCCCCACACGAAAGGGCGCAGGCGGCGTTCTCAATAACCGCCGGGAAAAAAATCGGAGCAGGATGGTCATTTCGACTGCCGGCTCCACTCCCGGCTAAGTAGCTCAGCCCGCTTGGCCACGCTCGGCTCGGACCACAAGCCAATACGATCCGCCTTCGCCTTCGCTTGCTCCTGCAAGTACATGCTCATCGAGCCGAAAGGGTACACGGTGTACACGAGGACCAGACCTCGCCTGACCATGTCGAGCGCGACGTCCTGGTCGTCTACGAAGAGTTCAGCCAGGGTGCGCCCGTGGGCATCGGTCGGTGGATCGTGGAGCAGAACTCGAATCGGTTTGTCCTGCAACAGCCGGGAGAGCTCACTCACGGCCTCACGACCGAAACGCGAAGTCTCGCCGGGGTCGTTCTTGGGATCGAACGCCTTGATGCCGATGAGTCGCACCGCGACTCGTTGTCCACCCTTGTCAACGACGAGCGAATCTCCGTCCACGACCTCGACGAGCCCGACAACGTCCCCCGTTGTGAGACTCGACTCACTGGTCTGTACCTGACGACGGCGCCCTTCCGCCCCGAAACCAAAGGCAACGGATGCAGCAAGGAGGACCACCACTAGCAGCCAAAACGACCGCGTGCCTCGATCCACGGCGGCACGCTAACACACCACAAACGACGAACGCGAGCGCCTGCACCCTGCGCAGAGCGGGCTCGACGGCGAAAACGCTCGAGCAGCGCCCAGGGACCTCGAAACGCCGGACCAGGATCCAGCGGAGTCCATCTGCGGTAGCGCCGGTGGATATGTTTCCGGGGCTACGGGGCTCGCTCGGCTACGGAGCTAGGCGCCAGCGCGATCACACGACGGCCACCCCGTTCACCCAACGGTCGAGCCAAGGCCGCGCTTCGACTTGGCCGTCGGAAGTCGCAGCGCCGTCCGATTCAGCGGACACCCAACGCCGGCGTCTCACGGCGCAACCGCAATCCGGCGCAACCGCAATCCGGCGCAGCTCAGAGTCGGAGCACCTCCCCCCAAACCCCGCCCAACTCGCTCACCTCAGATCATAGATCCGCACGGTACCAATCGATGCGCCCGCTCCGGCGACTTGGGACACCGCAGCCTCTGGGACGCCGCAGCCTCTGGGACGCCGCAGCCTCTGGGACGCCGCAGCCTCTGGGACGCCGCAGCCTCTGGGACACGGTAAGGCACGGCAACTTGGGAAACGCTGCGGGCCAAGACGTCAAGCCGCGTCGAGTTCGCTCACCGTTGAGGCTGACGCCCCAACGAACCCGCGCGCGGATCCGCTGACGCAACGCACGCATTGCGAGTTCGCGTCGCGCCTGGCGTGCGAAACCTGAAGCGTGCATCCACCGCGGCCTGGGGCGCGAACGAACAAGACCTCGAAAACGCCACACCAGTGAACAACGCCCTGCCGGCAGCCTCCCTCAGCTCGCCTATTTTCACGCGCAAAATCACACCGACCCGCAGCGGACGCGGGCACGCGTCGCGGCCCAATACGTGCATTCGCCTTCACGGCGCGTGTGGTCCTCACGGCGCCTAATGAAACACGGCGCCTACCAACGCAGCGAGTCTCAATGCAGTGCTCGCGAGTGCCGTATGGAAAGCTGGGAGCGTGCATGAAAGAGGAGATGAGCTATGCTTGACGAGATGCGGTGTATCACTCGAACGAGTGCGACCCGCCCGCCCAACACTTCCAGCATGCTGACGTCCCTCGCGTTCTTGCGCGGCGGAGCGTTGGTCGTGTTCGCTTTGTGTTTGGGCAGCGGTTGCGCAAGCTCTCAGCCCCCCCTACCCAAAGAGCCGCCGCGAGCGATCCAACCTCGTACGGAGAACCAGCCGCCACGTCGGGTGCCGGAGCACCTCGCTCCGCCGCCAGCGTACGGAAACAAAGTCGTGATGGCGCGTAGCGCTCCCGTCAACGAGACCTACTGAGGCGTTGGCCAGAGTCAGACCGAGCGGCAACGCGTTCCCGCGCGAAAACTGATCTCAAGGTCAACTTTTCCCAGAAAACCGAGCGGTTTGGCTGAAACCGTGAACGTCGGAGTCAGCGTGCGACCTTCATTCCCCTACACGTCGCGAAGCTGTCACTGAGTGATAAGAAAAACGAACGCTCAATCGTAAAACGACCCCTTGGAGGGCGCTCTCGGGCGTGCGTTCGGGGCAAGCTTGATATAATGAGCAGTTCGTGATCGGTAGTGCGCCAGGCCGCGGCTTCGGAGAGGTTCATCCGGGAGATCGCCTCGGTCGCTACGAGATTCTTCTCGCAGTGGCTCAGGGTGGGATGGCACGCGTCTGGGCTGCGAAGCAACACGGTCAGCGCGGGTTCAGCAAAGTCGTTGCCATCAAGACCATTTTGCCGAACCTGGCAGAGGACGAAACGTTCGAGCGCATGTTCCTCGACGAGGCGCGCGTGGCGGCGGGAGTACATCACCCCAACGTCTGCGAGATCTTCGACCTCGGTGAAGAAGACGGCGTGCTCTACCTGGCCATGGAGTGGGTCGAGGGAGAGAGCCTCGCGCGGCTGCTCAAGCCAGGCAGCGGCGTTGAGGGCGCACTTCCCCAGCGCTTGAACGCGCGCCTGGCAGCGAAGATCATCGCTGAGGCCTGTGGCGGCCTGCATGCCGCGCACGAGCTGACCGACGATCACGGTCAGCGGCTCGACGTCGTGCACCGGGACGTTTCCCCGCAGAATATCCTCGTGGGGTCCAACGGCTCAGTGAAGGTGATGGACTTCGGCGTCGCCAAGGCGCTGGGCATGAGCACCGAGACGACGAGCGCCGGTCAAATCAAGGGCAAGGCGCCCTACATGAGCCCCGAGCAAGCGGGCGGTCAAAAGATCGACCGACGTAGCGACGTGTTCGCGCTCGGCATCTGCCTGTACGAAGCCACCACCGGCAAGCGCCCATTCAGCGCTCCAGGCGGAAACCAGATCCACATCATCAAGCAGATCCTCAGCGGGCAGTTCGAGCCGCCCAGTGCGCATGTGCCTGGTTATCCTCAGGAGCTCGAACAGATCATCCTGAAAGCGATGGCGATGGACCCGTTCCACCGCTTCGCGACTGCGGATCGGATGAAGACGGCGCTCGAAGAATGGCTCGCCCGTTCGGGGCCCGTGATCACGCAGACCCACATCGGCGCGGAACTCCAAGCGCGGGTCGGTCACATCGTGAGCGAGCGCCAGGAGCACATCAAGCACCTGATGCGCCAGAGCCTGGCGAGGGTAGCTTCGTCTCCCCGCGACAGCTTCCAGAGCGTCGGCGATCAGTCGGCCTCTGTCCCGAGCTTCATCCGCAATGTGGCGCCGACGTCGACGTCCGGCGCGGAGATCAGCCAGAGCGCCATCTCTACCCCACGGAAACGTCCGAGCGCGATGGGCACCGTGTTCATGGGTGTGGGGATCGGTCTAGGTGCCTTCCTACTGATCGGCGGCTTGGGTTTTGGCGGGTGGTATCTGCTCGGCGGCTCCAAAGGCTCCCCAGAGCCTGTGGCGGCGGCCACGGTTGCGCCACCCCCGGTGACTGCTCAGCCTGCCGCCAGCCCAAACCCCGAACCGGCGCCGCTAAAGGCCAACATCGAGTACATCACGGTCCGCACCGTGCCAGCAGAAGGCGTATCGCTCGAGTTCGAAGGCTCGGTGCTCAAAGTCGGCGTGAACCGTGTGCCCCGGCCGCTTCCCGGCAGCACTCGCAAGCTCATCGCACGCGCCGACGGCTACGAGGAGCAGACGCTGAACCTCGACTCCGAGACACCGTCCACCGTCGATCTAGTGCTCAGCGCCAAAGCCGCGCCGGCCAAGACCGAAGAGCGTGCCCCGGCCAAGACTGAAGAGCCGGCCGCGCCCCGTGAGGAGCCGAAGCCTGCGGCTAAGCCGGAAAAGCCAGCTGAGAAGCCGAAACCGGCGCCAGTCGACATCCCGGACAACCCATTCGACTGAACTCCGGCTCCTGGCGGGAGCTGGGTGACAAAGGTCGCGTCGAACGGCCGGGGTCAATGGGGACAAAAGCGCTCTGGGGCGGTGCCGACACGGGCCGCGCTCGCGCCGACGGGCGGCTACGAACGCTACGTCATTGCTGCAATCTTGAAGAACGACGCGTAGTAAGACGATGATTGAGGAGTTACGCCACACCGGCGTGAGCAGGAAGTAGGACAAGCGGATGACGAAGTGTTCTTCGATCGCGGCCATGGGCGCGCGAAGCTGGCGTCGAACGATCGCGAGCGGCCTGATCTGGACCACGCTCGGACTGGGAACCGGGCTCTTCAGTCCCTCCGTGTGCGCTCAGGAGATGAGCGAGTCGGAGACCAAGGCAGAGGCCGCTCGTCTCTACAACGAGGCCAAGAAAGCGCTGAGTGAGGAGCGCTATCGCGACGCAGCGACGAACTTCGAGGCTGCCAGCCGTCTGCGACCCCACGCGGTTGCGCTCTACACGGCCGCGCAAGCCTGGGAGCTAGCGGGCGAGAAGGCGCGCGCAGCCGATGCGTTTGCCTTAGCCCTCGCGACGCCGAAGTTGAACGAGTCTCAGGCCGCGCGCGCCAGGGAGCGACTCGACGCGCTCGAGCAGGAGCTCGGCGTCGTATCCGTCCTGGGAGAGGACACCACGCGCGTCCAACTCGACGATCACTCGGAGTTCAAGGCACCCGCCAGGCTCCACGCGAGCAACGGCTCCCACGTCTTGCTGATCCTGCGCGGCGACGGCTCAGTCGAGCGGCGCAACTTGGAGGTGAAAGCGGGCGAAGTGCTGGAGGTCGACGCGGAGGCAAAGGCAGAAGAGCAGCCGACGGAGGCGCCCAAGCCGAAGGAACTCGCTGAACCCCAGCTGAAACCGGTGCAAGTAGAACCGGCGCCCAAAGAATCCCCGTGGAAAACTGTCGGGTTCATCACGGCGGGCGCCGGCATCGCATCCCTGCTCGGCGGCGTACTCCTCGGGCTCTCTGCCAATGACGCCGAGACGGCCTACAAGGCAGGTCCAACGCGAGAGAGCTTCGATCACGCAAAGGGACTCGAGTCCAAGACGAACATCATGTTGATCGCCGGCGGTGTGTTGACCGCTGCGGGCGTCACGCTGATCGTTTGGCAGCCGGGCGCTTCCGAGGGGGGCGCCGAGGGCAAGATGAGCGTGGGCGTTGGGCCAGCTCAACTATGGGCGAAGGGGAATTTCTGATGCGCCGCTCGACGTCACTTCCACTGATTTGCGCGGCACTGGCCAGCGCTGCCTTCGCCGCTTGCAGCCTGGACCTAAACGAGAGCTTGATCGGCACGGGCCCCGGGCAAGACGGAGGCACCGATAGCTCCGTTGGCGGGAACGCCGGAGCGGCAGGGGCCAGTGGGGGCTCCGGTGGTTCCTCAGGGAATCAATCCGGAGGGACGAGCGGTAGCGGAGGCTCCGCCGGAGCGACCGGTGGCTCCGGTGGCGGGCTACCCGATGCTGGCACCTGCACCGGGAACGGGAGTGAGTGCTCCGCAGCAGCCGATCCTTGCCTCGAACCGACGTGTACCGCCGGTGAGTGCGTCTACGAGGTGTGTCCACCGGTGGGGTGTACTGGACGCGTCTGCGGCGGCTCGGCGACGTGCGAGATGAGCGCCACGACCTACGGCTTTCAGGCCCATCAGTTCTCCCTCGGGGACGACATCGGTTGCGGCGGCAACGCGCAGTTCTGCATCGCGACGTTGGACAACTTGCTGTTCATCGGCACGGCCACCAAGGGCATCGTGGGCTGGGACATGACCAACCCCGTGTCACCTGTGGCTCTGGACGTCGATCAACCGCCGTTTGCCGTGACGCGCTTGGCGTCGACCGCTGGCCGCATCTTGCTGCAGGGTCCGATCGCTGGCGGGAGGTTGTCACTCGCGTGGATCGATCGCCCCACCGCGAAGTCGACTCACGCCGTTACGCAAACCGCGGGCGTGAGCTTCAGCAGCGCGATTAGCTCGATCTACCCGAGCTCTGAGCACGGGTTCTTTCTGGTGCTGAACAACGCTGGCGAGTTCTATCCTGCGGCTCGGGTGCTGCCGCCGTTGATGAACACGGACACGGTGACGATGCAGACCTCTGCCGGCATTCCATCTGGTGCACGCGTCATCGGCTCGAGCGGTACGCGTCTGATCACATTCCGCACGGAGACGGGCACCGGCAACTTCGAGCCCTACTTCAGCTTCGAGCGCTCGGCGGGGACGCCACAAGCCCAGAACGACGGTGAGGTGAACCTCTACGGTCAGACGGGGGAGGTGCCCACGAGCACGAACAGCCACAACTTCGCGACGGGCAACGACGGGTCGCTGGTGTGGAGCACGAACATCGTGATTCGCGACGACGCGGGGAGTCCTGTGGCGACTGGCGTCACGCTGCGTTGGCCGCTGATTGATGAGACCGGCACCAGCCTGGACGGTACCCAGCGGGTGGACCTCGAGACGTACGCCGATCAGCCCTACAACACCGCACTTAGCGGCCCGATAGCCGTGCTGAACTCGACGACGGTGATCGCTACGCTGGTCGATCCAGCGAACATGAACCAGACGTCCGTGCGCATCGTGACACGCGCGTCAACCCTGATGCTGGACCCCGCTCGCTTCGTGATCCCCTACTCGACGACGCAGCTTGGCGTGGCTGGGGGAACTCGCTTTGGGTACGTCCTAGCGCCGCCGCTAAGCGCTGGGACCAACGCGACCATCTACGTATTCGCACCAGGCTGCAGCTGATCGGAGGCTTGTTCTGGGGGAGAGGAGCGCTTCAGTGCGCCTCCCCCCCAACGAACTCAAGCCTCGCCCAACGCTCTGCTTCTGACTCCGGGAATCACTGGACGCGCACCGTGATGCGCACCCACTCGGTGCCACCGCGGTTGTCGTGGGCGACCGCCCAGAGCTTGATGTCCCCTGGCTGCTTCGGGGCGTAGAAGCTCGTGCCGTAGTCGGTGTTGAAGCCCTTCTGAGCGTCAGCCAGCAGACGGACCGCGGACTTGAAGTCGCCTTTTTCCGCGTAGTAATTGATCCACATCTGCTCCGTCACGTTGCGCCCCTCGGCGGCCGCCGCGACATCATCGGTCTCCGCAACGTCGCTCGAGATCAGCGGACGCAGCTTGATCTCGGGGCAGTCTTGCGGGTCGCCATCTGCTTCGCAGGCAGGAACACATGCCAAGCCCTCACCGCAGACGTCGCTTGGCGGTGGTGGATCCGTGAGGCATGCGTCCCCGATGCAGTCCGGGAAAACCACTTGGTCGTTGAACTCGAAGCCAGTGATCACCGGGTTGGTATTCGTGAAATCGTCGTAGACGTAGGCGCCGGTGTAACCCGCGACGAAGCCTTCACTGGCGACTTGCTTACCGGTCGCGTCGAAGCACGCAAGGGGAAAACCCTGGCCTTCGGGTGCAGGACCAAGCTCTCCTGCGCACGCCGCGAAGAACACATACGCCAATCCATACGGAATCAAATCCGGGTCTTTGGACTTCGGCCGCGACGAGATGATGTCGTCAGGGATGCTGAAGGTAAACTGGTTGCCGGTCCCGACACCAAAACCGGGTGGAGGTGTCTGCCCAGAGCCCACGGCGGCCAGGCTCTGCGCGAGGGACTCGTAGCAGCCGTAGTAGAAGTCACCTGGCGGGTTGTAGCAGCCGCTGAACCAAGCGACCTGCACCGGTCGCGGGGCCTTATCGCTGCCGTCATACCAAAGCATGCTCACCGAGACGTCGTCGCCCGGCTTGGGATACGGCTTGTCCTTCTGCACGGCGAGCACCCGCAGACTGTTGATTTCGCTCGGCGGATCGAACTCGGCACCGCAACCGATGCTGAATCCGGCGGCCGTGATGGCGGCGAGCAGGCCAAGCGAGGTAGTGCGCGGAGCGATCACACGCCTGAGCTCTCTCGAAGCTACGAAAAGTCGTTCGGCAGACATCAGAACTCACCTCGCATGCCGATGCTCGGGATCAAGGGTAGCCCCTGTTGGTAGCTACGGCGACTGAAGTTGTAGTTGTACAAGATCGCCTCTCGCGCGGCATTGTTGTAGACGTTTTGCACGTCAAGGTAGGCAGAGAGCTGCCAGTCTCGGAACTGCCACCGCTTATCCACGCGGATATCAAGCTGGTGAAATAGCGGCAGGCGTTCGCTGAACGGGGCCGCCTGAATGGGCGTGTAGGCTCCCGCGTCAGCGGCGTACAACGCCGTGAGCGCCGGTTCGCTGAGGGCGGGCGTATCCAGTGAGCCAGAGATCACGCGGAAACGCGCGCCGAACTCCCAGCCACGACCCAGGCGGTAGCTCCCCAGCATCGTGAGGTTGTGCGTCTGGTCGTACTGGAAGAGATACTCCTCCTCCTCGGGGCTCTCCTGACGCACGCTTCGGCTCAGTGTGTACGCGACCCAGCCGAAGAAGTGCTTGTCCGGCTTGTACTTGAGCAGGGTCTCGAGGCCCATCGTGTAGCCGGTGCCAGCGTTCCCATAGTCGAAGCCGCCATCGTCCGCGGCCTGGCGACTGACCAGGTTCGTTAGATCCTTGTAGAAGCCTTCAACCCCAAGCTCGATGTGGCGCGAGAACTCCTGCTCGACGCCCACCGTGTAGTGAATCGCCTGATTGGACTCGAGCCCGGGCGTGCCGAACACGTCGTCCGTCTCCTGGAACTGCGGGGGCTGACGGAACACACCAACGCCACCCTTGATGGTGGTGCGGAGCGCTAGCTTGCCTGCGTCTTCGTCGCCATCGAGGGTCGGGTTGACGATGTCGTAGCGAGCATTGATGCGCGGCGCGAGATCCGAGTGACCAGAGTCACGCGCGAAGTCGAGGCGGACGCCTGGCACGACGCGCAGTCGAGGAGTCGGTGTCACCTCCGCCTCGGCGTACCATGCAGGACGGTAGCCCGTGCCCTTCTGACGCTGCTCGAGGGGCGGCTTGGTGACGAAGGGACCGGGATCGGGCTCACCCGGGCGCGGGGGTTGAGGCGCGCGCACCACCACCTCGAAGGGCACGATCTGGATGTCGGTGCCGACGTTCAGCTTGGCGCCCTTGGTTAGCGTCCAGCCGAACTCACTGCGCGTCTCGATTGGAACCAAGCTGAGGTCGAACAAGAAGCTCGAGACGGAGAAACCGAGCTTGGTCTCGCCAACCGAGATCATGCTGTTGAGCTCTAGATCCTTCGTGAGCTTGGTCTCGTAGAGCATCTGGGCGCGCCAGAAGCTGGTGGAGAACGAGAGGTTGCCGCCAAACGCTGGATCCTGCGCCGCCGGATCCTTGATCAAGATCTCCAGTTCGTCGTGGGAGCCATAAAAGCGCATCGATAGCCGCGAGTTCTCGTCCGGCTTGTTGTCCACGATGAACTGGTAGTCGTCGTAGACGGGCGCGCTGGTTACACCAGCGCCAGCCTCTTCGAGGACAGGCTTGAGCCAGACGTCGAACCAGCTGCGTCGACCCGCCGCTGCAAAGCTCCAGCCCTTGAGCGGACCGAGGGGGCCTTGGGCCATCACGCGCGCGTCGATCAAGTCGACTTGCGCCATGCCGTGGTAGCAGCCCTTCTTTTCGGAGGCCTTTCCGTACGGACCCGTGCAGCTGATGTCTGGCTCGCGCAACGCGACGTCGACGATGCCACCCATCACCCGGCCGTAGCGGGCGCTGAAGTTGCCTGGGTAGAAATCGATACGGTCGAGGAGCTCCGTTGGTACCACGCTGGACAGACCGCCAAAGTGATAGATGAGCGGCACTTCGGAGCCGTCGACGAAGGTGGCGGTGTCCTGAGGCGCGGAGCCTCGGACGATGAGCAGACCAGCGAGCCCGGGCGGGCGCGCAACGCCAGGCAACGACTGAAGAGATCGCAGTGCATCGCCGCTGGTGCCGGGGATACGGTTGATTTCGCGGCGCTCGACGGTACGGCGAGTCACTTCGCGCGGTGGCCGCACGCCCTGTACGGTGACTTCCTCGCCTTCCACCTCGGGCGGCAGCGCGTACTCGAACTCGTACTCTTTGCCCGTCTCGATCTCGAAAGGGAACTTGCCGGTGGTGAAACCTGGCGACGAGATCTCAACGTCGTATTTTCCGGGTGGTAATCCTTCAATCTTCCACTTCCCCTGAGCGTCGGTCGTCGTCCCGGTCTGAATACCAGCGTTGCTGGTGATCAGGATCTGCGCGCCAGCAAGCGGACCCTTGGTTCCGGCGATGCGTAGACTGCCACCGATGTTCCCAGTGGTGGGTGCCTCCGGCTTCTTCGGAGTTTCACCTGGAGCTGGCTTCTCGGGCTCAGCGGGGGTTAGCGTGAAGGAATACTTGTAGCGAATCTTCGCCGGAATCGGCTTGCCGTCTTTGGTCGCCGGTTCGAACACGAACTCGAGCGCCGCTGCCTCCGCTGCTTCATCGAAGCCGTTCCCAACGGGCTCCACGGCTTTTGCGGCGGTGACCTTACCGTCCTTGTCGATGGTGAGCTCGAGAATGACGTCCGCTTGGATGCCCTTCTTTTGTGCCTCCTCTGGGTACGGCGCAGAAGCGAACTTGACGAGCTTGGGTGGAACCAGGACCGGCTTCTTCGCCGTCTTGGGATCGTCCTTCGCAGGTTTGACGACGGCGCCCGAACTCCCACTGGGCACCGCGCCGCTGCCCTCGTCCTGCGCTGCCGCGGCGGTAGGTGTCAGCGCCAGTGCGGCGAGCACACCGAGGGAGACCGTTCGGCTGAGCTTGATCGGTGCAAGCGGAGAAAGAGAGCGACGACTGGACAACGTCAATTTTCGAGTCCTCATGATGCGTGCAGACGAGACCAAGCAACCCGGCGACTTTGGCGCCGCGAAGGGCGAGCTTCGCGCGAGCCCCCAGCGAGCCAGGCCAGGCGCGAGCGGCGCCTGGAGTCTGAAGCAAGCCCTGCGGGATCACTACAGAAAACGGCCCCGGTTGACGACCCTCTTTGCGACGCCTCGTTCACACCTCGGGGAAGCGTTCGAGGAAAGACGCAGCGCCCCAGGTCGCGGTCGGTGTCATCACGACGCCAACCGGTGGAAGCGGGAACAAGGTGCAAAAACCAAAGCGTCACAACCCGGCGCTTTGTGGGACCCGTTTCGGCCATCGACCACTGCCAAACACGCGCAGCGGACGCTTTGTCGCGACTCGGAGGCCGATTCGCGGCGTTTTGGCGGCGCTCTGGCCACGCGCGGACGTGCGGTGTATGCGGGCCGGCAGCGTGGGGAGCCCCCAGGCGCAAGAAATAGATGAAAATCGTAACTTGGAATGTGAACTCCATTCGTGCCCGTCTCGGGCAGGTTCTGGAGTGGATGGATCGCACGCAGCCCGACGTGGTCTGCATGCAAGAGACGAAGGTTGAAGACGCTGACTTCCCGACGGAGGAGTTCCAGCGCATCGGCTACGGGGTCGCGATCAGCGGCCAGAAGACCTACAACGGAGTCGCCATCGCGACCTCTCGAGTGTTGATGGACGTTCAGGCCGGCCTCCTTGACGCAGCTCCAGAGGACGACAAGCGGTTGCTCGCCGTGACCATCAAAGGCGTGCGCATCTACTCCGCGTACGTACCGAACGGGAAGGGCGTCGAGCACCCGGATTTCGAGAAGAAGAAGCGCTGGCTCGCTGACTTCAAGCGAACCGTGGCCAAGGACATCGAGGACGGGCGCGCGAAGAAGGGCGTCGTGTTATGCGGCGACTACAACATCGCCCCGGATGAGCGTGACGTCTACGACGTCGAGGCCATGCGCGGTCAGCTCCACTTCCACCCGGAAGAGCACGCCGCGCTTCAGGACTTGATGAGTCTCGGTCTCGTAGACGCCTTCCGCCTTCACAACGAAGAGGGCGGCCTGTACAGCTGGTGGGATTACCGCGCGGGAATGTTTCGACGCAACCTTGGGCTGCGGATTGACCTAGTCCTGCTGAGCGAGCAGCTCAAGGAGCGTTGCACTGCCGCCCACATCGACAAGACAGTACGCAAGCAAGCGAAGCCATCGGATCACGCTCCGGTGGTGATCGAGCTCGATCTCTAGTCGCTCAAGCCGCAAGCCGATGAGGAGCGGGGCCGAGTTCAGCGAGCGCACGAGCCGCCTCGATGCTCACCCGACCGCGTCGCAGCCAGGTTTCGAGTTCCGGAGTCGTGGCGAACGCGCTCTCCACACGGTGAAGCGCTGCCAGGTACACCAACTCCCGCCCGAGTCCGCCGCCACGGCGCGCTCGCTCGGCGATGCGCAAGCCCATGTCTAGATCCGCGCCAAGCGCCATCGACAGCTCCACCAGCTCCACGAAGTCCGCGCCGGCGCGTGCCTGACGCGCCGCCTCGTGGCGCAGCGCTAGCTCGAAGCGCCGCTCGGGGTCGAGCAACCCGTGACGCTTCTCGAGCAACAGCGCACGCCCTTCTTCGTCGTCCGAGCCGCCTTGACTGCCGACCAAGAACAAACCGCCGTGGGCGTGTCGAGCTGCTTCACGCGGCAGGACGTGACCGTGAACCTCATGCAAGACGAGGCGCCTAGCGGTGCGCTCGGTGAGCCACTGTGCGGGCTTCAAGTAGATGATCCCCTGCCCCACAGCCGCTCGCGACTGCAGATCAGGCTCCAGCTGGATGCGCACCTCCAGCTCATGCTCGCGAAGTTCGCCCTCGAGCTGACGAATCAAGCTCTGCGGTGCACCCAAGTCGTCACTGCGAAAGGTAGGCTCGCTCTCGTTGGCCTCGGGCGGCTCCAACCAGGCGCGCGCCCAGACTTGCGCCTGCCGACCGGCCGCCCCATTTTCCACAGGAAATCGCTCTTCTGCGAGCCGAAGCAGGTCTGGGGAGCCCATCGCATCGACGATCGCTGCTTCGAGGGTCAGCTCTTGGACGCGCGCCGCGTAGAGCTGCCCCCACGGTCCGGCGGACATCAGGCGCTGAGCGAGCTTCTCGAGTAGACCACGCAAGTCGCCGAATCCTGGAGACTCGATGCGCGGGTGCTCGGGTGCCCTGGGCTGCCCAGCGAGAAAGCTCTTCCTTACCTCTGCGAGGCTCCGAGCCGCATTCGGGGGTCGAACGCGATCGAGCAGTCGAACTTCGCTCTCGACGCGCAACAAGAACGCGTCGAGGGCGCAGAGCTCGAAAGTTTCCGGTTCCTGATTGCTTCCTAGCGGAGATGAAGCCTGAGGCGGGGAGACGACGAAGCGTCTGGTCATAGTTTGCTGGCGGCGATGTTGGCGAGTTCGCTGCGCTCGCCCTTTTGTAGCAGAATGTGCCCGGTGATCTGCTCGCCTCGCAGCCGGTCCGCGCTAACGCTGAGACCGTTGGTCGCGCTGTCGACGTAAGGATTGTCGATCTGGAAAGGGTCCCCCGTGAGCACAATCTTGGTGCCCTCTCCGCAGCGCGTAATGACCGTCTTCACCTCATGGGGGGTGAGGTTTTGCGCCTCGTCCACGATCACGTATTGCTGCGGCAGACTACGGCCGCGAATGTAGGTCAGCGGCTCGACCTCGATCTGGCCGTTTTGAACCAGCTCGTCGATGCCTCGAATGTTGCGTCGTTTGCCGCCGCTCGCGACTAGCAGAAACTCAAGGTTATCGAAGATCGGCTGCATCCAGGGACCGAGCTTCTCGTTGATGTCTCCGGGCAAGAAGCCCAGATCCCGGCCCATCGGCATCACGGGGCGGCTGACAAGGAGCCGCGCGTAGACGCCATCTTCCACCGTGCGCTTCAGGCCAGCGGCGAGCGCGAGCATCGTCTTGCCCGTGCCAGCCATGCCGACGAGTGTGACCAAGCGAATGGAATCATCGAGGAGCAGATCGAGCGCGAACGACTGCTCGCGATTGCGCGGCCGGATCCCCATCAAGCCATCGCGGGGGGTGAGCAGCGCACGTACGGTGCCCTTGTCGGCATGATAGCGCCCGAGCGCGGTGCGTGAGCGCGGGCTGTCGTCGCGTAGCATCACGCAAACGTTCGGGTACAGGTGCAGGTCCTCTTTCGGACGGATTTCACCCGTCTCGAAGTAGCGGTCGAAGTCGTTGGCCGAGAGCGCGATTTCCACGACTCCGTTATCCAGTTGCTCTGGCTCGACCGCCTGATTTTCGTACACCTCGGTGCGCAACCCGAGAGTATCCGCACGGATTCTCAGGTTGACGTCCATCGTGATGAAGATGGTCGGTTGAGTGGGATTGTGATCCCGCAGTTCCAGGGCGGTCTGGAGGATCGCGTGGTCGCCAGAATCGGGATTCAGCGCAATCGCGAGGATTGGCCGCTTAGTGGGGACGTGAACTCGCAACGTCCCCTCATCCCCCAGCTTCACCCCCTCAGACAGGGAGCCGTTTCGCTCACGCAATCCGTCAAGCAAGCGCGAGATGGTCCTCGCATTCCGTCCGCGCTCCGACGTGTCCCGTTTGAACTGATCGATCTCTTCGATCACGTAGATCGGCAGGACTAGGTCGTTGTCCTCGAACTTGAAGATCGCGTGTGGGTCGTGGAGCAGAACGTTGGTGTCGAGGATGTAGGTTTTCTTCATCAGAGATCTCGTTCAAAGCCCGATCGCGCCTGAGCGCGAACATCGCAACCGCGCGGTGGTTCCGCGCATCGAGCTGCCTTTCAAATAGGTCGGCCTAGTGTGCTTCGAGGCGACCGCCGCGGATAGCTCCACTCGCTGGCGTCCGCAACGCGCACCCGCGCGAAGGCGCTCGACAGCTCGAGTAGCGCATGGCCACACCTACTGAACATATCGGAATTACATGGTTTACCGACGAGACCGATTTCCATTCAGCGCCTCGGTGTCGCGCTCCACGACGCCGGTCTCGCACCCCCAGCAGGCCGTGTGAGCGCGGCCCCATGCCTCGAGGCACGCTCGTTCGGCCGCAGGATGCTGCTCTAGCCAACGAGATTTCGATCCGAGAGACTACCCCTCATGTTTCGCATGGCCTCTATTGTCAGCGCCGTCGCAGTGACCCGCTTGAGTTCCTTGTGTCTTGGCGCTGGGCTTCTCTTCGGGTGCAGCGCCACCGCGCCAGAGTCGCAATACCCTCCGGCGGGCCCGAGCGGCGGGCTGCCCTATATCCCGTTTCCGGAAGTGAACGACCTGGACGACGAGGAAATCGATGACGACGACGAAGCTAGCGGCGGCTCCGAGGCGGGTGCCCCGAACCCAGGTAGCCAAGCCTCCGTTTCGGCTGAGCTGCCAAGTAGCATTCCGCTGCTCGGAGCGGTCAGCGAGTGCAAGGCGAAAACCTGCCTACTCAAGGATTGGATCCCAGATCCCAGCTGGGCAAATCTGCCTGGAAAAGCTCCTGCGGGCGCCGAGTCAAGAGTCGACACTCCCGCGATGGGCCCGCTAGACAGCCCTGCGTTGTTGTGGAGCGAGAAGCTTCCGAAGGGAAACACCCTAGTACTGCCGCGACACCAGCACCTCGAGTATTACCTGCTTGGAAGCAGCGGCAAGGCGCTAGTGACTGGAGATGATGGTGGAGCACCCAAAGCGCTTGGGAGCTGGACGCTGGCGCGCATTCCGGGAGGCGGCGCAAGCGTTCGCGCGACGGAGGACAGCGTCATCCTCATCGCCGCTCTCACCCCAAAAGAAAGCATCAAGGAAGCCATCGAGGCGGCCCGAGCCAAGCCTTGGGAGGTGCGTTGGAAGAAGCGCTCCGCGGCGATCGAGACCAGCCAGTTGAACGAGCTTTCAGCGGTGCCCAACCAGGGTGGTTCGCTGCAGGTTCGCCTGACCCTACCAAGCAGCGCTCGCCGGGTTGGGGCTCTGCAGATCTTGGTCGGCGGCCCGGACATGCGGGTACCCGAGCACAAGCACGCCACGGAATGGGAGCACGTCGCGATCCTCCAGGGCGCGGGAGAGATGCCCTTCGGCAAAGCTTCAGAGGGCAAAGCGATGACGCTCAAGGCGGGTGACGTAGTCCGCCTGAGCCCAGGCGACTTGCACAGCTTCCGAGGTACCGGCGCGAAGCCCGTGGTCGCTCTGCAGATCTACTCGCCGCCAGGGCCGGAGGCGCGCTTTGCCGCAAAGCCGGCATCGGACCAGCCTCCTCCAGCGGGAGACTCGAAGAAGCCCAGTGACAAGCCGACGGAGAAGGCGAAGGCAGCCCCCGCACCAGCGCCTTCGGCCGCGAAGAAGTAGGGGTTTTCGCTCAACCGTCAGGCTGCGGGTGCGTTGGCCCCGGTGGCGGACGTCGGCTATGTTGCGACCGTGCTCGCTCGCTGGCGCCCGCTGTTTCTGCCCGTAGGCTCGCTGCTCTACGTGGGCTCGGCCGCCGCGCTGGCGAAGGACAACTGGAGCGCATGGGCGGCGCTCGTGCTGATTCCTCTCTTTCTGGTGTTGAGCTGGCGCCGCACTGAGGCGCCGGTTCAAGGTCAGGACGACATCGACCCAAGCGCGCGCCGTGCCCTACGCGCCGTGATTTGGGGCGGCTCGATGTGGGCGATGGCGCGCACCGGTCCCGCCGGGCGAGCCGAGCTCGACGCTGCCGCGAACCTGGGGGTGGGTGTCGCAGCCGTCGCCGCATTGGTCGCCCTAGCGAGGATTTCCGCGTCCGGCCGCCTGTTGGCCCCCGCAGAGCGCATCGCGCCGGTGAAGGGGCTTCTCTCCCCCCCACCCTCAACACGCTCCCTCGACGCCGCCGGTCTGGTCACGTTTCTCTGGGGAATCGCAATTGCATTGCCCCTCAGCCGCGCGCTGACCTCCAGCGGAGCAAGTCGCCTCGCCCCGCTGGCGAGTGACTACGCGACAACTACCGCCGGCATTGGGAGCTTGCTCGTGCTGGTTGCCGCAGCGTGGCGCTTGCGTGTGTTGCGGCGCTTGGAGCTCGGTGTCGCCGATCGCGCGGCAGGCGCCCTCGCCTTGGCGACCACTGCGTTTTTGGTTGCCGTGCCCGCGGCGCTGCTCGACGTTGCCCCCCCAGACAGGGTGCTGCCCATCGCTCTATTGATGGCTGCGTTCGCCACCACCTGGACGGCGACGACAAGCGAACCGACGAGCGTCAGCAAGGGCCTTAGAGGCGTCCTCGCCGTCATGCTCATGGGTTCCCCAGTGACCCTTCTCGCAGGCGTTGCCGCGAGGCAAGCACCGCAATACGCTGGCACCATCGTGCTCGGGAGCTGCGTGTTGAGCATCGCGGTGGGCCTCCTAGCCCGCGCTGTGGCTCGCCCGTTTGGTCCGGAACAGTCGCGCTGGCTGGACGCGATAGAACGAGCCACGGAGCGCGCCCTCGAACCAGAGCCCCAAACCGCGATCCAACGCACATTGGAGGCTCTGAGCAAGACCAGCTCCATGCCCGGGAATCGGCCAGAGCTTTGGCAAATCGATCCCCCAGAAGCGATCAGCGTGGACATCGCAGGCTACCTGCACAGCGCTCGAGCCGAGGCACCAGCGTCCCTCTTCGAGTTGGCGAGCGCCGAGCCTGAGCGCACCCTGCGCGCAGAAACGCTGCGTCTGGTTCAAATCCGCAAGCCAGAGGTACGCCCGTTGCTCGACTGGTTCGACAGCCGCAACGCCTTCAGCGCCACGCTGATCAGCGAGGAAGAGGGCCCAACTGGCTTCATCCTTTTGCCTCGCGGCAACAGGACAGCACCGATGAGCCTCGAAGAGGCCCGTGCGGTTCGCAACCTAGCCGATCGCATCAGCGCGTTGATGGGTGTAGCCGCGGCACTCAGCCGCTCCCAACAACGCGAGCTCGCAGCGCGCGCGGAGATGGGAGAGCTCGAGGCGAAGCGGGCCGAGCTCGAGCGTGCACTGGACGCTGAGGGTGATGTGAACCGCCGCGCCACAGAGCTTCTGGCGCAGGCGCTGACAGGTGTTGGTTACAGTCCCGCGAGCCGGGTGGCGCTGGACGAGCTCGCCCGCCTCGCGCGACGTACCGGAGAGCTCACCGCAGGCGCGCTGTTGATCCAGCACCCCCGAGGAGTCGACCCGGTACCGTGGGCGGCTCGCTTGCACCTGGATGGTCCACGCAGCGGAACACGCTTCGTGGTGATCGACGCCGCGCGGAGTGAGTTTCACTCCCCGGCTACCTGGAGCTCCGACACTTCGCCTTGTGTGCTTGCGTTGCGCGGCACGTTGATGGTGCTCGATGCGGCCGCACTACCGAGCAGCATCCAAGAAGACCTCGCCCTCCGCGCGCGCAGCGGAGAGTTCCTACTCGTGCTTTCCCGCGGAACAGAGCGAGAGAATAACCCGTTGTCGCCACGCCTAAACAGAGCTGTCGAGCAAGCGCAAGTTACCTTGCCGTGCCTAGCCGAACGCGCCGAGGAGCTGCGCCCGATGCTAATCGAGCGGCTCGCGCGTGAAGGCTTGCGGCAGCGCGGCGAACCGCTCGGCGTGGAACCGCGTGTCGTCGCGCTCCTGATCGAGCACTCCTGGCCAGGAAATGAGCGCGAACTGGATGCGCTGGTTGAGGCGCTCGTCCAGCGGGCCGCGGGGAGCGTGGTGACCGCCGCAGATCTCGCTGCCCTTGATTTCCGCCCGGATAGCCTGACCGTAGCCAGTGGCTTCTCGCCCGACCAACGCGCAGCCCCGGATTTGGGGGTGAGCGGAGAGCTGGGAACGCCGCTGCCGCTACCGACGCGGCGGCGTCCAGGTCCACGCAGAAGGCGCTGAGCGACTTTGGACACAACTGAGCTAATGCTCAGCCGAAGCTGGCCCATGAGTGACTCTGTGCGCCAAGCAACTTCACGCCACTACGACTACGAACGCGGCCTCTGCCAGGAAGACCCACCTCGCTCCGACGCTCAACCTGAGAGAGCGGCAGCCGCAACACCTGCCAGCACCCAGTCCAGCCAAAGCGGAGACGCTTCGCAGATTCGGAAGACCAGCGGCACCGGGGACGGTGCGCCTCAGAGCGTCTCGAGCCAACTTGCCGCGGGCGTTTCCGCAAAGCAACCGAAGGATCCGGGCCTCTGTGAGCGCCGCTTGAGAACCAACGACTTGCTCTGCAAGGTGCTTGGTGGGGCCGTGGCTCTGCGAGCTCCTGGAGCTTCTAAGGTATTTTCCGGGGCGATCGCCGGCGAATGCGTCCATGTCTGGGAGTGGCTCGAGCGCAACGCTCCCGGCGGAGCGTGCGGCGACGAGTAGCGACTGGTCGCGGACACCGCAGGGACGAGCGACGTCTGGATGTATTCAGATCGAACGACGCAGCCCCCGAAGCGCCTGGGCTTGCTGGCCTCGCCTAGGCTTCCATGTGACACTCCGACGCCATGCCTGCGATCGGAGCCGCTTCATCGAGACTCGCCCGTCGCGCCAGCTCAGTCGCACTGCTGCTCTCAGCAGTGGTCTCTGCCGGCGCCGCTCACGCTGACGACGCCCCCGAGCCGTCGATCAAGGATCAGGGCAAGGCGTTCGTGAAGGAGCTGCGGGAGCTGAGCGACAGCTGCGGGATCCGGCGTACTCCCAAGCCCAAGGCGAGCGCGCCGACCAGCTTCTCATTGATCTTGGTCGCCTCTCCGTTCGAGCTCGCCTTCTACGGTGATGACGGCGACCTCTACGCACCCCTCCCAACGCAGAGCGCGTGGAACTACGGCGGGGCAAAGTTCAAGTTCCCAGACCTCTACAAGGGCCTCTCGCTCCCGAAAGGCAAGGGCTGGGGCAAGCACAAGCCGACGAAAAACTCGAACGAGTACTTCGCGCGCTACCTCGAGCTCGGCGACAAAGCCGCGAAGCTCCCTCTCGATTTGGTGCGCAAAATGGAGGTCGTTCGCTACACCCTCGACGAGAACGGTGACGGCAAGACCGATACAGATGACCGCAGTGGCACCGAGTCGAGCAAGAGCGACGCGAGCGATGACAACACGCTCATCAAGCACACCTACGGCACCCGCCTGAAGGATGATGGCAGCACGGAATCGGTTCACGACAGCGAGGTGCTCGTGCGCGGCGTTCGGGTCGCGTTGGATGCGGGGGACGACTTCGACAAGCGACCGAAGCCGCTGTTCGTGTATACGCTGAGCGAACGCTTCGCCGAGTTTGACCTGAACGGCGACGGGGACTCCGAGGATGAACTCATCTTCGGAGACAGCGACGGAGATGGTTCGCTGAGCAGTGGCGAGCTGGACGCTCTGTACGCGACCGGCACCGGTGCGGAAGCCAGCTTGGTTGGCAACCTTGAAACGGACGAACGCTTCAAAGCCCACGGCGAGGGAGACGCCGCCGTTGCTGGCGTGCTCGAGCGGGTCAAGCAGGCGAACCCAGGCTTCGACAACCGAGCAGCAAAGCAGTTCGTGCTCAACGCGGTGGTGCGCGCGGAACTCAACCTCTACGTCGAATACGACGACCCCGTCCGCCACGCACGGGTGCGGCAGCACTTCGGAGGGGCGGCGGCCTTCAGAAACGCAATCATGCGCATCAGAGGCATGACCAAGTAGCCGCATCCCGCTCACACCAGCCGACCCTCCGAAGCAAGCAAACACAGTGGAGGGGCGGCGGCCTTCAGAAACGCAATCATGCGCATCAGAGGCATGACCAAGTAGTCGTTTAGGCCGTTGGAGAATCGGCCCCGCGAAAGTACGCTGCCCGGGTGTCAATGGAGGGTCAGTGCCTTGGCGGGCGCTTCGAGGTCGAGCGTGAGGTAGGTCGCGGCGGCGTCGGTGTGGTGTACCGCGCGCGTGACTTGGAGACTGGCCGCACCGTGGCGCTCAAGGTCGTCGCTGCAGAGGCTGGAATGGCGCCCGAGGAGGAGGAGCGCTTGATGAGCGAGGGCCGCGTGCTTCAGGACCTCGATCATCCAGGGATCGTCAAGGTGATCAGCAGCGGCGTCCTTCCCGACACCAGCCAACCCTACCTGGCCATGGAGTGGCTCGAAGGCGAAGACCTTGCCGCACGACAATCGCGCGAGCCGTTGACACTGGGTGAGTCCGTTGAGTTGACGATGCACGTCGCGCGCGCGCTCGGCGCAGCACACGCAGCCGGTGTGATCCATCGTGACATCAAGCCCGGAAACATCTTCCTAGTCGCTGCCAACGGCGAGTCACAGACCACCTTCGGTGCCCAACCCAAGTTGGTCGACTTCGGGGTCGCAAAGAGCGACGACATGCGGGTTACCCAGACGGGAGACATCGTGGGAACGCCAGCGTACATGTCGCCCGAGCAGGCACGTGGCGATGCCGCGGTCGACGCCCGCAGCGACATCTACTCCCTCGGCGCAACGCTCTTCGAACTGATCACGCGTCGCCCTCCGCATGTAGGCCCCAGCCACATCGCCACCTTGGCCCGCTTGGTCACCACTGCGGCGCCTCGCCTGAGCGAAATCCGCCCGGAAATTCCGCCGATACTAGACGACCTCGTCTACCATATGCTGGCCACCAGCCCCAGCGAACGCCCCGAGAACGCGCAGCAACTGAGCAAGCAGCTCGAGGAGTCCCTGGCAGACGCCCAACGCGTAAGCATCCCTCCGGGTTCCACGGACCTTTCACTTTCGCAGCGGCTTGGCTCCAGCGCTTCGCGCCTGGTCACCAGCATCGTCGCGATCAACTTCAGCAAAGGCTCGAGTCGCGAGCGCGCTCTCGAGCTGTTGCGCTCGCGGGGCGCGGACGCCGTCCCCCTGGGTCAGGATGCCATCGTTGCGCACCTCGGGGCCCGCCGCGCCGTGGGCACTGAAGCCAGCGCTGCGCTCGACTTGGGCAGGCGTCTGGCACGCGCCGGGGCACGCGTGGGTGTCGCGAGCGGGCGAGCTCGGGTCAACGTCAACCAAGACTCCGGCGCGGTGAAGCCCGTGGGAGAAGTGGTGGACCGAGCGTCGTCCCTCGCGCGGGAGGCGGAGCTCGGGCAAGTGCTGGCAGATGCCACCACCGCGGAGCTTGGTCGAGGACGCTACGAGTTTCGCAGCCGGGACGATGGCTCCTCGGTGGTCGGGGAGATCCTCAAGGGCGGTCAACGGGTTGGCGGAGCGCCCTTCGTCGGACGCGATCGGGAGCTGAACAAGATCCTGACGACATTCGAGCGTTCCCGAGAGGACCACACGCCTGTAGTCGTTAGCGTCACAGGTCCGCCGGGTATCGGCAAAAGCCGCTTGCGACGTGAAGTGCTGGCACGCCTGAGCGGCAACACACGGGTCATTCTCCAGCGCAGTGACGCCTACGGTCAGGGGCACGCCCTTGGCGCAGCCGCGGACGTGGTGCGAGGGATCATCGGTCTCTCGAAGGGCACCACGACGGAAGAGGCACGCGCCGCCTTGGACGCCCGCCTACTTAACCGCACGGAAATCGACGACGGTGCGCGCGACCTGATCGCGCGCATGCTCGCAAACCAGCCGCTGCCCGAAGGGATCGACCCCCGCGGTGCCCGCGACCTCTTGTGGCTCGCGATGACTGAGTTGGTGATGGGCGTGGTGCGCGCAGAGGCCACGATCGTGGTGCTCGAGGACACGCAGTGGGCTGACCCTGAGTCCGTCGAGTTCATCGATCACTTGCTGGGACGTGCGAATGGACAACCATTGATGGTGTTGTTGCTCGTGCGCCCAGAGTTCTGGGAGCACAGCGATCGCCTGGCCGGCCGCGACCACACGCGCCTCGAGCTGCGCCCCCTATCGAGACAGGCAGCGGAGGCCATCGCCCGCGCGCTGCTGGGCGAACGGGCGGACGAGCTGATGCTTGAGCGGATCGCGCAGCAGTCTGCGGGACTCCCGCTGTTCGCCGAGGAGCTCTCGCGGCTCGCCGCGGCGGGTCGCGACACCACCCACGCTCCAACGATCGAAGCGGCGATTCAGGTATCCATGGACTCCTTGAGTGAGGAGTGTCGTGATGCCTTGGGTCGCCTCAGCGTATTCGGTACGAGTTGCTGGGACGCTGGACTCGAGGCGATGAACGTCAGCGATGCGGAGTCTCTGATGCGAGAGTTGGCTGGCGCGGAGGTGCTGGTCGAACAAGCGTCCAGTCGCTTCGCAGACGCCCGGGAGTGGGTGTTCAAGCACGCCTTGGTGCGTGAAGTCGCCTACGAGTCCCTCTCAGACGAAGCCCGCAAGGAGCTGCATGCCTTGGCGGCGGACTGGCTCGCCAGCATGGGAGAGGACGCAGCGACCGTCGCCGGCCACTACGATCGCGGTGGTCAGCACGAGAAAGCCGCGTCGCACTGGGAGCGCGCGGCGCAACGCGCGCTCGCTACCAATGCGTTGACGGACGCCCTGCAAATGGCTGAGCGCGCGCTAGCCTTTGCGGACGACCGCCAGCAAGGTTTCCGCCGGGCAATGTACCTGGACGAGGCCTGGGCGCGCCTCGACCCCCGAGCAAGCGACCGGGAAACGAGCGTGAGCGAGCTGGAAGCAAACGTCTACGACGAGGCGAGCCAGGTGCGCGCGGAAGGTGCTAGGGCCCGCTTCGACGCGGCGCGAGGCGCCGGGATGGACATCACGGAGCGCTTGCTGGACACGCGCGATCGCGCCGCGTCGCTCGGCTTGCATGATGAAGAGGCGCGTTGCTCCGCCGCCGCAGCTTCGCGCCTGGCATTCGCAGGCAGCTTCGCGCCTGCAGAAGAGGAAGCCTCGCGCCTGCTCTCTCTCGCCAACGACAAGGGAATTCTCTCTGCTGCTGTCGACGCCTGGCAAACACTGGCAATCCTACGCCAGACGCTCGGACAACTGAGCGCCGCCCTGGATGCGCGCCGCAACGCGGTGCGGGCCGCTCAACGCGCTGGACTCAAAGAGCGCGAGGCCATGCTGACCACGAACCTCGGCTTCGCCTTGACCACGATAGGCGCTCGCAAGGAGGCGCGCACCTCGTTGGAAGCAGGGCTGGCCTTGGCCGACGCGATTGGTAGCCGCGGCGCCGTACGCCATGCGCAGATGAACCTGCTCGGCTTCGCCGCAACTTTTGGCGGAGACAAGCGCCTAGATGCTTACCTCGCGGAACCACGAACCGACGCGGATGCAGACGCCACAGGTGTCTGGACTTCGCCAGACCGGAGCAATCTCGGCGTGCTCTTCTACCGTGGCTGGGAGCTGATCCGGAACACCGGCGACACCTCTTGCGGTCGCGCTCGTTCGCTCCTGCAGCTCGCGGCAGAGGGCTATCAGGCGTCCGACAACCGCGACGTGCTGCCCGTTGCTCTCGGGGTCTGGGGCGAGGCGGAGCGGCGCTGCGGGAACCGAGAGCGAGCCCTGGAACTCACCAAGCGAGCGGCGGAGCTCCTCGAGAGCGGCGCGCATAGCCTGCTGAATGAAAGTACCGTCTACCTCGCCCTCCACGACGTGTGCGCCGAGAGCGGTGATGAAGAGGGAGCGCGAGACGCCGTAAGGCGCGGCCTCCCGCACCTCGAGCGGCGCCTCAAGGGTCTCCAGCGGACCTCCTACGCCAACCTCTTCCTGAGCGAGCTCCCAGACAACGCGGGTCTGCTCGGCGCAGCCGAGTCCTATGGTCTCGTGCCCGACAGCATTCAGCGTGTGCTCGAACGCGGCGTCAGTTAGGCCGAGCGCCAGCTCGGTAGTCCCCTCAGTCCTCCGCGGGGCCGCCGCCAGACTTGGCAAGGTCTTCCGCACGGATCTTCGAGGCGTCGAGCTTCTCCGCGCGCTTCGTCATCGTCTGAATGAGGTCATCGAAGCTCGGCGGCTCACCCTTGATGAAGCGTAGCGGGTTGATCCGAGCAACCACGAAGTTCTTTAGATAAGGGCTAGTAAGGCCAGCGGCTTTGAAGCGCGCAACGGCACCAGCCACCGCATCGTCGAGCGCAAGCAAGGCATCCGCCTTGCGCTCCCGTTCGCTGATGCCCGCAGGCAAAAGCTCATCGACCCAACCGTCCACCTTCCGCAGCACCGGGTTGTACGCACCCCCGGAAAGTCGACCACGCTTTTCATACGCGAACCCCAGCGTGACCAAGGCGGGCTCCTCGAACTCGAGCGTCAGGTCCGTTTCCCTCTGCCCCGACCAACCCGCCAAGTCTCGGTACATCCGCACGACCTCGAGCGCGCGCTCCCGGAGGTTGTGCGCCTTCTCGATGTTGAGCGCGAGGATTTGGTAGGCCACCTCCCGCTCGGGCACGAGCAACGCGATCACTGCGTTCGAGCCCAGCTCCTTCAGCGCGGTCAGGCGATGATTGCCATTCGGAGTCAGGTAGAGTGGCCCCGCCTCCGCAGCGTCGCTGCCACTCAGCGTCGACGCGCGAACCACAATCAGGGGGTCTAGAAACCGCCGCGTCTTGTCCATCGCCAGCGTGAGCTTGCGAACGTGGGCATCCGACACGTCGCGCTGGAAGGGTGTTGGACCAACGAGCGCCGTTGGCAAACTCACAAGCAGCAGCTGTCGACCGCCAAGTGGCTCACGGTACGCAGCCAACACTGCTCCTCCGTCAGCGCAAACTTGCTCGGCGAGCGCGGTGAGTGACTCCGGAAGCTCTGGGACCGCAGCGTTGAGGGACAGGTCCTGAGCGCCAAGGCAGGTGGGCTCCAAGGTCACCCCACGGCGCTTGCGCGTGCCCGCCTTCTTCACGGCCTTCTTCCCAGTCTTCTTCGTAGCCATCTCGCCCCCGCTTTCGCACCTGTCGCCGCTTTCGCAGCAGTCAGCCCAACCGCCAATTCGCCGTCGCCGACCTCATGGACGCTACCCGCGAACGCGAGTCAGTTCAGCTCCATCTTCATGGACGGACCGAAAATGTCCGACCGACATGCAAGTAAATCACCGAGGCGGCACCAACGCCCGGAAGGCGACTGTGGAGCCAGAACATTTCCCTGCAGATATTAAATCGACAGCCTACTTCGCTTCGCTCAGGACCTTCGCAATGCGCTGACAGGCTTCAGCGATGCGCGGCGGATCCTCGATCAACGCGAAGCGCACGAAGCCCTCGCCGCCGGGCCCGAAGCCAGTACCAGGGGACACCGCGACATGCGCCTTCTCGATCAGCAGCTGCGTCACTTCCGAGGCCGTCTTGTCGGCCCAAACCTTGGGCAAGGGCGCCCAAACGAACATGGTGCCGCTGGGTTCGGCCACGTTGTCCCAGCCCGCTTCGCGGAGGCCGTTGACGAGCGTCGTCGCGCGGCCTCGGTAGAGCTCACGCATCTCGTCTACCAGGTGATCGCCATGCTCAAGCGCCCAAGCGGCCGCGTACTGCAGCGGCATGAAGGTGCCGTAGTCCATGTACGTCTTCAGGTGCGAAAGCGAGCGAATCATGCGCTCGTTGCCCACCATGTAGGCGATACGCCAGCCCGGCATGTGATAGCTCTTCGACATCGAGAAGACTTCGACGGCGAAGGCCTTCACTTCTTCCGCGGGGATACCGCAATCAAAGATGCTCGGCGCGTAGCGGTTCGCGAAGTCGATGTCGGCGTACGCAAGGTCATGGAGCAAGTAGGCGCCTGCCTGCTGCACGACCCGAACCAGGGCCGCGAGCTGCTCCCTGGAGACCACCACGCCCGTGGGGTTCTGGGGGTAGTTGGCGATAACCAGCTTGGTCTCCCCCCCCTGGGCCCGAACCTCGGCGAGCGCCTTGGCAACCGCGTCAGCGGGTTCATGTCCTGGACCTGAGGCGTAGCCAATTGCCGTCGCACCAGCGATCCCAGGCGCACCCTGATGAATGGGGTAGCAAGGGTCGGGCGCGACGACGAAGTCCCCCTTGTCGAGCATGGCCAAGCAGAGATGGCTGATTCCCTCCTTGGCACCCATGGTCACGATGACCTCTTTTTCCACATCGAAACTAACCGAGTATCGACGCTGATACCAATCGACGATGGCGCGTCGCAGCCCGAGCAAGCCACGCCCCGGGTGATAGCGATGGTTCTTCCCGATATCCGCGGCGGTGTGGAGCTGATCCACGATCGCCTGGGGTGTCGGACGATCCGGATTGCCCAGGCCGAGGTCGATCAGGTCGGCGCCGCCGGCGAGGACCTTGGCCTTCAAGGCATCCAACGCCACGAAAGCGTAGGTGGGGAGCGCCTCAGCGCGGGGAAACGGCCAGTGCTTTTCCGGATTGGTGGTCACGAGCGCGGCTTATCACGAAGGCGAACCCACTCCAATCCGGCGTCCGCGTCTCGCCCCAGCTGATTCTAGGTCAGGCAAGCCGGCAAATATTCAGCGTCGCTGTACGGGCGACTGGATCGATCGGCCGGCCTGCAAACAGCCTGGAAGTAACGGGACGGTGCCACGTGGTAAACTAACCGTTCGGTCGATGGGAGGGAGAGACGCACTTCGTCTGGCGCTAGCTTGCAGCCTGCTTGGGGGTTGCACGCTCGAGCGCAGCGGCACTGGGGACATCGATCTAGTGGGCGCAGGGGGTGCAACCGACGCAGGACAAGACGTCCTGGAACCCGACGCCAGCTTCGGCGGGACCATCAACGCCGGGGGTGAAGGTGGAACAGGCGCGGTTTCCGCAGGGGGCGCGGGCGGCTCTTCCTCTGCCTGTGGCAACGGTGTCCGCGAAGGGTCCGAGCAGTGCGACGACAACAACACCGCATCCGGCGACGGCTGCTCGGAGAAATGTGAGGTGGAGTGCCCACCGAACGCCTCGGTTGGCCCCAACTCACACTGCTACTGGTTCGTCCGGGACCGCAAGAACTGGGGCGATGCACGCAACGACTGCGTGGCTCAGGGCGGATACTTGGTCACCCTCACCAGCGACAGCGAGAACAGTTTCCTCGCGGCATTAATCGTGGAGACGATCTGGATAGGCGCAACCGACGGTCGCCAAGCGAAGGAAAGCGGCGCAGGGAAATACGCCTGGGTTACTGGCGAAGATTTCGGCTACCAGCACTGGGGCCAAGGGGAACCCAACGCAGCGGACAAGGGCTGTGGCTTCTTCGAGAGGTGCTACGAGCACTGCGCCACGATGCGGGATGACGGCATGTGGAACGACTCGTATTGCGAAGACGACGAGTACGCCTACGTCTGCGAGCGGATTCCTCCCGGAATCAACTAGGCCCGAGAGGCTGGACTCGCCTCAGCTAGCCCAGCTCAAGAGCCCGAGAGTCAGCACCTCGAAAGGTCGCTCATGGCCCTTCTCGAGGCTTCTATTCTTTTTTTGGGGGGGAGGGTCACCAGCGCCGTGAGCGACCGCCACGAGATTCTGCAACCGCTTGGGCGTCCTGCTCTTTCTTCAGCAACACGCCCGAGAAGGGCAGCTCACTCTTGATGCGGTCGGCGCCAACGCCTGCCCGCGCGAGCACGGCGATCCAATCCACCAGCTCACTCGTGCTCGGACGCTTGCGGATACGCGGCACGGCGCGCACATCGTAGAACGCAGCGATCGCTTGATCGACGATGGCCTCATCGACGGCGGGGTGATGCACCCGGACGATGCGCTTCATCAATTCCGGCTCAGGGAAGTCGATGAAGTGGAACACGCAGCGACGCAGAAACGCGTCGGGGAGTTCTTTCTCGTTGTTGCTGGTGATGATCACGATGGGCCGCTGCTTGGCGACGATCTCGTCGCCGGTTTCCAGCACCAGGAACCGCATGCGGTCGAGCTCATGCAAGAGGTCGTTCGGAAACTCGAGGTCCGCTTTGTCGACCTCGTCGATCAAGAGCACCATGCGTTCGTCGGTGGCGAGAGCGCGGCCTAGCGGCCCGTGCTTGATGTAGCGCCGAATGTCCTTCACGCCTTCGGGGCCGGCGTCCCCGAAACGCGCGTCGTAGAGGCGCTGCACCGTGTCGTACACGTACAGACCGTCCTGCGCGCGGGTAGTGCTCTTCACAGCCCAATGGATCATCTTGTGCCCAAGCGCCTCAGCGACGGCGCTCGCGAGCAGCGTCTTGCCGGTCCCTGGTTCGCCCTTGATGAGCAAGGGACGCTCAAGGACGATTGCGGCGTTGACCGCTGACTCCAGCGCAGGGTCGGTGAGATAGCTCTGGGTTCCAGTGAATTGCTTTAGCGGCTCAGACACGAGTGCGGTGTTAGCACGTTCCGCGACAGGTCGGCTCGCCGTTGGGTCACCCAGGGACAGCTTTTCTGGCGACACGAAACGCGGAAACTCCCGGTTTTCCTAGGGCCTCGTCTCACCGGGAAGCGCGCGTTCCCATTTTCGCAGACCCGAGCTGCGTTCTTGCCGTCAGCCTCTTCTCCAACCGGGAATCGTGGTGACGGCACAAGAATTCGTGGGCTTTTCCTCCGTTTCGTGGAGACATCCCCGGCATGACCACCCGCTACGAGATTCGGGGCGCCCGACTCGAAGACGAAGAGCCACTCCTCGAGCTCGCCCAGTTCTTGAACACCATCAACCTGCCGAACGATCGCGAGTCCATCCACGCCTTGCTTGAGCACGCACATCGTAGCTTCACGGGGGAAATCGGCAGCCCGGCAGACCGGCGCTTCGTCTTCGTTCTGTGGGATCTCGAGACGCAGCGGGCCGTTGGAACGTCGATGATCGTGGCGCAACACGGACGCCGAGAGGCGCCGTACATCTACTTCGATGTGATCCCCGAGGAGAAGTACTCGCGGGCGGTGGACCGCCATTTCCATCATCAGTTGCTGCGGATTGGCTTCTCCTACGATGGCCCAACCGAGATTGGCGGACTGGTCGTCCACCCGGAGTACCGGAAGGTGCCGGAGCGTCTTGGACTCTTGATATCCTACGTTCGCTTCCTGTACATCGCCGCCCACCGCACTCTGTTTCGTGATGAGCTGATCGCCGAGCTGCTTCCCCCGTTGGAGGCGGATGGGACCAGCCATCTCTGGGAGGCTCTCGGCAGGCACTTCACGGGCATGAGCTATGCGGAAGCTGACTTCCTCTCTAGTCGCGACAAGGCCTTCATTCGCGATCTATTTCCAGGCGGAATGATCTACGCAAGCGTGCTCAGCGAGCAGGCGCAGCGGGTGATCGGCGAGGTTGGGTCTCAAACCAAAGGCGTGGAGAAGATGCTGCGCCGCATTGGGTTCAGCTACGCGGAGCGAGTGGACCCCTTCGATGGCGGACCCCATTTCATCGCGGAAACAGATCAGGTCACGCTCGTGCAGCAAACAAGGCGTCTCGAGGTTGGTACGCCGGAACCCAATACCCTGGAGTGGGGACTTCTCGCGAAGAACGAAGAGGGACCGCCCTTCTTCCGCGCCGTACGCGCACAGGGGGAAGTAAGCGAGGAATACTTGCTTTTGCCTACAGAAACGCGAGAAGCGTTCGGCTTGAAGCCGGGTGACCCCGTGTACTTCCTGCCGCTCGGCCGTCCAAACTCGTGAAGACGCCAGGTGGCGTTCCTAACCTTGAGAAACGTCGCAACTCGTTGAAATACGTTCGAAAAGCTGCTGCGGACTGAGTGCGTCGACAGCGCTGTCGCGCCATCGAACGGTGTACCGCCGCGGTCGCATGTCCGACTCCTAGTCGCCACGTTTCGCACCCTCACGAGTTCTCTTTCTGAACCGCCTGGCGGAGCAAACCGCGACTTTCCAATCGCCAGAGCTTGCGTGCTACGCTTCGACTTCAAGGGACGAAGCGCAGCGCTGCGACGGTAGCTCTGGCGAGGTGGCGAGTGGAGAACGAGGCCTTTTCGTGAACGACCAGAGAAGGGGAACACATCCCTACGTTTCGCCAGGCTCGGCTCAACCCGCTGAGGGTGCGGAATACGAACAAACCGAGGTCTTCACCGAGAGTGAGTTGATGGGCGGCCCCGAGACGGCGCGCTACCCAGATCAGGCACACTCGGGACCACCACCCCAGACGGGTGTGCAACGGCGCAGCTCCGCAGACAACCTGCCAGCGCAGCCAGCACCGGTCACGTCACCCCACGGCTCGGGACAGTACACCGCGGTTGCGCAGCCCCCTTACGCAACCCCCAGCTATCCACCCTCGGCAAGCTATCCTGCCGCTCCGCCGCCAGCTCCCGCGTACTCCGCTCCGCCGCAGTACCCCAGCGCGCCACCAGCCCAAGGCGCCCCCAGCGCGCCCTCGGGCTACGCCGTCGCGCCAGCGGGGTACGGATCGAGCTACCCGGCGCCAGCGGGCTACACCGCAACTTCAGGCAACCCCGCAGCTCCAGGCTACCCCGCAGCTCCAGGCCACGATCCCCACGGCTACGGCTATCCAACACACTCCCCCGAGCCGCCGCCGGTACAGCCACCTGCGCCAGTCGCGCAACCCGAGGCCAGCTACCCGCCTCCAGCTGCGCGCAGCTACACACCACCACCAGGCAGCATGCCCGCGCCCAGCAGCATGCCTGCGCCCAGCAGCATGCCCGCGCCCAGCCTGCCGCAGTCACGCATGGCGCCCCCAGTGGCACCGCCACCTAGTTCCCGCACGGAAACGAATAACCACGAGCTACACGGCGTGCCGACTCAGCGGCGTAGCTCCCCTCCCCCTTCGAGCCTGGACAAGACCATCGCTCCGGGAGACCTGGGGCGTCGCACCGTCTCTTTGACCAGCCCGATGGGGAGGACGCAGGTCATCCACCCCGAAGCGGAGCTGATTCCCGACTCCGGCGCGCGTTTGATTGCGTCAGGCGCGGCGACCCAGCCCGTGCAGGGAGCGGAGCTCCACCCGCAGGCTCCGGAATGGATGCGCATGGGGCGCCTGCTAGCGCTGCAGATCGAAGACGCCATCGCGCAGAACCAGGGAGACGCGTCCACTCAGGCGGCCATCGTGCGCGCTTGGGCGGCTTGGCAGCTCGGCGGCTACACCCGACGTCAGATCAAAGACGTCTCGAGCAACCTGATGCGCGCCTACAAGATGACGATGCAAGCGAGCTCTGAGCACCGCGACGCGGTGCTCAACGACTGCGCGGGGGTCGTCTACAGCACGCTACCGACGTTCCTCCGCAAGTCCTGTGACCGCAACCGCGTGATCGTCGCGCTGCAGTTGATGAGCGAATTCGAGAACGAAGAGACCGCGCGCTTCGAAGGACTTGCGGTGGTGTTGCGCTGGTCGGACCAAGCACGAATCCTCGGCAAGCAGGCAGTCGCCTGCTTACTCGGAGAAATCGAGTAGGCGCTTCCCCTAGCGAAGTAGCGCTCAAAGGAACGGCGTGAGCCACGCCTCTTGGGGTTTGGGGGTGCCGTCTCCAGCCGGCGCGAGGCTAAACATATAGTCGCCCCACCACGGCCCTGCTGCCCACCAGCTAAAGCCAAACCACACGTCTTGGTTCGCTCGCATGTAGGTCAACATGTCCGCGATCGCGGCGGCGCAAGTTGCGGTGTTCGCCCCGGCCCCTTCCCCGAGGAAACCCTTCTTGCCCTTCTCGCGGAGCCAGCCGGTCACGGCCTTGAGTCGTTCGCTCCCGATGGTCGTTGAGACGCACTCACCGTTCTCCTTGGTGCCCGACGAGTCGCTATCCAAGTACTGGTGAAGCTCATACGCGTAGTGGTCCAGTGGGTCGACGACGCCTCCCATCACCGCGGCGTTTGAGCCGCTATCCCCAGAGTACCAGGAGTGGGCGCCTGTCCAGCGCACCCCCGGCACCAGGACCAGGTTCTGCGCGCCGCTGGCGCGAATGCCTGCAATCGCGGCATTCGCCGCGGCTAACCACTGAGTGGCAGCAACCCCATTGGGCTCGTTCATTAAGCCAAACCACACGTGGTCATCTCCCTTGAACTCACCCGCTAGGCGACTCCAGAAGTCAGCGAAGGCTGTGTTCGGAACCGAAGAGGAACCAATCAGCTCGCCCGCCCAGCGCGCGTAGTCGTGAGGATCCAAGAGCGCGTAGCCGCCGCGCCCAGTGATGTGACTTACGAGCCCACGTAGGCGGTTGAGTTCGTCCGCGTCGAACTCAGCGTTTAGGTCGTGCTGCAGGCGCGGCCAGAGAAATGGCACGCGGAACACCTTCATCCCGGCGTCCAGGAAGTGATCAGCGTGAGCGTTCGAGGCGTAGATGTAGTCTGTCGCGTACTTGCCCGGCAGCTTGCTCGAACCGAACTCAGCGCTCGACAGGTTCACGCCCAGCACCCACGTGGGGCCGCTGCCAGCTGCGCCGCCGCTGCCAGCAGAGCCCCCGCTGCCCCCCTGACCACCGGCGCTGCTCCCGCCAGCTCCGCTGCCCCCCGTCGCCGTTCCTCCAGCGCTAGCACCACCCGAGGCAGTGCCCCCAGTGCCGCCAACCCCGGCGGCGCCTCCAGCTTGTTTCCCCGCGGTACCTGCCGTCCCACCACCTGCGGAGTCATCGCTCCCGCAAGCAACCAGGGAGAAACATACCAACAGTAGGCAAGGGCTGCGCATACCTTATCTATACGCAAAATCGGTGCTAGACGCAGCGGTCTGCTGCACGCGAGCGCGCCTGTAGCGAAACGCTGCACCCGACCGAGCGTCGGGGAGGTGCGCCTCCCCGCGCAATGCAGCGCGGGCTCAGCCGCCGCTAGGCGGCACTAGGGCGCTATCGACCGGTTCGTCCACCGCGCAGTCCGACTCAGGATGGGTCTCAGCGCTGGCCGCCGCAAGGGGCACGAACTCCGGCTGGCTCTTCATGCGCTCAGCGTGACGCTCGCCTTGATTGTCCTGCACCACCTTACCATCACGCATACGCACCACGCGGGGCATGCTCTCGGCGAACGCCGGGTTATGCGTAACGACGACGACCGTCGTGTTGTGCTGCTGGTTGATCGAGAAGAACAGATCGTGGATCGCGCTCCCGGTCGATGTGTCCAGGTTGCCCGTCGGTTCGTCCGCCAAGAGCAGCGCGGGCTCGAGCACCAAAGCCCGCGCGACCGCCACACGCTGCTGCTCACCGCCGGAGAGTTCTCCGGGACGATGATCGGCGCGCTCACGTAGGCCCACCTCATCCAGTAGCGCCACTGCGCGCTTCTCCATCTCCTTGCGCGAGCGGTTCTGGATCAAGCCCGGCATCATCACGTTCTCGAGCGCGTTGAACTCCGGCAACAGGTGATGAAACTGGAACACGAAACCGATCTTTTGATTCCGCACGGCAGCAAGACGACCAGGCGACATCGTCGTGAGTTCTTCACCCCCCAGACGGATAGAGCCTGAGGTCGGCAGATCCAGGGTGCCGATGCAGTGTAGGAGCGTGCTCTTGCCAGCGCCGGACTGACCTACGATGGACAGGATTTGGCCGGCCTCGATGGTCAGGTCGATGCCTTTGAGCACATCGAGGGTTCGCCCCATGTGCTGGAAGGATTTGGTCAGGTTCGAAATGGAAACCAGCGGTTCAGCCACGTTGATACTCCCTAAAGCCGCGTCACTCGTAGCGGATACCGTCCACCGGGCGCAGCCTGCTGGCTGCCAAGGCGGGATAGATGGTCGCGAGCGTCGTCACCAGCATCGCGCACAAAGCGATCAGCAGATAGTCGGTGAGGTTGACGCTGATTGGTAGGCGATCGACGTAGTAGACGTCGGGGTCGAGGCGGGTGCCGGAGAGCTTGAGTCCGACGCAAGTCACCGCTCCGGTGATCACGCCGAAAGTCGTACCGATCGCGCCAATGATCACGCCCTCGCTCATGAAGATTCGGAGGATCGAGCGGTCAGACGCGCCGATTGCCTTGAGGATGGCGATCTCCTTGCTCTTCTCCGTGACCATCAAGAGCAGCGTGCAGACGATGCAGAAGCTCGCGACGATGCACGCTAGGAACAGCACGATGAAGACCACGATCTTCTCCAGCTTCAGCGCCGCGAAGAGGTTCTTGTTGAGTTCTTCCCAGTCTCGAACTCGCAAGTCATCTCGCCCAAGCTTGCTGACGATTGCAGGACGCACCTTGCCCACGTCCTGCTCTCGCTCGACCTTCACCTCGATGCTGGTGATGTTCTTGTCCAGGTCGAGGAAGCGCTGGGCCACGTCGAGCTTCACGTAGGCGAAGCTCGCATCATACTCGTACATGCCGGAGTAGAAGATCGCAGCCACGCGGAAACGCCGCGTGCGAGGCATCACGCCCATCGGCCCCAGCTCGCCGAGTGGCCCGACGAGCGTGATCTCGTCGCCGACCAGGGCGTTCAGCGTCTTCGAGAGCTCGCGCCCGATGATGATTCCCGGCAGTTCCTCTTCTTCGGGTGGCCCGTCGAGCAGCGCCACCTTCTGCTTCCACTCCGCGAGGGGACCCTTGTAGTACGGGCGTCCGCCGGGGCCGTAGCCGATGACTTCATCTGGCGGCAGGTTCGCTAGGCGTTTCGTATCCGTGAGGTACTCGAACTTGCCGGCTTCGATGTTGCCCAGCAGGTCGATCACATTGCCGATGCTCTGGGTGTCGACGCCCTTGAGCAATACGCCGCCCGTGTTGGAGCTGCTGGAGGCCATGGCCTCGCCAGCGGCCATCGGCGTCGCGGCAACGACGCCCGGCATCTTGTCAAGCTCACTGACGGCGCCTTCCCAGTTTCCGAAGCCGCCGACGTCGGTGCTGTCGATGTGGATATGCGCGTTGTTGCCGAGGATCTTGCGCTTCAGGTCCTGCCCGAAGCCACCCATGATGCTGATCACCGCACACAGCGCGAAGGTGCTCACAGCCACGCCGGCAATGGAAAGCACGCTGATCACGGTCAAGAAACCGCTCTTTCCAGAGCGCACGTGCCGCGCGGCAATGTACCCGAGGAAACCGGAGCGCTCGACGCCGTCGAGGACGCGCGGGACCAGCAGGCCCAACCCCCCCAAACAAAAGAAGGTCAGCCCGACGGCCGCGGCGCCACGCACCAGTTGGTGCCACCAAACGAAGAAGCGTCCCTGCTCTTCGGGTAGAAATAGAGTAACGGCGCCGAGGCCCGCCGCACAGATGAACCCGCCAACGCTCATCGCGATCAGCAGCATCCGACGCCCACGGCTCGACAGCCGCTTGACGCCGATCACGGTCAAGTAGCCGATGAAGACTACCAGGACGAGCACTACGGCAAGGCGTCCAGCCAGGCCGATGAAATTCCAGATGTCGCTGAGGACGTTGGTCGACGGCTTTTCCTGCTCAAGGACCCCGGATGACGGCCCAAACGCCAACACGCTGGAGCGCAGCACTCCGTCGACCGCAGCCGCACCACGGCTGACAGCCAGACCCAGGCTCGCTCCAAATCCGTTCACGCTCAGCCTCTCGCCGCCGGTGCTTCGGGGCGCATCAGCGGGAACGCGATCACGTCGCGGATCGAACTCATGCCGGTGAGCAGCATGGTGAAGCGATCGACGCCCATGCCGAAGCCAGCGGCTGGCGGCATGCCGTGCTCCAGCGCGCGGATGTAGTCCTCGTCGAAGTCCATCGTCTCGTCCGCACCGCGGCTCTTCTTCGCGACTTGATCGCGGAAACGCGACGCTTGATCGTCGGGATCGTTGAGCTCGCTGAAGGCGTTGCAGATCTCGCGCCCCTCAGCGAACAACTCGAAGCGATCCGTGAGGGCCGGGTCAGAGTCCTTGCGGCGCGCCAGCGGAGACACCTCGAAGGGGTAGTCGATGATGAACACGGGCAGGCTCTTGCTGCCGTCTTGAGAGCGGTAGTCTTGAGGCAAGAACGGCTCCGCGAGGTATTCGTAGGCGGCAAACAGGCGCTCGCCGTCGCTCTCGCAAACCGAGAGGCCCTTACGTAGGTTCTTCCAGTCGATGCTGCCGGCGCGCTCGCTGCGCTTCGCGTAGTCGCGGATCAGCTCGTCTCCCTTGGCCCGAGCGTCGGCGGACAGGTCGTCGCTGACGGCGATCTCCTGCAGCTGCCCCATCAGCTCGGCGGGGATCTGGGCGGCTTCGCAAGCACGGCTCACGGCTTGTTTCATCGGCACGCGCGCAAACGGCTCGCTGAGGGAGAACTTACGCTCGGCCACCCATTTTTCGTAGTGAGAGCCCAAACCAAGCTTTTCGAGGCCCTGCTTCAGGTACGCATCGACATGCCGGAACATGTCTTGCGTCATCTGCATCAGCGTCTCGTAGGTCGCGTAAGCCCGGTAGAACTCGAGCATCGTGAACTCAGGGTTGTGCCGCGTGGAAATGCCTTCGTTGCGGAAGCAGCGCGCCAGCTCGTACACCCGCTCGAAGCCACCACACAGAAGCCGCTTCAGGTACAGCTCCGGCGCGATGCGCATGAAGAGCTGCATATCGAGGGCGTTGTGGTGCGTCTCGAAGGGACGCGCCGCCGCCCCGCCGATCAGCGGATGCAGCGTGGGCGTCTCGACCTCCATGAAGCCTAGGCCATCCAGGTAGTCCCGCAGCCCCTGCACGATCAGCGTGCGCGCGCGCATCACCACCGCGACGTCGGGGTTCGCCACCAAGTCGACGTAGCGACGGCGGTAGCGCAGGTCGACGTCGGAGAGGCCGTGCCATTTGTCTGGCAGCGGACGCAGCGCCTTGGTGAGCACACGCAGGTGCTGGGCTTCCACGCTGAGCTCGCCCGTCTTGGTCACCATCACGCGACCAATCACTTCGAGGTGATCGGCGATATCGATTTGCGAGAGCACGGGGAACTCGTCGCCCAGCACATCTTGCTTGGCGAAGATCTGAATCGTGCCGCTGCCGTCGCGCAGCTCCATGAAGGCGACCTTACCGAACCCGCGGCGCGCCATCAGGCGACCAAGCACCGTCACCTCAGGTTTCCCTGCGGCAAGCTCATCGACCTTGGCCGCGTCGTAGCGCAGCTCCGCGCTGTCGGTCAGTGCGGCGGCGTACTCTTCTCGCAGCGCCTTGACGAAGCTCCGCGCTTCTCCGGACACGTCATTCGCGAACGGGTTCTTGCCCTCGCCGCGCAGCTCGGCGGCCTTGCCACGACGGATCTCGATCAGCGCCTCTTCGCCCACTTCTTTGGGCTGTTCGCCGGCCTTTTGCTTGTCTTTGCTCATGCCTGGGCCTGGTTCTCGCCTTCACTCTGCTTCATCAGGTAGGCCTCGATGAAGCCGTCCAAGTCTCCGTTGAGCACGCCCTCGACGTCGCTCGACTCGTGATCCGTGCGCAGGTCTTTCACCATCTGGTAGGGCTGCAAGACGTAGCTGCGGATCTGGCTACCGAAGTCGATCTTGCCCTTGGCCGCCTCGTAGCGCTCCTTCTCGCCCAAGCGCTTGGCCTCTTCCATCTCGTAGAGGCGGGCCTTGAGCATCTTGAGCGCCATGCGGCGGTTCTGATGCTGCGAGCGCTCCATACGACACACGACCATGATTCCCGTGGGGAGATGGCGCATGCGCACCGCGGTCTCGACCTTGTTGACGTTCTGGCCGCCTTTGCCGCCAGCGCGCATGGTCGTGATCTCGAGCTCGGAGTCGGCGACTTCGATGTTGATCTCGTCTTCGATGTCTGGAGTCACCTCGACGGCAGCAAAGCTCGTCTGGCGCTTCGCAGCAGCATCGAAGGGACTGATGCGCACCAAGCGGTGCACGCCGCGCTCGGCGCGCAGGTAGCCGTAGGCGTTGGGCCCGGTGACGGTGAAGCTCGCGGCGTTGATACCGGCTTCTTGCCCGGCGTCCTCGTCGATGATCTCCGTCTTGAAGCCCTTCATCTCGCACCAACGCAGGTACATGCGGAGCAACATCTCCGCCCAGTCCTTCGCGTCGGTGCCGCCCGCGCCGCTGTTGATGCTGACGATGGCGTTGGCGTGATCGGTCTCGCCGCTCAGCATGCGCTGGAGCTCCGCCTTGCGCAGACGTCCGTCGATGGCTTCCACCATCTCCGCCACCTCTTTCAAGGTGGACTCGTCGTCTTCGGCTTCGGCGAGCTCGAGATACTCACTGGCCTCGGTCACCTCTTTGTCGAGGCGCTCGACCAGTTCGATCTTCTCTTGGGCTGCGCTGCGTTTGCGTAGGAGCGCTTGAGCCTTCTCCTGGTTGTCCCAGAAGCCGCTAGCGCTGGCTATGTCATCGAGCTCTTCGACGTTTCGCTTCAGTTGAGCGACGTCAAAGATGCCCCCTTAGCGCCTCGAGGCGCCTTTGAAGGTCGGAAATTGCGCTACGCGTCTCTGCAAGCATGGTGCGCGGGTTCTACACCTCAGGCCCCAGCGGCGCCAGCTTGAAACACTTGCGTCAGGGAGCGGCGCTCCTCACCCCCAACCAAGCCCACGTCAAAGACGATTCGCCTATTTTTCTTGGGGATCGGGTGAGGGCACGAGTCGCCCAAAGAGGCCGCCAGTGAGCACATCCAGGCGCAAGCGCGCCTGCACCGCCAAGAGCTGGAAGCGCAGCTGGTCTTCGACGGTCAAGTTGGGATCGACGGCGCGCAGCTCCGCGAGCTGCCACGCAAACAGCGCCTCGAGCACGCGCTCCACGACTTGATCGCGGCGTGCCTGCTCTGACTGCCGCAGGCGAGCCAGCCCGACCTCCTCACGCTGAAATACGACGCCGTTCAGCTTCCAGCTGAGCTTCACCTCACCGTACAGGTCGCTGCCATCCGACTGGGTGTAGCGATACGGATCCGAAGAAGTCGGAGTCAGCCGCAGAGACCGGTCGGTGCTGCGGCCCGCGCGCAAAGACAGCTCGGGCAACCAAGCTGAAGACTTCGAACGCGACGCAAGGGACGCCAAGCGCCGCGCGCGTGCCCTTGCCCCATCCACCGCAAGCGCCCGCCGCACCAGCCGCTTCACCAACGTCGGGGAGACATTCAGCTCCTCAGGCAAGCTCGCCCGCTCTGGCGCTGGTTGCTCCGCCTGGGGAGCGTCCGCGGGTGGCTCCGCTGACGCATCTGCTGGGGGCTCCGCCAAGCTCTGCCGCGCGCGTGGCCCCGCGCCGAAGTCCCCGAGCGGCAACGAGAGCTGGGCGACGACCCAGGTCTCCCGCGAGTCTTCCCGCTGACGCAGCCCGCCGGTGAGCTGCAGCTCAGCCTGCCCCGACTGCGCCGCAGCGGGACATTGCCACGCGGCAATTAAGGCAATGACCAAGAGAGCGACGAAATGCGACGAACGCCAACGAGAGGGTGCCATATTGCCTGACTCGGGCGCCCACGGACTCAGTTGCCAACGAGGCTATTCCAGGACCGCATTTGGCGGGCGCCGCCGCACGCCACCGACCGCCAGCTACTGGCAGGCTTCGCCTTCGGGCGCCCCGGCCCGCGTCCACGCGATGAGCACGTCGCGGTCCGTGTCGGAGATGTCCTGCACCGGAGGCTCTACCTTGAGCGTGACAGGTGGCATGAAGTCTTCCTCGAGGGCGTCCAACATGCGGCGATAGAGTGGCTCCCCGCCTCGCACGCGATGGATTTCGTCCAGAGAAATGAAGGAGTAGGGCGCGCCGTATTGCTTCTCTTCCCCGTGGCAACGCAGGCAGTTGCGCTCCAGCACCTGCTGCACTTCACACGGAATGGGTCGCGAGACGGTCTCCTCTTCAGGCTCAGCGCCGCCCGAGCAGCCGAGCAGGCACCCGGACACACCGAAGTAGGCGATGCGAAAGGCGCGGCGCTTTCGCAGGGCGAGTGCGAAGAAGAGTGAGGAGTGGCTAAGCCAGGGAAGATGCGGCATCAGAGCGAGGCCCGTCGCAGGGCGCGCTCGGGCAGCGTGAACCATGAGACCAAGAACGTCAGCGCGCCAGTGCCTAAAGGGATCGAGCTGCTGAGGGATCGAGCTCTTGAGGGATCGAGCTGCTGAGGACCGAGCTGTGAGCGTGGATGCGTCAGGCGTAGCGGCCAGCGACCGCAGCTGCAGCATCCGCACGCTCCGCAGACGCAGGCGGCGCGGCGGCGTGGGGGCGATACAAGAGCGCGACTGGGTCGAGCGCGCAAATCACCGCTGTGGCCATCACCAGGAACTCGCCAGACTCACGCCGCCACCCGAGGGCGCCCCGCAGGATCGCGTGGGGCGAGTAGCCCGTGGGCTCGACGAGCAGCTCGCCCGCCGCCTGAGTGACCGCCACGTCCAATGAGTGACGCGAGGCAGGCAGCCCAGGCGCCCACCAGGCGAGGCGCACGACTGGAGCACCGTCGGGTTGCTCGCTGAGGTGCCGAGCGAAGCTGGCTTGCGCAACACACCAGCTGACAACGATGCGTTGGGCGCGCACGAACAGCACGCAGCTATCGGGGGACTCGAGATCCCCACCGGCGTCCCGCTCCGTGGACGCTTCGGCAACGATCGCCACGGCCGCGGCAACAATTTCCTTAGGGATACTCTCCAAAGTCGGTTCCTCGACGGCCTGCTCCGAGGCGTTTGGCGAGGTATCCTGCTCTGGCTCTGCGTCCTCCGGCTCTGCGTCCACCAGCTCCGCGTCCACCGGCGAGGCGGCAGCGGCGGTGTCGGCGCGGGAGTCTACCGGCTCGGTCGCATCGTTGGCAGCGACAGGTTCCGAAGGGGGAAGCTCGTCGCTCAGCTGCGTCGTGCGCAGCGTGGGCGCCTCGAGCTCGACTTCTGCCTTCGCTGACGGTTCCACGCTGGTTGCCACGATAGCCGGGACGGAATCCGAATCGACGTAGGACACTAGCGGCGTGACGACATCAGGGCTGGGTGCGTCGACGGCGTCGTGACCTGAGTCGACGTCTAGAGGTTCCCCGGACCGTGATTCGATCGCAGCAGGAGACTCGGCGGGAGTCGCCGGTGCCGCGTCGGACCACGCAAATGATTCCTCAGGGAAATCGTCATCCCCGCCAAGCTTGCGCGCCTCGAGATCTGAGAGAAGCCGGCTCGCGACCTCGTGCTCTGGCTCTTTCTCGAGCACCTCCTGGAGCACCGCAATCCCACGCCCCAGGTGACCCTGCGCTGCGTAGATCTCCGCTAGCGTCACGGTGGCAAGTGGACGGCGGCCCGACGAAACGCTTCCGGGACCGTCTCCACGGATCACCTTCGCCGCGTCAGGCAGGTGGAGCCCTTGCTCCACCAGGCCTGCGAGCAAATCGCGTGCGACCCCAAACCAACCGCGCACGCTCTTGACCTCGGTCGGATCTGCGAAGCTCAGCCGCAGAATCTCGTCGATCAGTTCATCCCGAGTCATCACCTCGGGACGCTCAATGCCCCGCGAGCGAGCAAGCTCGATGAGCTCTTGGCGTTGCAGTCGGTCGAGTGAGGAGCGGTCCACCGCTGAAAGCTAGATGAGACCGCCGCGTTCGTGAAGTCCCAACGGCGTCGCAGCGAGGAATCAAACCCAGGCGACGGACGCCGGTTCGCGTTTCTTGAGCGCCTCACGTGCCTGCTCCGCATCCGCTTTGATCTGCGCGACGAGGCTGGGCAAGCCCTCAAACTTGCGTTCCTCTCTGAGGCGCGCGACGAAGTGCACTCGAAGACGACGTCCGTAGAGATCGCCGCTGAACGCCCCCTGCTGGCTCGAGCCGGGCGCGTGGTCTAACAGATGCGCTTCCACGCTGAGAGCGCCTTGCTCCTTGACTGTCGGGCGCACCCCCAGGTTGGTGACCGCAGTGCCTAGCGCGCGGCCGGCGCCACCATCGCTGATGTCGTCCACCAAGCAGGCGTAGACACCAAACGGCGGCAACATCTCGACAGCACCAGAGATATTTGCCGTAGGGAAACCGATTGTGCGGCCACGTTGATCGCCTTGCACCACGACACCGCTCACCGAGTGCGGCCGCCCCAGCAGCCGGGCCGCCTCGATCACCTCGCCGCTGCGCAACAGCTCGCGGATCCGAGAGCTCGAAATCGGTCGCTCTGCGTCTGCCAAAAGGGGCTCCGCCTGTGCGTCGAAGCCATAGCGCTCCCCGAGCTGTTGAAGCGTCCCGAGGTCGCCAGCGCGTCCCTGTCCAAAGCGAAAGTTCGCGCCTACGATGACGTGCGCCGCGCGCAGCTTGTCTCGCAGGAAATCCCGAGCGAACTGCTCCGGGGTGTTGGCCGCCAGCTCTCGCGTGAACGGCTCCACGACCAGAGCTAGCTCCGGACTCACCCGAGCCATCAGCTGCGCCTTACGCTCCTCGTCGGTCAGCCGATCGAGGTGCATCCCCGCGAGCACCTCGAGGGGATGTGGGTCGAAGGTCAGCACGAGAGGGACCAACGCGCGGGCTCGCGCCCGCTCAGCGGCAGCCGTCAAGACCGCCTGGTGCCCGCGGTGCACCCCATCGAAGTTGCCGATGGCAACCAGGCTAGGCGCGTCCGACTGGAGGGCGTCCAAGCCGCGGATCAGCGGGCTGCGAGGGGCGTGGGGCACGGGCAGGCCTTTACTACAGGCACCCCGGCTTGGCCACGCTCCAGCCGTGCAGGAGCACCCTGCACGGCCTGTGATGTGAGAGCGAGGCCGTCAGGACCCGGTGGCCATCGAGCGAGAACTGTCCGCACTGGGTATCAAATGCTCCGCGTCAACCTGCAGCAGACCTAGCGCCTGCAGCACCCGACAAGCGAAGTAGCCGGCGTCCGGCTCCCAAGCGCGAAAGCTGAACTTGGCCGAGCGTGGATAGGCGTGGTGGTTGTTTTGCAGTCCCTCGCCAGCCACGCAGAGCGCCACCGTCAGGTTGTTCCTGCTGTCATCGCCGGTCTCGAAGTTCCTGCCGCCAACAGCATGCCCGAAGGCGTTGACCAGGCCGCCCTGCACGGGGTGGCTCATCATCCCGAGGTAGTAGGCGGCAGCCAGAAGCCAGCCACCGCCCAGCGCGCCTATCCCCAGGGCAACGAGGAGATGAACGGTGTATGGGATCCACCACACCCGTTTACGGTTCATCCAGCTGATCTCGAAGTCGAGCCCTTGGGTGAAGGCGTTTAGTCGCGGGTCCTTACGAGCAAGGCCCACCAGGGTACGCTCGTAGCTCCTGAGCTGTTCGAGGGGGATCCCAAGCAGCCCGACGTTGGTCGGACTGTGCGGGTCCTGCGGCGTGTCTGAGTAGGCGTGGTGACGTCGATGCATCACCACCCAGGCCTTGGGATCCAGCCCCGTGACCCAAACTCCATAGCGGATCACGAAGCGCCGCAAACGGGGGCCCAGCGTCACGGCGCCATGCGCTAAACCGCGGTGATAACCGACCGTAATCATTAATACATTCAGCGTATAGGCAGCCAGGAAGACTGCTGCGCAGAGCACGAAATACATCTCTCACCTCACCGTCGCTCGGGGTTACGACCCAGTAGGTTACGGATAGGTAAGTTACGCTATCGTAGGCTACGGTCAAGCAACTTTCGCGCGCGTAGTCGTTCTGAAGTACGACGCGATCAATGACCAAGCGCATGACCCACGCCGAGCGCCGCGCCCAGCTGATCCAAGTCGGCCGCGCGGTGTTCGCCAAGCACGGCTACGAATCGACGTCGGTCGAGGAGATCGCGCGCGAAGCCAAGGTGTCGAAGCCGATCGTGTACGAACACTTCGGCGGCAAAGAAGGACTCTACGCGATCATCGTCGATCGCGAGATGGACTCCCTCTACGAGCGCATCAGCGATGCCATCGCGCAGGGCTCCGCGCGCACGCGCTTCGAGCAGGCAGTGCTGGCGTTTCTCAGCTATGTCGAGGACGAGCCAGATGGCTTCGCGGTGCTCACTCGAGACGCGCCGATGCAGATGCGCGGGCGAGGTATGCCGTCTGTCATCAGCGATCTGGGCACGCGTGTGCGCGACATCTTCAACGAGCAGTTCAAGACGCTTGGATACGACGCGAAGGTCGCGCCCATCTACGCCCACGCGCTGATCGGGATGGTGACTCTGGTTGGTCAGTGGTGGGGCAGCGATCCGCGCCGCTTCAAGAAAGAGGTGGTCGCGAGCCACCTCGCCGCGATCGGCTGGATGGGCCTGCGTCACCTTCCGCAGAAACCCCAACGCATCCAGTAAGCCCGAGCGTATCCTCCCCCTCGATGACTCCCGACCAAGCGCTGGAAGAAGCCAAGGCCGGCACGCTGCGCCCGGTGTACCTGGTGTGGGGGAGCGAGCGCTTCCTGCACGACTCTGTGCTCAAGGCGCTGCGCGATGCGGCGACCCAAGGGGGCATCCCCGGCCTCAACGATGATCAGCTGGTCGCCGGCGAGCACTCCGCCGACGCTGCGATCGCCGCCGCACGCACCCTGCCGATGATGGGCGATCGGCGCCTAGTGTTGGTGCGACACATCGACCGCTGGGAGAAGTCCGCCAAGAGCGGCAAAGGCGGCAACGATCTCGACCGCATGCTCGACTATGCGTCAAACCCCGCGGATACAACAGTGATGGTGCTGTCGAGCGCCAGCTTGGACAAGCGCCGAAAGCTCTTCACGCAAGCCAAGAAGGAAGGTTGGCTGGTCGAGTGTGAGCCACCCAAGACCCACGAGTTGCCAGGCTGGGTGATGCGGGCGGTGAAGGAACGCGGAAACAAAATCTCGGGAGCGGTGGCAGAGTTCATCGCGGCCATCGGCGGGACAGATTTGGCGCAGCTCGACGACGCAGTGGAACGCGTGTGCCTCTACGTGGGTCCCGGAAACGAAGTCACGGAAGCAGCTGTGGGCGAGTGCGTCGTGCGCCTAAGCTCCACCAGCGCCTTCGAGCTGGTAGACGCTGTTGCTCGGCGTGACATCTCCGCCTGCATGAAGACGCTGGCCGCCGTCTACGATCCCGATGATCGCGGCCTACGCCTGGTCGGTCTGCTCTCATGGTCTGCCCGTCAGTTGCTCGGGTTTGCTGCCGCGAGGCGCCAGGGACAGTCACCAGCAGACGCGGCGAAGACCGCCGGTGCGCCGCCCTTCAAGGCCAAGGATCTGGACGCTCAGGTCCGACGCATTCGCCCCCGCGACCTGGAGGCCTGGCTCGGTACCCTCGCTGAGGTGGATCGCGCTCTCAAAGGCGGCTCAGCGCGGCCCCCGCGCGCCGTGCTGGAAGAGGCGATCATCGGCATGTGCACCTCTCACAGCGCCTGAAAAAGCGGCGCTTACGGGCAATCCCCAGCGCGGCCATCAAACAAAAGCAGCGCGGCCATCCAACAAAAGCAGCGCGGCCATCAAACAAAAGCAAATAGCGTAGGTGTCTGAAATCCGGGCGTTTTGTCGGCCCCGTTGGGCGCCGGAGCCTTGACCATTTCTCGGCCGGGTACCATTCTCCTGGCTAACTCCGCATTGAAGTCGCTCGTAAGAGCGGGCATGGCCCAGCGCCAGGCACGTTTTCACCAGCGATGTGGTTGCCAACTAGAGGTCGATCCCAGACAGCGCATGTTGCGCTCACCTGGAGTGAAGCTGAACGCTGCCGCCCCTTGCCGAGTTTGACGCTCAGATGACCAATGAGAAGCATCCAGGCCTAGAGGCGCTCGCCAAGGCGACCGTCCCTACCCGTTTCGGCGTATTCGACTTCCATGTCTTCCACTGGCATGGCCCGAAGCCGCACCCCGCGCTCAGCGACGAGCACCTCGCATTGGTGGTGGGTGATGTGCGCGGCAAGCGCGACGTGCCCTTACGCATCCACTCCGAGTGCCTGACCAGCGAGGTGTTCAGCTCGCTGAAGTGCGATTGCAAGGAGCAACTCGAAGGGGCTCAGCGCTACGTCTCCAACATGGGTGAAGGCGTGGTGCTCTACTTGCGCCAAGAAGGTCGTGGCATCGGGCTCGCGAACAAGATCAAGGCGTACGCGCTGCAGTCTGAAGGCGCGGACACCATCGAAGCCAACCAGCTGCTCCACCTCCCGGTGGACGCTCGCACGTACGACGTCGCCGCAGCGATGATCGAGCACCTGGGCATCGGGTCGATTCAGCTCATCACCAACAACCCGGAGAAGGTTGCGGGCCTGAGGGAGCTCGGCGTCGAAGTCAGCAACCGCATCCCGATGGTGATCCAGCCGAATCCGTTCTCCGAGGGCTATCTCGACGTGAAGCGGCGCCGCATGGCCCACTATCTCCCCACCTACGCTGGCCGATCGGTGACGGAGTTCGACAGCTTATTCCTCACGGCTGAAGACGCCAGCGCCGAATAGCGCGATTTAGTTCCCCACGGAATTCATGCGCAACACAGAGCCCAGCAATTAACACAGAGCCCAGCAACTGCTGGGCTCTGTCACATTTGTGGCCCAAGTCCGTAGACACACGCGACGCTGTGCTTGCGCTCGCTTGTTTTTTTGGGGGGAGAGGAGCGCTGTGCAGCAGACCAGATGGGGCTCACGGTCTCACTGGTGCGAACTCGATCTCTATCTGCTCGTAGCCGAGGGACTTGAGCAGGCTCTCGAGCGTGCGCTCAGCGCCGCTCTGCGCGCGTTTCAAGATGCCCGCCTTCTTGGCCGCCTCCTCCAGGTCTTCGACCGCGAGCCGCCGAGCCTGCCCCTCCAAGTCGAGTTTGCGCTTCGCTAGGAGGTCGGTGGTGCGTGAGTGCACATAGGTGTGTTCCTCATCCAGACTGACGCCAAAGATGCTCGGCGCGGGTAACTTGAGCTTCACCCGGCGCGCCTCTCGGTCGACTTCGATGTCTTCTGCCTTCAGGCTCTTGAGATCGACTCCCGCGCTCACATCGGCGGCGGCGACGAGGAGGATAGCGTCCTCAGCCTTGAGTAGTCCGAACGCGGGACGCTGTTCGTCCTTCAGCTCGACCACTCTTTCCATGTGAAAAGACACTGTCTCGAGGCGAGAAAGCTCGCGAACGCTCTCCAGCACAGGCGCCCCGACTCGCACCTCGACGATGCGCTCCTTGGGAGGCTCCGTGAGCGCCCGTGCGATCGCGAAGCCGCCGCCGAGGGCACCCAGGAGCGCGATGAACAGCACCAGGAAGAAGAGCCAGCGAGGCATCTCATTGCCTGAGTCGGGTTCGCCTAGCGGTGGCCGAGAACTGGCTCGCTCAGTATCCGACTTCGGGCCCACGCCTCGCTCGATCTCGCCCACTCCTGGGTTTTGGCCGGGCTGGTTCACGTCGTCAAGCGAGGGTCAGTCTTCCTTGCGGATCTCCTTGGCAACCTGCTTGTCGACCTCGTCGACCTTCTTCTCTGCATCGTCTGCGGCCTGCTTGAGGTCCTGCTTGGTCTCCGCCATGTCTTGCTTGGCCTCTTGCTTCTGCTCCGCGACGTCCTGCTTGAGGTCCGCCTTGGCCTTCTGCAGGTCCTTCTCCGCTTGGTCAGTTGCCTTGTCTATCTCCTTGGCTTCTTCCTTGGCCTCCTCTTTGACCGCCGAAGCGGTGTCGTCGCAAGCGACGCTGAGCATGGACACGCCAAGTGCTGAAACCAGCAGGCCGAGCTTGATGAGTTGAGTCTTCATGTCTTTCTCCTGTGCGTGCGCGCACGTCGCGCGCTTGTGCGAGGCAAGCACTACAAAGCACGTGCCAAGCGCACGGGGGAGCAGAGCGCCGTGAGTACGCACTCTAGCGGACCATGTCGGCCACACCCCCTCGCGCTTCGGGGCACAGCGTCTCGCTCGATGTTGGGCGGCAGGGCACACCGCACGGTAGCGCTGGGTCAATTTGGTTCTGCCACGCATTGACCCACGGAAAACCTCCCGGTTCGTTTCAAGCGCGCGGAAGCCAAGGATTTGCCCGCCAAGGGCCCATTTGACGGCGTCACTCCCTCACCCCCGACCCTGCCGAATCCGATGTCGGCACGCCCCTCGCAATGGGCCCTCAACGAAAGGAGCCCGATATGCAACTTAGGCAAGTCGGCGTTTTACTGGCGAGTATTTGGGGTGTGGCACTACTCCCCGCCTGCGCTGGTAGTCAGCCACCCACAAACGACCTAACCCAAGCCAAAGCGACCATCCGTGCCGCGGAGGAAGTCGGCGCCGACGGAGCCCCACAAGCGTCCGTCTATCTCAAGCTCGCCCGCGACGGTGCTAGCCGCGCGGAAAGGCTGATGGCCGAGGATGAAAACGACAAGGCCCGCACGGTCTTGGAGCGCGCCGAGATGGACGCGCAGGTTGCCCTGGAGCTGGCGCGCACGTCGAACGAGCGCGTCGCCGCACAGGACGCCTGGAAGAAGGTTGAAGAGCTCAAGGAGGACAACTGATGGCCCACCGCACACTAGCGTTTACTGGCATCGCAGCCCTGCTCGTCGCATGCGGCTCGACTGGTCCCTCTGAGCAGCTGGTCAAGGCCCGCTCGGCATACGACCACTCCGCGAACGGCGCAGCCGCCCGCTACTCACCCGCTCGCGTGCTGGACGCAAAGCAAGCCCTCACGGCTGCGGAACGCGCGGACGACAACTCCCCGGAGGAGAAGCACCTAGCGTACATCGCCACGCGCAAAGCAGCGCTGGCGGACGCCGAAGCGGATTTCAAGATTCAGAAGGAGAGCGCCGCTGAGGCCGATACCGAATATCAGCGCCTGCTCAAGCAGCAACGTCAAGCTGCCAAGGCCGACCTGGAGCGCACCCGTGAAGCACTGCACGACACCGTAGATGCCCTGGGAACGATCCGCGAGGATCTGAAGAAGAAGGACGCCAAGGTCGACGAGCTGAACGAAAAGCGCGAAGCCTTGGAAGCACGTAAGGCCGAGCTCGAGAAGACTCAAGCTGCCCTAGAGGGTGATCTCACCGCGAGTGAGAAGGCTCGAAAGGAAGCAGAGGCACGCGCAGCTGCGGCGCTAGCCAGCCTCGACAAGCTCGCCAACATCAAGGAAGAGGCGCGCGAGACCGTGATCACGCTCTCGGGCTCCGTGCTCTTCGAGACTGGTAAGTCCGCGCTGCTCCCCATTGCCAAGGAGCGACTCAACAAGGTCGCTGACGCACTGAAGGAGATGGACAGCAGCCGGAAGATCGTCATCGAGGGTCACACCGACTCACGTGGCGCAGACAAGATGAACTACAAGCTCTCCCTAGACCGCGCCGCCGCCGTGCGTGAGTACCTCGTCAGTCAGGGCGTGGACCCGCAACAGGTGCAGGCCGAAGGCAAGGGTGAATCAGCGCCGATTGCAGACAACGGCACCCCAGAGGGCCGCGCAAACAATCGCCGCGTGGAAATTCATATCAAGAAGTAGACAGGAGGATTACCTTGAAGACGAAGACTGCAAAGCTGACGACGCTCGCGATGTTCACGGCGCTGGCCATGAACGTCGCTTGCTCGAGCGATCAGAAACACGCCGAGGAGCCGAATGACGGCCCGATGGAACGCGCCGGAGAGACCGTTGATGACACCGCCGAAGACGTCGAACAGGGCGCCGAGGACGCGGTAGAGGCGACCGGCGAGGCCGCTGAGAGCGCCGGCGACTCGATTGGCGACGCAACCAAGGACGAAGAATAGCCACAGTTGGCTTCGAGCAGCTCACCGCCTCGACGTCGCAAGAGATGCCCTCCCCCCGGCTCCGCGCGACGTCAGCGGTGAGCGCTCCTAGCAGGATGTTGTTGATTGGCAGGGTGTCTACAACACGCTGCTTGCTTGACGTGGTGCATCCAAGCCAAGCGATTGATGCCTTCGAGGCATCGTGCCCTCATGAGCTCAAACATCACCCCCTCCAGTCCGTCTACGCTTGGACTCACCAACCGTGGCTGGCTGAGCACGGGATTCGTGGTGTTGATGTTGGCCATGAGCGCTCACGCGATGCTGGAGACGGCGCGCGACGCGCTCTTCTTGAGCCGCCTCAGCGCGGACCGCCTACCCCTGATGTACCTGCTGATGGGCGGGCTGGTGATTGGGGCTTCGTTCGTTCACGAACGTTGGTTCGCGAAGCTTCCGCGACGCGCGATGTTGATCGGCCTATGTCTGGTCGGCGCCGCTGGCAGCAGCGTGCTGTGGCTGCTTGCAGCCGCGAGAGACGTGTGGTTGCTCGGGGTGCTGTACGTCTGGACGGGGACGCTCGCGACGCTGCTACTGCTCCAGTTCTGGTTGCTGGCGTCGGAACACTTCGATGTGCTCGACGCAAAGAAGAGCTACGCTCGACTCGCCGCGGGTGGTGTCGTGGGCGCGGTGCTCGGTGCGGCGCTTGCGCGCACGGCGCTCGCGTGGCTCCCGACCCGGCATCTAATTCTAGGCTCGGCGGCGCAGCTCGTACTCGCCGCCGGGCTGTTGGTGCATCGGAAGTCGGGGACATCAGCAGCCGAGTCTATTTCTGCGCGGGAATCTGTAGACAGCGACGCAGAGGGAGAACCTGAGCAAGATGGCTACGCGTGGCGGGTGATTGGGCTCGTCGCGGCCCTCACGGTGGCGGCGACATTTGCTGACTTTCAGTTCAAGAGCGCCATCCAGACATCGCTTCCGAAGCACGAGCTCGCACCATTCTTGGCTTCCTTCGGTCTCGTAGTGAACCTCTTGGCGCTGGCATTCCAGCTGCTGATCGCGCCCTTCCTACTGCGCCGTGTCGGCGTTGGACGCAGCCTACGCGTGCTGCCAGGTGCGCTGTTGCTTGGCGGCTTGGGCTCGATGCTCGTGCCGGGCCTATCCGGCACCGTCTTGCTCAAAGGCGCCGACGGCAGTCTGCGCCATGGCTTGCATCAGGCGGCGACGGAGATCCTATTCCTGCCGCTCAGTGGTCAAGAACGCAGCCGCATCAAGACTTGGGTGGCGGCGCTTGGCAGGCGGGCGGCCCAGGCAGCGGGCTCGGTGCTCCTCTTGGCGCTGATTCCGCTGGCCAACGCTGAAATGACGGCGCGCGTCGGTTGCGTCGCTCTTAGCGCCTTTGCGCTCTGGGTGAGCTTCGGTCTGCAAGGCAAGTACGTCGAGCGGTTCCGCAATCGGATCCGCACGGGAACGTTGTTTCAAACAGAGAACGCCCCTGAACCCGATAAGTATGCGTTGCTCATGCTCGTTGACGCCTTGAACTCGAAAGACTCCGAGGAGTCGATCGCTGCGCTTGGAATGCTGGCGCAGCTTGGGCGCACGGACCTCATCCCGGTCAACGCGCTGCAAGACTCGCGGCCCCGGGTGGTGCTCGAGGCCGTACGCTTGCTGCGCAACGACCCCCGCTCCGAGGTTCGGCAGGCGATCAGCGAGCTCGCGGAACACGCCTCACCAGAGGTTCGCGCCGCTTCGCTCCGTCACGCTCGAGCCACGCGCTTCATGACCCGCATCATTCAGCCGCACCTGGCTGACGCCCACGCGGAGGTGCGCGGCGCCGCCAAGGTGCTCAGTTTGGTGCGCAAAGCGGCTCGGGGCTCGACCCGCGCATTCCGCTCCCTCCAGCGCCTGGGCGAGCGCGGAACCCCAGCGGAGAGGCTAGCCCTGGCCGCGCGTATCTCCGAGGTGCGCCCCAGCGGCGAAATCGCGAAGCGCCTAGCGGAGGATGCTCAGCGAAAGATCCGGGTCGCACTAGCCGACGGGCTCCTCCAGTGCCCGCGCGAGGAACACCTCGCGGCCTTGGTTCTGCTGCTCCTCGATCGAAAGGCCAGGCCCAGCGCGCGACGCGCCATGGTGCTCATTGGAGAGGCTGCACGAGACACACTTGTGCGAGCCCTGCGCTCGACGGAGACGGATCCTCAGATCCGACTACACATACCCCGTAGCCTCAGCAAGTTCCCTGAGACATCCGTCGCCGACCTCTTGCTGGAGCAGCTGGCTCGGGAGACGGACGAAGCGGTCAGCTACAAGCTGTTGCGGGCCCTCGGCGCCGCACGGAATCAAAATCCGGAGCATCTCCTCGACAAGCAGACACTCGAAGCTTGTATCGAACATGAGCTCCAGCAGCTGCGCGAACATCGGATCGCGGCAAGTCGGCTGACGGCGCTGTTCGGCGCGGAACCTCGCGACGATGCAGCAGAGCTGCTGATCACGTTGATAGGTGAGAAGCGCGACCGAGCGTTGCTCCGCGTGTTCCGCGCCCTGCATATCTGGGGTCCAAACGAGCGGTTCGAGGAGCTGTACTTCGGTCTGACCCATGACGATTCCGGACTTCGCGCGGCGAGCCTCGAGGTGGCGTTGAACCTCTTGCCTGGCGAGTGGGGCGACGAAATCGCCCGCGGTATCGAGGGTCCGTTGGAGGAGCCTGAAGCTGTCGATCCGGAGAGCGTGCTCAGCTCGCTGAGCGAGGCGAGCGGCGTGCTTGGAGAATTCGCAAGGGAGCTGATGCGCCGGCTGCGGAGAGCGGAACAGGAGAGCGAGAGATACGAGGGAGAGCGAGACTTCGCCGATGTCGCAGAGTAAAAACAACGAACTAGTGAAGGCTCGTCTCGAGCGGAGCCTGGCGCTGAAGTCCTTTCCGCCCCTGGCCGAGCTCGACGAACGCGTCTTGATGGCGCTCGCTGGCCACGCCGAGCTTCGCCGCCTCAACGCGGGCGAGTACCTTCAGGGCGAGGCTCCAGGGCCTCGCGCGCTGCGTCTGGTGGTCTCTGGGAGCCTGGCCGACCGACAGGGGGGGGTCCGTTATCGAAAGCATCAACTCGTGGGTGGCCCTCAAGCGCTTGCGTTTGGGGAGCATCTCGGAGGCGCACTCGTTGCGGAGTCGGATGCGGTCCTGCTCGAGTTCGAAGATCGGGTGCTGGAAGCGCTGTTCGAGGACGAGTTCAGCGCCCTGGAGGCCATGCTCCGCGGGCTAGCGAGAGTACTGCGCAAGCAGAACGGCGCACACCAGCCGATCTCGAACTCGGTAGGAGATGGCGGAATGGGCCTCATCGAGCGCGTACAGCTACTCCACGCCTGTCCCGGGTTGGGGTCCCTGGGACTCGATATCCTCGCGGATCTCGGACTCGAGGGCGAGCTCTTGCAGCTCCGGTCGGGGCAAGCGTGGCAACCTCAGACGGGAAGCTACGCGGCGCTCCTGGCTGGAGAGTTGAAGCTGCACAGCTCCGGCAAGGCACGCGCACCGAGCCTCGTCGGGTGGCTGGATGCGCTGGCAGAAGCCACGAATCGCCCACGCTGGGTGGCTGCGGAACTCAGCACGCTGATGGTCTTCGACATAGAACGCCTGTGGGACCGGCTCGAGGATCATCCAGAGCAAGGTGTCGAGCTGGTGCGTTCTCTGTCGCGTCTGTTGGCCTGAGCGGACACAAAACAAGCCGGGGTGGCGAAGACACGCTCCGCCACCCCGAAAGGGAACCGGTCGATGGATGCTACTCGGCAGCTTCGGCTGACGCGTCGTTCTCCGCGTCGTCTGCGCGGTGGTAGACGACGGTTCGGGGAAACGGGATCTCCACGCCAGCATCGTCAAACGCTGCTTTGACCCGACGCCTGAGATCGCGTTCGACTTCGAACACCTTGCCACCACCCTCGTTCTGGATCTTGCAGAGCAACCTCACGCCTACGTCCGAAGCGTTCAAGCCAAGCACACCTTGCGCCTCCGGCGGCTCGAGGACGAGATCCGAGTGCTCTTCTGCCCACTCGCCCCCCACCTGTTCGAGCACCCGTAGCCCGCGCGCGACGTCTTGCTCGTAGCTCACGCCCACCTCCACGATGGCGCGCGCCCAGCCACGATTGTAGTTTGCCACCGTCTTGATCTCCCCATTCGGGACGTAGAACAGTCTGCCGTCGAAGCTTCGCACCTGGGTCATGCGTAGCCCAACCGACTCAACGGTGCCGCGAGAGCCATCAATCTCGACGAGGTCCCCCTGAGCGAGCACGCCATCGAGGATCAAGAAGAAGCCGCTCAAGCAGTCCTTGACCAGGGTTTGGGCGCCGAAACCAACCGCCAAGCCGAGTACCCCCGCACCAGCCAGCACAGTTCCGATCGGCACACCGACCTTGTCGAGCCCCGTGACGATAGCCACCCCAGCGAGCAAGACGAAGGTGAGCGTCTTGAGAATTGGCGCCAGCGTGACCGCGCGCGGATGACCTCGTCGATGCATGCTCCGAGCGACCATCCCCGCGGAAACCCGCGCGATCACCAAACCTACAGCGACAATCACGACAGCGTAGATGATCCTCAAGATCACCTCGCTATGGCGATTGAAGAATGCGACCGCTTCGTTCATCGCTGCGCCCCCATGGGAAAGACGAGCGGGTGATTCGGATGTTGCCGTACGTTGCGCCCGACGAAGTGATAGGCGTGAGGTCGATCATGGCGCTGATGGTTTGCACACCACAGCTTCTGAAACCCGGACGCTTGGCGAATGCTCAGGCAATCCGGACAAGCCGGCTCGATCTTCGGGACATCGGGAGCATTGTGCACGACGAGCACGGGAACGCTGCACGCACGTATCACGTGCTCCGCGACGGAGCCGAGCAGTAGGCGAGAGAGCCCTTTACGCCCGTGGGTACCCACGACGACGAGCTCCGCCTCCAGGTCTGCCTCGAGCTCCCGGATCACCTCCGTGGGCTCACCCACCATCACGTGCAGAGCACACGGAGGTATCGACTCCTCACTCGGCCAGGCCCCTCGTAGCCGTTCGATCTCCCCCTCGACCACCGAGCGTACCCGGCTGACGGCTTCTTCCCGATTTAGGGACTGCGAGCCTTCGGGGAGATCGAGAATCACCCCATCCATGTGCCCGCGAGCGACGTGGACCAGGTGCGCTGCCAAACCGTAACGCTGCGCGGCGCGCAGCCCTTCGGACAGCACTCTGGGCATCAGTTCTTTGAGATCAATGGCGACCAGCGCCGTGCGAATTGGTTGGGTCATGGTTTCCTCCTCGCGCACCCGTGAGGGCCGCGCAGGTCATCAGCGGAGCTGACGCCACGCGTCGCGCATTGTTGAATTGTTGCTTGTTCGCGCCTCCCCGGCGCGAATCGTTCTGTGTTCGCGCCTGCGCGCGAATCGGCTTACTCGCCTGACGCGCGAGCGCCTTCGGGCGCGATGCGGACTAGTTCGCGAACCGGTTCGCGACGTGGCACCAAGATGACGCCGCAACTGCACAGGCGCGCCAGGCTTTGCGCCAGTGCACCAGTCTCCGACTCGGCGTCGTCGCCGACACCGACCACGATCTTCTCGATCTCTTCCGTGCGGATCATGGTGCACAGCTGACGTTCGTCGCCGGTAAAGACCTGACCGTGGATCAGGGCGTGGCGCTGCTCCCCGAAGCGCCCGAGAAAGCGCAGCAAGTCCGCGGCATCGCCGTCGCCAGCCTCACGCCAGAGCACCACCCGCAGCGTCTTGGTCGCCTTACCCGGTTGTTTCAACACCCAGCGCACGGCTCGCTCTGCAGCGTCGCTGAGATCGATGGGGATCAGAACCTTCGTCAGACTTCCCGACGGCTCCTTCGAGAGCAACTCCACTGGCGCGGCCGCCACTTCCGACGATCGGTCGCCTACTGAGGACTTTCGCTGCGTCATGCTTCTACAGATGCAGGCTCCGGGCCAAGGAGCACCTCGGTCGTTGACTAATCGTTGCGAAGGGAATCAGCGCAGTTGTCCTCAGGATCGTCGACTTTTCCACATGACAAACTTTCGAGCTCGCGAAGCGCGCCGATTGCCCGTGGCGAAGTGTGGCGTTTTTCCCCCTACGTGACAGGGTGACCGACCACCCAGCGCGCGTTCGGCTCGAATCCGGCCGTCGTAGGATCGCCTTCGAAGCGCAACGCGCCCGCCGCAGTCAACGCCTCAACGGCGTCCTCCGCCTGAGCCATCGACATGCCGAGTTCACGGCAAATCAAGTCGCGAATTGCAGTCTTTCCGCGCACGTAGCCGCAAGCGTCGATGCTCCCGATGTGCTGACTCAACCAGCGCGCGAGTTCGTGAACTCTGGGGGGGCTTGAAACGATTGGATGAAACTGATTCATACCTGCGATCGATGCAGCATGCGTGCCGTTGGAACGATGTGTGCAGTTCCCTCCTCGAGTTTTCCGCAAAGAAAGGAACCCAGGCACCATGCAGGACAATGACAAGATGATCCCACCGACGGATCTGCCGAAACGCACCGAGCCGCAACCCAATGAGAACCCAGGACGGGAGCCTGTCCCGTCTCCCAAGCCGAAGGTCGCCCCGACGAAACCCCCGGGCGCGCCGGTGCCGATGCGAGACGAAGTACCTCGCTAGCCCGCAACTCGGAAACAACCAAGCGCGAGTCACGAGAATGCGCAAACGCCGGCCCGGAAATTCCGGGTCGGCGTTTGTTTTGTAGGGCCCCGCGTTGCAAAGGGGGCGGTGTAGGGGCGGTATTCTTGGGCGAGGTCGCTGCGTGGAGGCAGCGACCTTCAGCCAGTAGCGGAGAGGCTTACCAATCGCGCGAGCTCGGCGAACAGCAGCCGCGGACGCAGCGGCTTCGGGAGCACCGCGGCGGCGCCTTTCCGCAGGATTAGATCATGGTTCAGCTTCGGATGAAGCGCTGAGACGACTACTGCAGGGATCCCCTGCTGCAGAAGGGCAGGCAAGGCATCGAGTCCACTCAGGCGAGGCATGTCAAGGTCGGTCACCACCACGTCCGGGCGCGGGTCAAACTGGATTCGTTCAACCAGCGCCTGGCCGTCGACCACGCTTTCCACGCGGAACCCCCGACGCTCAAGAGCGCGTCGCAGGAGTGTCCGCGTGTCCTCGTCGTCGTCAGCGATGAGTACTAGCGGTCCTACTTCGCTCATGTTCAATCGCTATGCTTGGGTTGACTCCGCGCTCTTCGCAGCCTTGTCGCGAGCTTCGTAGCGATCCAGCTTGCGATAGAGCGTCCGGCGATCGAGGCCGAGAATCTTCGCTGCCTGCGTCTTGTTGCCTTGGACCGCCTTCAGCACACGGCGGATGTAGCGTTCCTCCAGCGCGTCCAGGGTGAGCATTTGCTCCGGGTTCTCGCCACCCATGACGACCTGATCCGAGCGGAACGTCTTGATCTTCTCCGGTAGGTCCTCGACGGTGATCTTGTCGAAGCGAGCCATCGCCACCGCGCGTTCGACCACGTTCTCCAGCTCACGCACGTTGCCCGGCCAGTCATACTCGAGGAAGCGCGCCGCAACGGCAGGCGCAAACCCCGTGACCTGGCGACCGCTGCGATCAGCGACACGTCTAAGGACGTGCTCCGCCAACAGGAGGATGTCGTTGCCTCGTGTTCTCAGTGGCGGCGGACGTAGGCGAATCACGTTGATCCGGTAGTAAAGATCTTCACGGAAACGGCCCTGCTTCACCTCGGTCTCGATGTCGCGATTGGTCGCGGCGACGATCCGCGTGTCGAAGTCGAGCTCCTTCGTTCCGCCCACTGGGCGCACCTTGCGCTCCTGCAGCGCACGCAGCAGCTTGACCTGCATCTCGAGAGACATCTCGCCCACCTCATCGAGGAAGAGCGTTCCGCCGTTCGCTTCGCGCATCAGGCCGTCGCGCGAGAGCTTCGCGTCAGTGAACGCTCCTCGAACGTGGCCGAAGAGTTCGCTCTCCAGCAAGTTCGACGGCAGCGCCGCGCAGTTGATCGCGACGAAGGGGCCGTGCCGACGAGGGCTGCGGGCGTGAATTGCGCGCGCCACAAGCTCCTTTCCGGTGCCGCTCTCGCCCGTGATCAGCACGCTTGCTTCGCTGCCAGCTACGCGATTGATCACCTCACCTAGCTCACGCATCGGCTCGCTCTGACCAATCAGACCCTCGAGCGACGCGGCGCCCCCAGCGCCCTCACGCAGGCGAGCCAACTCGCGATGAAGCTCCGAGTGCTGAGCAGCGCGACGCACGGCGTGGGCCAGCAGCTCAGCGTCGATCGGCTTGCTGATGAAATCGTGGGCGCCTGCGCGGATCGCACCGACTGCGGTCTCCATGCTGCCAAACGCGGTGATGACTACCACTGGAGTGTTGGGGCGGTTCTCGACGACCCATCGACACAGGTCGAGGCCGCTCTCCCCTCCCAGCTGAACGTCACACACGACCACCTCGAAGTCGTGCTGGTTCAGGGCGGCGAAGGCCTCCTCGGAGTTGGTCGCGGTCTGTGCTCGAAAGCCTGCTCGCTCGAGTTGCTTGAGCACGAGCTTGCCCATCTCGACGTCGTCATCGACGAACAGCACGGCGCTGCGTGTTTCCTTACGGATTTCCTGAATGTCGCTCTGCTTGGGTTCAGGAGCAACAGGTTCCTTGTTCAAGACCGACGATGCGGGCTGAGGTTCTTCGATCGCATCACGCGAGTTATTGGTGTCCGGTTCGTCATTGGGCGTTGTGGCATCCAGCAGCATGGTGAGGCGCTCTCGCAAAGGCCGTGCCGCACCGCAGAGTGGGACTCACAAACGGAACTACTTGAAATCAAACAGTTCTGAATTCAACTCCAGGCAGCCGCGGCCGGCTGCGCACGATGCGTTTTGCCACACTGTAGCAGCTTGCCTCGAAACTGCTCAGCCAGCCGGCCGTCTTTTCGGCGTCCGCCCCCCGTGCGCCTCAGCGTCGCCCCCTGCGCCGCAGTTTGGCCCCAGGTGTGCCATCCCGCAACGAATGTCCCGCACATTTCCCCAGGATCTCGCCTCGCCACATCTGGCATCCGCCATGCACCAGGAGACGGCATGGCAACTCTATTCGCTGTCTATCGAGACCACGCACACGCGGAACGCGCGGTAGCTGAACTAATGCGCCTCGGTGTCGACCAGAGGCGCCTGAGCCTATTCCTCACGGAAGAGGTTTCAGGACTCATTCCCAAGGTGAGACCGGCAGTTCCTGAGGGAGCCGTCGCGGGCGGCGCCTTGGGCGCTCTACTCGCTGGCATCGGTGGCATTGCAACGCTGGCGCTGCCCGGACTCGGTCTCGTAGTCGCTGGTCCGCTCGCCGTAGCGCTTGAGAGCGCCGTGGTCGGCGCCGTCGGTGGCGGCTTCGCAGGGGCGCTGATCGGTATCGGCGTGCCTGAGAACCAAGCCAAGCGCTACGCAGAGAGCCTGTTGGAGCACGGAGTGATCGTGGCCGCTAGCCCCGCGACCCCAGACGAAGCCCAGCTGATTGAAGCGGTGTTCGAGGACACCCGGGGAGTCGACCTCGTGCGTGCGCAGCATCCTGGACAGTCCGTTAGCGTCAGCCTGTAAAGCGACAGCCACCCCAGCCACCACGGAGCAACCAGAGTGAGTGAATATCACGAACCCGTAGATGAACTTTCCAGTACCGCACGGAATTACCACCGAGCCCTAACGAGCCTAAAAGAGGAGATCGAGGCGGTGGATTGGTACAATCAGCGTGTCGAGGCTTGCGACGACCCCGAGCTGCGGCGCATCCTCGAACACAACCGCGACGAGGAGATCGAACACGCGGTGATGACCCTCGAGTGGTTGCGTCGGAATATGCCGGCGTGGGGTGAGCAGCTCGACGAACATCTCTACAAGGAAGGTCCCATCGTCGTGCCTCACGGCCCCGCTAGCGCCGCGAAGCCGACGTCCCCCGAAGAGCAGCGGGGCCCGCGCTCTCTGGGCATCGGCAGCCTGCGCGCCGCCAAAGAAGCCGCGGTCAGCGGCTGAGCGGATCGCGACTACGGCAATCATCGCGGGCCTCGAAAGTCAGGACCAATGGACCCCGAACGACCACTGAAACGCGCCATCGTCACGTTCTTTGCGCTCATGTCTACCTACGTGGCGCTATGGGCAGTCGTACACGTCGCATTCGAGCGACTGCAGTAGCTACCCTCCCCCAAAAAACCGCCAGCAAGCACCGGCTGACTGCCCCCTGAGTATTGGAGTGAAAGCCGGCCATGGTGTATATCCTCGAGGATATGAAAGACCGGCTTCGCCGTTTGCTTCGTTGGGCCTCCGCTTGCGGTGCGAGTTGTGCGTTCTTAGCTCTCTCGTCGCCAGCATCCGCGCAGGCCAACTTCCATTCGTCCCCACTCGCCGGACGCTCCAGCTTGCTTGGTGGTAGCGGTGTTGCGCTTGGGGTCGACGGAGCGGCTCCGTTTCTGAACCCAGCCAATTTGAGCCGAATCGGGGACCGGTCACTGGCGTTCTCTTCTCGCCTCTTCCGCTACTCGTGGTCGACTATGCGGAGCCTGCATCAGCCCACGACAGCTGACGGCTCATTCACCGGGGCTACCGTCGACGATCCGAACCTCTCGCGCACCCAGCTGAGCGCGTTGCCGGACACCACCTGTTACTTCTTCGGCCCGAGCGGGGGTGAGGAGCGCGCCAAGCTACGCGTCGGTCTGTGCTTGGCAAAGACAGAGGAGCTCGACCTCGGCATGGAGGCCGTCAACTCCAGCTTCGACACGCCCGCGGGTACGCTCAAGCAGACTCGCGCGTTGTCAATCGACTGGAGTAACCGCGCCTTCGGACCGAGCGTCGGGTTTCCCTTGTCGGAGAAGGTGTCTCTGGGGGTCAGCCTGAACGTACTCAGGGCACGGCTGAAAGAAGATTCGAGCGTTAGCTCACTACTGGACTCGGGCTCGGGCGTGATTACCTCGGGGAACTACTCGAGCTACGGCCATTCCTGGGACCTAGCAGCGCAAGTGGGCATCACCTATTACGTCGACCCCCATTGGACCCTGGGGTTCAGCATGCGAAGCCCGACGCTGCACCTGTTCGATAGCTACAACTCGGGTTTCGGCTCCACGAATAGCGGCGGAGACGGTGTGCTCGAGACCCGTGAAGGGAGCTTCGTCGTCAAGCCGCCGATGCGCTTCAACGCTGGCGTGGGATTCGAGCTCGGTTGGCTGCGGGCAGAGCTCGATGTGTTCGTGCATCCGGCGCGCTCGAGCTATCTGGAGATCGACGCCCAGGGGACTCGGAACGAGGTGAGCGGCGGGCTGGCGAGCTCGAGCAACTTCGCCGACCGACGCCGCGAAGACTCGAGCACGATGGTGAACGCCGCCGTGGGTGTCGAGACATTCATCGACCGCGATTTCAGCTTGCTGTTTGGCTTCGCGACGGACCGCTCAGCGGTGCCCCAGATCACGGCGTCGAACGTGGACCAACGGATTTTCCACAGCAGCATGGACTACCTCCGAGCCTCTGCTGGCATCGCGAGCTACACGGGGTACGGCGACTTGGTCTTCGGTCTGCGTTACGATCACGGCTCGGGCTCGCTGGCCGTGCTGAGCGGCAACCAAGATGTGTCGCGCTGGGGTGTCTCGGAGTGGCAAGACGACGCGGTCGTGCTGGTGTTCGCAGGTCGAGTGGATCTGCACACCATCCGCTCCACCGCGGACAAGATCGCAGACACGGTCGAAGGTGGGGCGAAACCACCGCCGCCCGCATCGAAGCCGCAGGAACCGCTACGCAAGCCAGAGAGCGAGTAGCACCGGAGGTGCGCGTGTCATCCACGAGCGAGCGGTCGCTTTACGCCTCACGAGCTCTCGTGGGCGGTGGGAAAACCCCGACGATTCAGGCCCATTCGCAGAGCAGGAGTCGGCACGCGGCTTGCGATAGCGGTGGGCATGTCACATCGAAAGTTCATCGCGGTCGCTCCCCTGGCGTTGATCGCTCTGGGTTGTGCGAGCGACCCGGCGCGCAAGCCGGTGGCAGTTGGCCCCGGGTATACCAACGTTGTCGCTTCCCGCGACCAGACCCCAGAGCCTGAGCCTGAGCCTGAACCTCTGCGCAACACGGGTTCCCTGCACTTCTCCAAGAGCGTGCAAAACTTGTGCGGGATCTCCGCGGAAGCCGACCCGAACTTCCGCTACGACTCGGCAAGCCTGAGATCTCAGGATCAGCCCGAGCTCAAGCAGCTCGCAGACTGCATGCGCGATGGCGCAATGGTCAACTACGAGCTACTGCTCGTGGGGCATGCTGATCCGCGCGGTAGCGAGGACTACAATCTCGCGCTCGGTGGCTATCGCGCTGCCAGTGTTCGCCAGTTCCTGATCGAGCACGGTGTGGATGAATCACGGATCACCACCTCCTCGCGCGGCGAGTTGGACGCAGATGGCTACTCGCCCTCGACCTATCTAGAAGACCGCCGAGTGGACCTCATGCTACCTGGAGAGCGGTAGCTCAAGCAGTCCCAAACCGTCACCGCTGTGGGAGGAGAGAGATCATGTCCAAGGATACAGCACAACACCCGCTCGTGTTCGTCGCTGACGACGACCCAGAACTGCGCCAGATGCTCTCTGCTGTACTACGCGCAGCGGGTTTCCAAACGGAAACTTTTGAAAACGGGAAACTCCTGCAGCAGCGCGCGCTCAGCGATGCGACACCACCCGACGTGATCGTGACGGACATCGATATGCCCCGCATGGACGGCTTGACGGCCATTGCGGAAATCCGCAAGCAGTATCCCGAGCTACCAATCGTCGTGCTGAGCGCCATCGCGGAGGCTCCCCGAGTCGCCCCGACGGCCGAGGCGTGCGGCGCCAGTCTCGTCGTGAGCAAGCCGGTCGGCTTGGTCGAGCTGCGCGAAAACGTCGAGGCGCTGCTTGCGAGGGCAGAGCGACCGCGCTCGCCGATCGATTCGAACGAAAGTACCGCCGCCTGCTAGGCGGAAGAACGTAAACCGCCGCACAGCGTCTATAGAAATTTTTCCGTGCGGCTTTAAACAAAGGAAACGCATATGAACATGGAACATCTCAAGGGCAACTGGAAGCAACTCAAGGGCAAGGTGCGCAGCCAGTGGGGCAAGCTCACTGACGACGACGTCGAACAGATCGCCGGAAAGAAGGACGAGCTCGTAGGTCGCCTCCAGGCTCGCTACGGCACTGCGCGCGACGAGGCGGAGCGTGAGGTCGACAGCTGGCTGAGTAAGCTCTGATTGACGCAGAAACGCCGACGGACGTCGCCTGGTTGGGGGATCCTCCAGGCGACGTCCGTCGTTTGTCCTACCCCATCACTCGATCTTGCCAGCCGGACGACGGCCAGGCATGGTCGCGCTCAGAAGCCGCAAGCTCTCCACGACCGCTCTGCGGCTGATTCCTACCCTAACCAGAGTGTCACGAGTGACTGACGCATTTCCCCCGCTGGGCACGATCCAGCCGCGAGATCTCTTGCGCGCTGAACGCCACGCCGCCCTACGGCGCTTGGCGGCGTCACTCTCCCATGCGCTCGGGACGCCACTGAACGTAATCTCCGGAAGAGCCGAGCTGATCGAACTCGACGCCGAAGAACTACCGGAAATCCTCGACAGCGCGCAAACCATTCGGCGGCAGGCGCTGCGGATCTCCGACATGCTCAAGCAAGTGTTGGCCGAGCTTGATGGGCTGGACGACGAGAGCGAGGCTCACGATTTCGGCCGGCTGCTGGCGGCATTGAGGAGTCAACTCGCCAGCAATCAGCTGCATATCGATTCCGCCGTGGAAGGCAAGACCTTGCGGCGCGGAGAGCGCGCAGAGGCGTTTTTACTTCAAGCCGTCGGTTGGGCGAGAGACGTCGGCGCACTGGAGGGCCTGGACGTGGCGCCTTCCGAGCGCGGCATGGAGTTTCGCCTACGGCTACGGCCGATCGACGTTCTTGATATCCGTACGGCACTGGAACCGTGGATCCATCGCGAAGCGACCGAGAGCCGCCAAGGCGCGATCGAGTTGAAGCCTAGGGACGCCGTGCAGCTGGCGGTGGCCCTAGGACACGCGCGGGACGCTGGGGCGGAGCTCGAACTGCGCCACGCGATCGACGGCTCGCTATTGGTCGCGCGCTGGCCCCAACGGGGCTAGCTCCTCACGCGGCCTCGCCGCTAGCGAGGCGCTCAGTCGCGCCCGCGACGTTCTTCTGCGTCCACCAAGAGGCGGTCGAGTTCCTTACGCCGCAGCGGCTTGGTCACGAAGTCATTGCATCCAGCTTCCAGCGCCGCCGCCCGATCGGACTCCCGAGACTGACCGGTAACAGCGACCAGCGTGGCGCGTGTAACGCCGCTCGCGCGGAGCTTGCGGGCGAGCTCGAGTCCGCTGAAATCCGGTAGTCCGAAGTCGAGCAACACGAGGTCAGGCGCTTGGGTCTGGGCGGCTTCCAGCGCTGCTGTTGCGGTCTGCGCGCTGCGCACGTGGTGTCCCCTGCGCCGAATCAACAGCGCCATCATCTCCAGCGTGTCAGCGCTATCGTCTACAATCAGCACGTCAAGCATCCGCTGCGAGGTTAGCACGAAGTCGTTCATAGCAAAACCCCTATCAATTCCACATAGAAATTCGAAACAAGAGTTCCCGCCGAGCGCGGCGACGGCATCGTCGCCGGCTTGACCTACACGTTGGTCCTGTCGTCGGCGGACAAGCGCTGCAGGTCGACGTCTTCGGGCCGCACCGCGTGGAGTTCCGTCAGCGAAGCCCGGGGCCAAACGAAGTAAAAAGCAGCGCCCTGACCAAACTCGGATTCGACCCACACGCGACCGCCGCGCTCTTCGACGATCTTCTTCACGACAGCCAGCCCGATGCCGCTCCCCTCGACTTCGTCGCGGCTCTTGAGTCGCTCGAAGAAGCCGAAAATACGCTCGTGAAAGCGCTCCTCGATGCCCGGACCGTTGTCTGCGATGCGGAACTTCCAGCCCTCGGGCACCCGCTCCGCGCTCACGGCGACTTGGCATTGCTCCGGGTTGCCATGCTTGATGGCGTTGCCGACCAAGTTCAGCAGCACCTGCTGAAGCGGAACGCGCTCGGTGTGCAGGGAGGGCAACTCGGTGGTCGCCTTCACCTCGACATAGGCTTCGGGACTCAGTAGGTCGACCACCTCATCCAGGAGGGCCTTGACCGGCACGTCTTCCGGCGGCGTGCGTCGCCCCGCCCGAGAGTAGGTGAGGATCCCCTCGATCAACGACTCCATGCGCGAGACGCGTTGGTGGAGCAGCGCGAGGTTTTCACGGGTCTCGTCATCCAACGAGTCCTCAAGATCTTCTTCGATGAACGAGGCGAGGCTCGCGATGCCTCTGAGTGGCGCCTTCAAGTCGTGAGAGGTCACGTACGCGAATTGATCGAGATCGCGATTCGCGCGACCGAGGCTCTGGATCAAGCGTTCGCGGTGGCGGCCCTGCTCCGCGAGCTCGTCGGTTAGCTGATGCTGTTGTCTCAGGCGCTCGGCGAGCTCCGCTTCGTTGTTGCGGAGTTGATCCGCTTGGTCGCTGAGCAGCGCGGCCTGCTCACGCAGCGTGCGAGCTTGCTCGGCGCTCTCCGCCAAGTCGCGTCGCAGCACCAGCTGTGCGAGGAACGCAATCACGAACGCAATCAGTGCTCCGCCTCCGACAACGAGTTGGTTGCGTTGATAGGCTTCTCGCTCGGCGGTTAGCGCCGCTTCGCGCCGCTCCGACTCGCGGCTAGTGAGGCGAGCCAGCGCCGCGCGCACCAGGTCCATGGTGCGCTTTCCAGCGTCCTGCTTGACGAACTCGCCGGCACGCTGCTGCCCCGCAGAGTCGAATAGCTTTACCGTGTACGCGAGTTCGTCGAGGCGGGCATCGACCTGCTTCTCCAGTTCCTTCAACTCGGCAGCAGGCAGGTTCAGTTCTCGCACCTCTTTGCGCACTGCGCTGAGACGCCGGAGCGCGGCGCTGTATGGCTCCAGGTACTCCTTTTCCCCGGTGATCAAGTAGCCACGTTGCCCCGTTTCCGCGTCGAGCAACACCTGCAATAGGTTGTCCAGAGCCTGTAGGCGTTCGTGCGACTCTTGCACGATGAGTGAGCGCTCGCGGGCGTTCGACATGTTGATGGCGGTCACCCCACCAACCACCAAGACAACGACACTCGCTGCTACGGCCAGATTCGCACGCAGTCGCTTCACGCCACGCTCCATGAAGCTTGCTGTGGCGCGCGCGATCGCATGCTGGCCCGTTGGTTAGTCGATGCGGTCCGAACCGTGAGCCGCTTCCACCAGCGGCGCTTCGGGTGGCACGGCGGTCCTACCGCGACCCATCCAGCGCAACAAGTCAGAGTCGACAGCGGCATTCTGACACGCGCAAGAGACTCGCTCGCGAGGCTTGCGCGAACGCGTCCGAGTCCTTCATGCTTGGAACAACAAGCGCGACGCTCGCGCTGGACGAAGCCATCTACACGTCTCACGCGTTTCCGTTGAGACGGAGCCAGTCTGTGACATTCGGTATGACCAGCATCAATCGCGAAGACCCCGCCTATCACATCCTGCTCGTCGAGGACGACGCGGTGGACGTGAAGACGGTGCAGCGGGCCTTCAAAGAGAACAACATCTCGAACCCCTTGGCAGTCGCCACGAATGGCGAAGAAGCCCTGGAGATGCTGCAGAACGGCAGCGTCAACCCGTCGAGACTGCTGGTACTGCTGGACATCAACATGCCGCGCATGAACGGCATCGAGTTCCTTCGCCATATCCGTGCGGATGAAAACCTCAGACACCTGTCGGTCGTCGTCCTGACTACTTCCAACGACGATCGCGATCGCATTGAGGCCTACCGCTTGAACGTCGCCGGCTACATCCTGAAGCCGGTCACCTTCAATCGCTTCGTCAAAGCCATGGCCGCTCTGAACAAGTACTGGACGCTCGTCGAACTGCCCTGACCGAAACGGATGCCGTGGGCAGCAGGCGCTTCTGGCGTTCCGTCGCCGCACGCTAGGCATCCAAGCCTCGCTGAGCCATATCCGCGCGGCGCAGCGTGAACGAGAACCGCGACCCCTCACCGGGCTTCGAATCCACACGGATATCGCTCTGGTGTGCAAGCAAGACACCCCGCACGATTGCGAGGCCCAACCCCGAACCGGCGGACTTGCGATCGGCGCGCCAAAAGCGCTCGAACAGCAGCGGTTGATGTTCGCTGGAGATCCCGGGGCCCGAATCCTGAACGGCAAACGACACGCCATCCGGCACGACGTCGACCATGAGCCTCACGGAGCCGGCTTGAGTGAACTTCAATGCGTTGCCCAAGAGGTTACTCAGCACCTGAACCAGGCGATGGCGATCCGCCTCAACGGCGGGCAACTCGGCGGCGCGCTCGATCCTGAAATCGAGCCCCTTGGCGTCGGCCAATGGTTCGTGGATCTGCAGGATCTCCTCGATCACGCCGTCTAGCTCGCACGCCTCCGGGTTCACCGAGAAGCGCCCGCTGGCCATCGTTTCCGCGTCAAGCAGGTCCTGAATCAGGCGATTCATGCGCGAGATCGAGCGCTGCACGATCTCGCCGTAGTCTTCTGCGTCCTCGGACTCGCTCTCCTCCACCAAGTTGTCTGTCGCGAGTGCCAAGGCATTCAGCGGACTCCTCAAGTCGTGACTCACCACGGCTAGGGTCTCATCGCGAATGCGTACCGACTCTTCCAAGCGCCACACGAGGAGCGCGTTATCCAGCGCCAAGCCGACACGTTGTACGAAGTCGCGTGCGAGGCTCAACTCGTCCCGACGCCAGGGCACGGGCGACTCCAGGAGCAGCAAGCCAACGGAGAAGCGCGTCGTGAGCGGCAGCCACGCGGTGTACCTCACCCCCCACTCGGCCAGATCCGGCACCGCCTCGCTCGTATTGCCCGGTGGAATGACCAGTAACTCGCCCTTGCGCACGAGCGTCGCGATCGCCTCACCCCGGGTGGCGTCAGCGCCGTACAAGCGCTGTGCGAGCTCCGCGAGCTTTCCGTCACCGGGCTCCACGGCGTAGCTCCAGCCGCCCCCTTGGGGAGCGACGCCGAGAATGCAGCCGCGCGCCAGGCGCGGCACGGCGGCCCGCACCGCTGTCTCCAGGGTCCGGCGAAAGTCCAAGCCCCGCGCAAGATCGTTACCAACCGAGAGCAAGAACTCGAGGCGCTCCTCGTTGCGCCGCCGGTCAGTGATGTCGGTGAGCGTCAGCACGAGACCCGTGGGAGTCTGACGATCCGCCCCCATCATCAAGCTCACCCGCTCTTGTACGGTGATGCGCTCTCCTTCACGAGTACGCAAGACGAGCTCGGTCGGGCTTCCCAGCAGCCTGCGCGTCAGCGCGCTATCCATACGGTCGCGCTGCGCCGGTCGATCCTGATCTTCAACGTTCAGCACCGACCAGAGCTGCTTGCCAAGGCACTCCTCCGCTTCGAGCTGACAGTACCGCGCGGCAGCGGGATTGAGGTAAGTGACGTTGCCCGCACCATCCGTCGTGATGACGCCGTCGGCGACGCTTCGCAGGGTCGTTGCCAAGGACTCCCGGCTCGTCCGCAACGCGTCCTCGGCGCGCCGCGCCTTTTGCTCGCTGCGAAACACCCGCACTGCGTTGCGCAGCGCCGCCTCGATCCGATCGGGACTCGCGGTCTTGGTCAGGTAGTCCGCTGCTCCGCCCTTGAGCAGCTCCACCGCCAGCTCCTCGTGGCCCTGCCCCGTGAGCACGACAATGGGGCGGTCCACACCCGCCTGCTTCAAGCGACCAAGCACCTCGAGCGCATCACCGTCGGGCAAGCGATTGTCGAGCAAGATGCAGTCGATGGTCGGATCTGCAGCGCGCTCCAGCGCTTGCTCAGCAGTCTCCGCTTCGACCAGGTCGTAGTCCCGCTCACCACGGGTCAGGGCACGGCGAATGGACAGGCGATCGACTTCGTCATCGTCGATCACCAAAACGCGCAAGCTGCGACGTACTCGAGATGCAGTCATGTCGGATGGGAGTGGAGCCGTGGCACCTTCGCTTGGCACGTGGCCCCGACAGCAATTCCGATGCCAGTATCGGTGCGGGAGCAAGCCGCCCGCTACCAAGAGATGCGGCACTCCCACCCGAACCCCACTGGAGCGCAGAAACTAGGCGTGAAAAACCCGCTTCGCCTGGCTAGGGCTGAAGCGGGCTGGATTGTGGAACTCCGAGGGTGCCGCGGCACTATGCCCCGGGAGGGGCAGTCTGCGACTCGCGGTCAAAGGACTCCAAGGGAGGAGCGAAGGTCACGGTCGAGCGAATGTCGACAACGCCGGGGATACCGCTCAGCTGGTCTTCCAGCAGCTGTAGCGACCCCGAGTCGGGTTCGTCTCCCGTCAAGCTGACGACTCCATCGAACACATCGAGTCGCACCCGTGCGCATGCGCAGCCGGCGAGTACCGCTTGCGCGTCCTTGAGCACGTCGGTGTCGTCCCGGCGTGGTTCGATCTCCAACGCCGACGTCACGACGCTTCGAACGTCGTTGTGCTGCAGGAGTTCACGCTTCAGCAAGTGAGCGTGGCGCAGCGTGGGTACGCTGCCCGAGAGCACGACGGTGCTTGATGCGTAGCTGGCGGCAACACCCGGAAGCCCTTCCGCGCGGCACCACACATCCACCTGGTTCTGAACGAGTTCACTGGTCAGCATGCTTGTACCTCCCGACTGGCACCGGTGTTGGGAGCCCAGCGCTCTGAGGCACGACGATCACCGGACATTTCACGCTCCGCAGAACCGACTCGCTGACACTGCCAAGGACCAGGCGTTCCACACCGCTGCGCCCGTGGGTGCCAACGACCAAGAGCTCGGCTCCTAGCTTCTCGGACAGATCAACGATCGTCTTGACGATCTCACCGTCCACGACTTCGCACGTAACAGGGCTCCGGCAGCCTTGCACCAGGGTCTCCAAGGCTTGCCGCGCCTCCTCCCGCTGCTGCTCGTAGAGCCTCGGCTGCATCGCGGGGAGCATCCCCGGCTGCAGCGTAGGTACCGCGGTCAGTGGGGGCATCACGTGTACCACGTGGAGCCTCGCTGAAGAACCCAGCGCTCTCTCGTCCGCCCACAACAACGCGCGGCGGGAGCATTCCGCGAAGTCCACCGGAACCAAAAACAGCTGTCCACCTCCTGTTGGGGCCGACGTATCTGACTGAGTCATCTCATCACCTCACTCGAAACGGATGACAGCCTCTGGCCCGGTCATCCGGAACGTAAACGTTTCCGTAAGATAAAGGCGCAAGTGCGTCGCGGTATGCGCCTCGTAGCCAAGGCTGCAGTCTTGGCCGATCGTGGTCGTGAAGTCGCCGCCGCGCATGCTGAGTAGCATTGGCTTCGGCGCGTCCGGGGCGTGAATGATGTCACCCTCGAGGGTCCTGGCGAGGAGTTTCCGTGGGGGATAACTCTCTCCCGCTGCACTGAGTTCACGATAGCTCTTGGTATCCAGCACGAGCGCATAGGGGCCATCAACGCCCTGCTCGCGGAAGCGCGCGAGGCCAGAAGCGACGAGCTTGGGTAGCGCCTCGGGGTCCCGGTTCCAGCGAATCGCCTCGTGGTGTTTCGCCGAGTTCAAACCGGTGATCCCACCCTGAGCAAAGCCGTTGTAGACGGCTCGCTCTTCGAAAGTCGCGAGCTGGATCGCAGCGTCCACCGCGGGATCGAGATTCACGTCGTCGGCGCCGCGGGAGAGGTTATCTAGCTCCCACTGCTCGAGCTCGAACGGGACGCGCACCTCTACCAAGGGTTGCACTTGGCGCACACCGTACTGCACGCGCGCCTCTTGGCTCTCCGGTGTGCTCACGCGCCCGAGGTTGAGCGCGGAGAAGTCGAAACCCTTCGGACCGTCGACATCCACAACACGCCGCGTAGAGAGGCGGGTGCGGAGCACACCCGCTACCTCCGCCTCCACCGCGGCCCATGCGGCGCCGCTGATGGGCGCCAAGCGCTGTCTCAAAAAATCCATGTCATCCTTTCAGCCGATGGCGTCGGCTCTTCTCAGTAGGGGCGCTTGATCTCGAGCTGCACGACATCTACGCGGCGGTCGTATCCCTGGGCGATGAGCGGGTCGTTGCCTGCTCGCGCCTGGCTCTCACCGGCCGATTTGAGTTCGATGCGGTCGGGGGAAATGCCGTACGCAACCAGCACATCCTTCACGGTCTGCGCACGTTCGAGACCGAGGCGCTGGTTGTACGCGGTGCTGCCGCGCGTATCCGTGTGACCGATCAGCAGGATCTTGGCGTCACGATGATTCGGGTCGTTCAAGCACTCCGCCAATCCGGAGAGCTCGAGGTGGTCTTGGGGCCGCGCCTTCGCCTTGTCAAAGTCGAAGAACGGGATTTCCGTGGGGCAGCCAGCCTCCGCGGGCCCCACGTCGATCTGGACGTAGCGGGCGCTATACTTCGCGGGCTCCCCCAGTGAGGGGTTGTATTCGTTATCCGCGCCCGCCGGCGGCAGGTTGGGGTCGGTGTTCTCTTGCACCGGGGCAGCACACGCCACCGCGCAGAAAAGCGCGCCGAGCGTCGCGCCCAGCATAAATCCGCGTGGATACTTAGGGCGTGGCGACCCGGCGCGACGATTGTCGTCCTGTCTATTCATCACTCCTCCTTTTGAGGACGTGAGTTGCAGACCGCGTGCCAAAGACTGCGAGCTTCGAGGCCAGCTCAGCAGGGAAAAAACCCGCCAGAACGCGGCGCAATGTTCGAGCGAGACCCGCCTGTGTGCGTGGCGCGTTGCCCCGCAAGACGCGCGGCAGCCCCACGCCCAGCGCGGCAGGGCTAGCGCAAGTGCCGTGCGCTACTTCTTGCCTTCGACGCGAAGCTTCTCCGAGTCGCGTCGGGCGGCAGCCTGAAGGCGCGCCTTGAGGCGCCCGGCGTATCCGAGCTTGTTCTCCTGCTTCAGCCGAGCAATTGCCAGCGCGTCGTCGGGAACGTCCTGCGTCACCGTGGTGCCAGTCGCCACGTACGCTCCTGCCCCGATGTTGACCGGTGCCACGAGCTGACTGTCGCTGCCGATGAATGCGCCCGCGCCGATCACGGTGCGGTGCTTCTTGAAGCCGTCGTAGTTGCAGAAGATGGTTCCAGCGCCGATATTCGCGTTCTCACCGACATCCCCGTCGCCAAGATAGGCAAGGTGATTGGCCTTCGCGCCCTTGCGCAAGCGGGTCTTCTTGATCTCCACGAAGTTCCCAACGCGCGCCTTCTCCTCAACCAAGCTCTCGGGGCGCAGATGCGCAAAAGGGCCAATCTCGGCCCACTCTCCAACACTGCTGCCGATCACCACCGAGTAAGGCTTGAGCATCGCGTTCTTGCCGATGCGTGAGTCCGTGATCACGCAACCGACATCGATCGTCGCGCCTTCCTCGACCTGCGTGCTGCCTCGCAGGCACACGCCGTCTTGAATCGTCGCGTCAACGCCGACTTCCACGGAGTCGTCGATGCGAGCGTTGCCGCGGATGTTCGCGCCTCGGCGACCGTGCGCGACAGCGATCCGTCGAAACAGGATCGCCTCTGCTTCTGCGAGCTGAGCACGATCGTTGACGCCGAGCATGGCCTCTTCCTCTCCAACGATGCCTAGCGCTCCACCCGCCCCAGTAGCGCGAGCGACCACGTCGGTGAGATAGAACTCGCCCTGAGCGTTGTTGCTGTCGAGACTCGCTAGCGCGTCGCGCAGAAACGCAGTGCGCGCCACGTACACACCTGCGTTGATCTCCTGCACCGCGCGCTCTTCGTCGCTGCGCAGGTCCTTGAACTCACGGATCTCCTGAACCTTGCCCTCGGCGTCACGTAAGATCCGTCCGTAAGAACCCGGTTCCTCGAGGATACACGTCAAGAAGGCTACAGGTGATGCGGGTTGCTCCTCCAGCGCTTTGGTCAGCCGGGCCAGATCCTCGCTGCGCAAGAGGGGTGTATCGCCGCAAAGGATCATCACTCGCTCTGCATCCTGCAACGGTTCGAGACCGACACGCGCCGCGTCCCCGGTGCCGCGAGGGGGGTCTTGCGTCGCGAAAGCGACTCGCTCGCGCCCGAACGCCGCTTCGATGTAGCTCTGAATGGCGTCCCGGTTCTCCGGGTTGACCACGATCACCACGCGCTCCGCACCAGCCTCAAACGCTGCTCGCACTGGAAAGTGCACCAAGGGTCGCCCAGCGACGGGGTGCAACACCTTGTTGAGCGCGCTCTTCATGCGCGTGCCTTTGCCTGCCGCCAAGATGATCGCCACGAGCTCTGACATGGGGCGAGGTTTTGCCACTCTGCGAGGCATCTGACCATGGCCAGCCTGCGGCTCGTCGAAACCCCTTGTTTAGAGCGGTGAGCGTCCACCCAGCTCACCGAACGGTGAAGCAAGCAGGGCGCGGCGCGCATCGGTTCTGGTGTTCGGACGCTTGCCCTACGCCGCCAAAAAGGAACTGACGCCGCCCCTCAGCCCATCCGGGCTCCCCAGCACGAGCCTCGCAGGTCACGCAAGCAACGCGAGCGAACGACTCCTCAGGGAAGTGTCCAGCGGTCAATAGGACGCGCGCCTGAATACCAGAGGCACGCAGCGGTTTTGCGGCACCCCGCCGCAAAACCCGAAACGCGACTCAATTGCGCCAACGGTCACGCGAACGCCTCACGCGCCGATCCCGCTCCCCTTCGCGCGCCTAGCCGCAGAAATCGCGGCCAAATCGCGAGCGCCGATCCGGGCCCAGTCGCTGCGTCGCGTTACACGCCCGCAGGATTCGCGATTCACGCCTGCCTTCGAGGCGATACACTCGGGAAATCATGGCTATTGCTTTGCGGGGCGGTAACGGTCGGCACTCCAGGCGCGATGCGGGGCGCAAACTGCAAGAGCAGCGTCCTCGGCGGACACTCAGGCGCGCCGTGTTGGGCAGCGCTTGCGTTGCGCTGAGTGTGCTGGCGTGTTCGAGCGATTTCGATACGACGCGACGCGCGCCACCTCCCTCGACCTTGGGAGACGACATGTACTCCGCGCTCTGCGATCGCTTGGGAGCGAGCGTGCTGACGGAGGACCTGGAGGGGGCGTCCTACCGTGGGATCTGCCATATCGATGCCTCGGGGAAATATGCCGACACGGTGGACACCAAGCCCCTCGGCACCCTGCAAGGTGAAGCGGCCCTCACGCGCCAGTTCGCCATCAGCAAGCTAGAGGCGATGGCGCGGCGTCGGAGCCAGCTGATCGATGCCTTCAACGCCACCTTCCCCGACGACGAGATCAGCGACCCTTGGAGTGACAAGAACGAGTCGGTGCGCGGCCATGTGGCGCTGAGCCGTTTCATGAAAGGCATCGTGCCGCTCTACGAGTCCAACCCAGTAGAGCCTCAGGGCATGGAAGATACGCTGCCCTCCGTCACGCGCTCTACGGGCCGGTTGTTCTCCGGTCTGGCGGGACCGCCGAAGGACGACGAGTTCACGAGCGGTCTCGACCCGGCACAGGCAGAGGCGTTGGCCAGAGCGGCGCAAGACTCACTGGCTGGCCTTTCCGGGAGGCAAGGCTATCGCCCGCTCCGAGTGACGCTCGGCGCGTTGCGTCCGGCGCTGGCCTACCCGGAGCTACGCAGCCTCGCCCAGACGCTCACGCCGCATTTCGAGCCCAACGCGGATATGTACGATGCGCTGCAGGACGTACTTGGTATGACCCAAGGAGAACTCACGACATCGACCCCGAGCGCTCTGCCGGAGCCGCTCGAGGTGGTTGACGCGAGCACCCTGCAGCTCAACCGGCCGCGCACCAAGCTAGAAGTCGCGGCCGCGATGATGCTGAGCCAGGACCCGGTGTTTGCCGGCCCAGGCTCTGAACCGCGCTATCTGGTGCAGCGAGATCAGCGCGGCGTAGCCATCCCGAGCGCCGCGGTGATGGGCTCGCTCATCGTCGACAGCGACGGCGACGGGCTAGCCGACGTTGATTCCGCGGGGAGATTCGTCGGTCCCAATGGTTTGGCGCAGGTGGACCCGCCGTTCGTGGTCCCAGCCTTCCAGCGCGTTCAGGCCCCGGACTTCTATGGACGAGCTTTGACTTCAGGGGGGGAGGAAGTCTACGAGTACATCGACACCTCCCAGACGCTGACGGCGGCGCTGGTGCGCGACTTGGAGCCGCTGCTGAATCCGGATGCATCGGCTCCAGGCGGAGAGACCGTGCTCAACTTGCTGTCCGGTGCCTACCTGCTCTACGGCTCGCCGAAGGAGGTCCCCGCTGACTGGGCCAACGGCGGTAGCTACCCGAGCTTCGACAGCGCCACCTCCCCGCTGCTCGACTTGATCCACGCCGTGGGCCAGGTGTTCGCACACCCGGAGAGCGACAGCTGGCTCCTGATGGCCAAGCAGCTGATGCAGAACAACGAAGGCGACCTGGCGCGGCTGATCGGAGCCGCCCTGCGCGCCCGAGAGATCGGCAACCAGTTCCCCAACGTGAAGCTCGACATCAAGAGCACGTTCTGGGACGAGCTGATGCCGGTCGTTGTGAAGGTGCTGCAGAACGAAGGCCTATTCCGCAGGGTAATGGCAACCTTCAAGAACCCGAAGGTGCAAAACGAGCTGATGGAGGCGCTCTCCAAGTTCAACACCTACGCGGATCGCGCGACGTACGACCCCCGGGACCTGAACAGCCCCACGCTTCAGAACTTGTCCACCGGCGACACCAAGGAGCCCGTCCAGGTAGCCGTCGACTACTCCAAGCCGGACGTGGTGGGCAACCAGAGCCAGTGGTTCCAGGCGCTGCAGCTGATCCACGACATGAATCACGTGAACTCCTGCAACAAGCAGGGCGCCAAAGTTCGCGTGAAGATGTTCAACATCGATTTGAGCTGGCCGCTGATCGGGAGCTACGACGAGTGTGAGCTCTTGCGCATCCACGACATGGGCCTGCTCTACCTGGACGCGCTGATCGATCACTACGGTGAGCCACGCACCCCCGAGGGCATCATGGAGATCGAGGATGGCCTGCTGAACGGCATCCTCAACCTCTCGAGCAACATCGTGAGCATCGATCAAGTGTTCGAGGATTCCAGCCACATCACGGGCATGAGCCTCAACCCCACCCCCGAGGCGTTCAACCGCTTGGTGTTCTTCGGCACAGATAGCGACAAGTTTGGACCGGCTTTCGGTGGAACGATGCCCGACCAGGACAACTTCATCCCGCCCAACGGGAACGACGCGCGAGCTATCGAGACCAACGACTTCATCACTGGCCTGATCGAACCCCTCTCTACCAGCGTGTGCCCCACCCGCTTCAACTCGGCACACAACATCGAGCTAGCGGACTGCGCTCTGAGCAACTCGAACGATCTGCTTCGCCTTCGCGACCACGGAGCCATTTTCACGTGGGAAAAGCACAACTTCTACGCAGGCATCGCACCGGTGGTGCAGGCCTTCGACGATCCTGAAGAGAACGGGCAGCTCTTCCTCGAGCTGATCGAGGTCTTGTATCGCCATTGGCCAAGCGCCGGCCACGGCGACGAGTGCAGCAAGACCGGCACTTGGGAGCCAGGCGTCGCGAACTACAACCCGAAGTACTGCTCCGAGAGCGGCCTCAGGTACTACGAGCCGATCTTGGCGCAGATCTTCAAGACGGATCTCATCCCCGCGCTGGGGCGCATGACCGAGGTGCTCGAAGGCACGACCATCAACGACACCCGCAATGGGCGGCAGGTGGACGGCGTCGAGATGATCCGCCAGATCGGCCTCGCGCTCCTCGACCCGACCTACAGCCAGTCGGTGAACATGAAGGACCGCAAGGGCAAGTCGGTCACCACCTGGAGCGACGGCACCCACGGCACGACCCCCATCACGCCCTACGAGTTGTTCGCCAAGGCGATGCAGAACTTCGACACGGCCATGGCGGGTAGCTCACGGCTCCCGGGCTGGCGCAGCGCGCGTTCGAACCTGGTGGACACCTTCCTGCAAGTCGACGGCAGCGGCGCTGGCGCCAAGTTCCACAATCCCTCGACCCCCAAGGCCACGCCCATCCTGGTCGATGTGCTGCGGGAACAAATCAACGCCAACTGCCCGAAGCGCGAAACCTCCGGCACGCCCTGCGAGTGGGCCACCACCACGATGACCCAGAAGGCGGGGGAAACCTTCGAAGGCCCGAGCTTCAGCACCGTGATCGCGCTCTTGGACCTGCTGAACCAGGATCCCGAGACCCGCGTCGCGGTGAGCAACCTGCTGCGCTACCTGCTGCAGAAGGCGAGCGACCACGACGCGCTGAACTCCACGCTGACCTCGCTGAACGATCTGATGCAGCTCTTGGGGGACGATCAGCACATGCCGCCGATCTACAACGCAGTCGCGCTCGCAGCGGCTCCGGAAGGCAACACGGCCGACGGCAAGCCCCGTCCAGGCGCGGCGGATCGCGTGATCAAGCTGACCCAGGCACTCACGCAGGAACCGGCGGACGGCACGGGTAACCCTTACGACCGCTATCGCATGCTGGATCGCATCCTGCTGAATCTGGTGAGCCCCATCGACCCGAACAGCGACACGAGTCCGACACCCCTCGAGGTGTTCCTCGATACCGTCGCCGAGGTCAATCGCATCGACTCGAGCAAAGGACAGGATGAACCGCTGACCGCAGAAGATTTCCAGGCGGTATTTGCTACGGTGCGCGACTTCATGCTGAGCAAGAATCGCGGCATGGAGCAATTCTACGAAATCGTTCGCGGGCGCAACGGCAACTAGCCGCGCGCCCGCGTCAGCTCGCGGGCGTCACCGACTCTGCCCTATCAAGCGCGCGAACTCCGCTCCCCTCTCCTGTTTCTCCATTGCCTGAAGCGACACCAGCAGCATGAACCACAAGATCCGTACGGCAATCCTCAGCGCAGTCACGCTTAGCGCCGGGCTCTGCCTCCTGCCAAGCACCGCCCGAGCTGCGGGCCTCTACTTCTCGGACCGCGGGGTGCGCGGGCTCGGTCGCGGCGGTGCTTTGGTCGCCGGCTCAGACGACGCCGGGTCCATCTACTATAACCCCGCCGGCCTGGCGTTCACCGGCCATCAGTTCTTGTTTGATGCGTCCTGGCTCAACTACAGCGGCACCTATCAGCGCCAAGCCCGCGTCGAGCAAACGGATCCCAACACCGGAGAGCCCACCGGGCAATCGTTCACACGAACCTTCGCCAAGGTCGAAGGTACGAGCCCGGTGCTCCCCATCCCAACCCTGGTGTACGCGAATCCGCTCGGAACCAAGGATTTCAACTTCGCCCTCGGGCTTTGGGCGCCCTACGCGGCGATCACGAGCTATCCGGAGACCGTCGGAGGCAGCCCGGCGCCTCAACGGTACTCTCTGATCTCCCTGGATGGCTCAGCACTCGCCGTCGTTGGAGCCTACGCGTCCTGGCGCCCGGTGGACGAGCTAGCCCTCGGAGCTGGCATCGAGATGTTGACGGGCTTCTTCGAGACCAGCGTTGCGTTCAGCGCCTGCGTCCCCGATCGCTTCATCTGCGCGCCAGAACAGCCGGATTACGACGCGGTCAGCAAGCTCAAGGTGGGGACGATCTTTGCGCCGAGCGGTGTCCTGGGCGCCACCGTGGTGCCTCACGACGACGTGCGCCTGGGCATCGCCTACCACCTGCCCTTCTCCATCAACTCCGGCGCAACCGTCGACGTCCGCCTGCCAAGCGCGCCCGTCTTCGAAAACGCCAGCCAGGCCGGCAACGACGCAAACGTAAAGTTCACGTTGCCCGGCGTCCTGCGCACCGGAGTCGAGTATCGGGGGATCCCCGATACGCGGATCGAGCTCGCCTATGTCTGGGAGAACTGGGCGGTGCACGACAAGATCACCATCGAGCCACAGAACATCTCGTTGAAGGGCGTGGAGGCCTTCCCCGACGAATACAAGGTGAGCGACATCACCCTCGAGCGTAACTTCCAGAACACCTGGAGCTTGCGCTTTGGCGGCGAGCACACACTGGATATCGGCGACTACCCTTTCGATATCCGCGCGGGAATTAGCTACGAAAAGAGCGCCATCCCGAATCCCTACCTCAGCGCCACCACGGTAGACGTAGACAAGATCACTGTTGGCCTGGGCGGCGGTCTACACATCGGCAAGTGGCGCTTCGACGGCGTGATCGCCCGCGTTTTTGGCTCCCCCGTGAACGTCAGCGTGGACGAGGCGCGCATCGCCCAGGTGTTGCCCCTGAGAGCGAATCCTCCGGACCGCAAGAACTACATCAACGCGGGCCGCTACGAAGCAAGCGCGTTGGTGCTGGGGATCGGGCTCACCTATCAGTTCGACTCCACCAAAGAAGCGCCCAGCGAACCTCCCGAGGGTAGCGGCACGTTCCGGCTCAAGCCAAAGCCAGGCATTCAGCCCGACGCAGAGCCCGAGCCGAAGGCGAAGCGTGGGGATGGCGTGGAAGAGCTCGACGAGGAAGACGAAGAGATCCACCTCGACGACCAGGGCAACCCGATCGAGGAGCCGAGCAAGGGCAAAGGCAAGCGCTAGGCTGCGCTGCGCTGCTGTCCCGCCGCACCGCCGGGGCCGGCGCGAGGCACAGCCGCGCTACTTACCCGCGTCCGTTGTGGCCTTGGCGCCCCCCGGCAAGCTATCGGGCTCAGGCGGCTTCACGGCGGGCAACGGCTCGCGCTTGGCGTCACCCTCTTCCTTGTCGTCAGTCACCTTGTCTACGGCCTTCGCGTAGACAATGAGCGTATCGCCGACCTGCAACTGCTTGTTCCGGGAGATACGGTTGATGCGCTCCATCATGCCAACGCTCATTCCGTAGCGTTTTGCAATTTTCCACAGGGAATCCCCGGCGCGCACCGTGACTCGGATCCGCTTGCGACCATTCTTGGCTTCGAAGTGCTCGAAGAACTCCTCGCTGCCCGCAACGAGGACCTTCGGGTCGTCCACCAGACGCACGCGCCCAAGGTCGAACGCAGGCTTCACGAACAGCTGCAGCACCATGCCGCTCAACAACCGCGCGCTGGTGTCGAGGCCGTTCCAGGCGATGATCTCGGCGCGAGTGACCTCGAAGTGGGAAGCCACGGTTTCGACGCTATCCGACGACAGCGTGCGGTAAAACACCCGCTTCCGGCTCTTGTAGTTGAACGGCCGCGGGGGCACGACGGCGGTGTCGGGATCGCCCTTCGGCTTGGGGGGAGCAGCGCCTTTCTGCACCAGCAGCACCGTCCCAGCCTCGAGGCGCTCATTGCGTCCGATCGCGTTGGTCTTGCGCAGTGAGTACTCGCTGCCGGGGCGCTCCGCGGCGATGGCCTCGACGGTGTCCCCGAAGCGGACGACGTACGGTTCGAGCTTCGAGTCAATCTTGGCGACCTTCGCCAGACCCTGACGTGCTCGCACACCTTCTCCGCGCGGAACATGAACCTTCCAGCTGGAAGGCGCCTTCTCTCCACCGGGGGGTGGCACGCGGCCCGCAAGGTAGTGGGGGTTCAGCTCCTCCACTCGTTGCTTCGTGACCCCAGCGGCGGCGGCGACCTGGTCCAGACTCACACCCGCAGGCACGCTCACTGTGTCAAAGCTCTCCGCCGGGTCTGGCTTCACGTCTTCCAAACCAAAGACGCGCTTGTTGTTCATCACGATGGCGATGGCCGCGATCTTCGGGACGTAGAGCGTCGTCTCCCAGGGGATCCCGGCTTCGTAGCGTGAGAGCTCCCAGTAGTCGTTGGTATTGTATTTGCGAATCGCACGCGAGAGGCCGCCGTGCCCCATGTTGTAGGCAGCCATCGCGAGCTCCCAGTTGCCGAAGCGCGTGTGGAGATCTGACAGGTACTTGATGGCCGCGTCGGTGGCGCGCTGGGGGTCGAGACGCTCGTCGACCCAGCGATCGACAGTCAGGCCGTAGATCCGCCCGGAATCAGGAATGAACTGCCACAAGCCTGCGGCGCCCGCGCTGGAGTAGATGGTCGGGTTATGTCCGCTCTCGATCAAGGACAGCCACACCAAGTCAGTGGGCAACCCAGCCTTTGAGAGCTCAGCTTGAATCGCCGGCGCAAAGCGCCCGCTCTTCTTCGCCCACACGCGAGCGATGGCCTGACCTCGGGGGTTCGTCTTGTAGAACTCGAGGTACTTCACGACACGAGGGTCGAGGCGCACATCAAAATTCGGCATGCTGAGCTGTCGCAGCCAAGCTGCGCGCTTGGCGCCGTCATCCTTCTTCGGAGTCGCGAGCCCAGCTTGAGGAGGGAGCCCTGAGCCGCCGGTTCGCGGCGCGGTCTTTTGCGGCAAGCCCCAGGTCCAACCTGGCGTCGCGCCGACCAGCGGGCGCGGGAACAAGACGCGATCCGCGTCGACCAGCGCGCGGATCTCGTCGTCATCGATCTCCGCCTCTTGGTCGGCGACCGATCCTTCGGCGATCGCCCGGCGCACTGCGGGGTTCGCTTCGGAGCGCGGTGCGTCTTCGGGTAGCTTCGGGTTCGGCTTCCGCGGTGCTGGGCCGCGTTGGTGAGTCTTCGCGGCGCGGTCGGCCTCTGGCTTCGGCGCTTCCTTCGCCGCGGTCTTGGGGTCCTTTGCGTCGGGCTTTGCTTCAGGCTTTGCTGCGGGTTCGATGCGGCGCTGCCCAGCTCCCGCACCTGGGCCGGGCTCCTTGGCGTCTGGCTTGGCCTCGGCCTTGGAGTCGCTCTTGGCCTCCGACTTCTTGTCGGTGTCGCTCTTGGCTGGAGCTTCCGGTTGCTTGTCGTCAGCGGCCCACGCCTCACTCGCGAGCAAGCCGCACAGGAGACCGACCAAAGCCGTGAGGCTTCGCCGACGTAGTCGCGATCGGATCCCCGAGTCAGCGACTCCGGACGCGGAGATTTCGGACGCAGTGGTGGCGTGAACAGCGCGCATCGCGACCAGTCGTAACGGCCTCCGACGAATGGGTCAAACGAGCGCCGCGGAACTCCAACTTCTTGATCCACGCGGCGGATTTCTGGCAGGGGCCGCAATGCGTTCAGTAGAGGCCGCGGCACCTCGTGCGGGCACTCGGGCTGCACCTGGCGCGCCTCCCCCCCAAACCCGCGTGAAGCGTCCCAGCAGAACCCACGTAGGACGCCGAAGTTGACGGATCGGGTTGGGTAGCCGCAGCGCTTGGGGCATGCTCCCGCCGCCATGACCGTACGCATCGAAAAAGACACGATGGGCGACGTCGAGGTGCCCGCAGACAAGCTCTGGGGCGCGCAGACGCAACGCAGTTTGACCAACTTCAAGATCTCCGGCGAGCGCATGCCGATGGAGCTCGTGCGAGCGTTGGCTCAGGTAAAGAAGGCCGCCGCGCTGGTGAACCAAGACCTGGGCACCGTGGACGCGAAGCTCGCGGGCGCCATCGTCAGCGCTGCTGAAGAAGTCATCGCCGGCAAGCACGACGGGGAGTTTCCCCTCGTGGTGTGGCAGACCGGCAGCGGCACGCAGTCGAACATGAACATGAACGAGGTGCTGGCGAACCGCGGTAGCGAGATCCTCGGCGGGCAACGTGGGATGGAGCGCCTGATCCACCCGAACGACCACGTGAACCGCGGGCAGTCTTCGAATGACGTGTTCCCCTCCGCAATGGCGGTCGCAGCGACCGAAGCCGTGCGAAACCACGTGCTGCCGTCGCTCAAGCGCCTACGTGATTGCCTCGCGGAAAAGTCTGCGGCGTTCACCGACGTCGTGAAGATCGGACGCACGCATCTCCAGGACGCAACCCCTCTCACCTTGGGTCAGGAGATCAGCGGCTGGGTGGCGCAGCTCGACCACGGCATCAAGCACCTGGAGAGCAGCGTGCCCCACCTATGCGAGCTGGCGCTTGGTGGCACCGCGGTTGGCACCGGCTTGAACGCCCACCCGGAGTACGCGACGCGCGTGGCCGCAAAGCTCAGCGAGTTGACAGGACACCCCATCGTCACCGCGCCGAACAAGTTCGAGTCGCTGGCAGCGAACGACGCCCTGGTGTTCTCCCATGGCGCGCTGAAGACCCTCGCTGCGAGCCTGACCAAGATCGCCAACGACGTGCGCTGGTTGGCTTCCGGCCCGCGCTCAGGCATCGGTGAGATCTTGATCCCCGAGAACGAGCCGGGCAGCTCCATCATGCCAGGCAAGGTGAACCCCACTCAGTGTGAGGCGATGACCATGCTGTGCGCGCAGATCATGGGCAACGACGTCGCGATCAACATCGGTGGCCAGAGCGGCAACTTCGAGCTCAACGTGTTCAAGCCGGTGATCGCTCACAACTTCCTGATGAGCTGCCGCTTGATCGCCGATGGCTGCGACAGCTTCCGTGAAAACTGCGCCGTGGGCATCGAACCAAACCGTGAACGCATCAAGGAGCACGTGGGCAACTCGCTGATGCTGGTCACGGCGCTAAACCCTCACATCGGCTACGACAAGGCGGCGAAGATCGCGAAGACGGCCCACAAAGAGGGCAGCACCCTCAAGGCGGCTGCGGTCAAGCTGGGCTTCCTCACGGAAGAAGACTTCGACAAGTGGGTGCGCCCGGAAGACATGGTCGGCCCCAAGGGCTGAGCCCTCTGAGCATCTTAGAAACGCCCGGTTCCTTGAGGAAACCGGGCGTTTCCTGCTTTGTTGGGGCTACTTCTTGCCGACCTCGAGCAGCATGTACATCGCGCGGCCGCCTCGATAGACGAGGAGCAGCGCCTTGGTCCCTGGCTTGTGCTTGCCGAGCGCCTGCTCGAAATCGCTGACTGACTTGACCGCCCGCTTGTCGACGCTGGTCACGATGTCCCCGCGCTGGATCCCGGAGAGCTCCGCGGTGCTCCCGCTCTCCACGGACTTGACGATCACGCCACCGGGCACACTGTCCGGCAAGTGCAGGCGGCTCTTCAGCTCCGGAGTCAGCTCGTCCACCTTCACCCCGCCCCAGGACGAGGATGGTGCCGCTCGCGGTGACTTCGCGCGGCCCCCCTTGGCCTTCGCCTCTCCGAGCTTCACCTCCACGCTCAGCTGTTGCTTGCCGCGGAGCACACCAAGTTTCACGCTGTTGCCGGAACCGGCTGCGGCGATGGCGTTGCGGAGCTCACCCGTGGACTCCACCTCGGTGCCGTTCACGCTCAGGATGACATCGCCTTGCTGCAAGCCAGCTTTCGCGCCTGGCCCGCTCTTTTCCATATCGGAAACCACGACGCCGTGGGTCGCGGACACGCCGAGCGCCTGCCCAAGCTCCGCATCGAGATCCTGAATGACGACGCCAAGCCAACCGCGCCGCACCTCGCCAAACTCGATCAAGCTGTGCATGATCTTCGACGCCATCGCGCTTGGGATCGCGAAGCCGATGCCGACGTTGCCTCCGCCACGCGCGAGGATGGCGGTGTTGATGCCCACCAGGTTGCCCTCCATATCGATCAACGCGCCACCAGAGTTGCCCGGGTTGATGGCCGCGTCGGTCTGAATGAAGTCCTCGTAGTCTACAATGCCCATGTTGGAGCGCCCCTTGGCCGAGACGATACCCATGGTCACCGTCTGGCCGACTCCGAACGGGTTCCCCACGGCAAGAACGATGTCTCCCAAGCGCAGGCGTGCGGAGTTACCAAAGCTGAGCGGCACGAGGCTCTGCGTATTTCCTTCGAGCTTGAGCACGGCAAGGTCGCTCTGTGGATCACTTCCGAGCACCCGCGCCTTGAGCCGCTCTCCGGACGCCGTGCGCACCAGGATGCGGTCCGCGTCGGCGATCACGTGGTGGTTCGTGAGCACCAGCTTTTCCCCCGGCGCGCCGGGGTCCGTCACGATCACGCCTGAACCGAGCCCGTACTCGTTGCGTCGCCGCGGCGGCTCACCCTCCGGAAAGAACCGCTTGAAGAACGGCTCGCCAAACGGCGTCCCTTCGAAGTCCACCTTGCGTCCGATCTTCGTCGCGCTGATGTTCACCACGCTCGGCGTGACGTGCTCCGCGACATCCGCGATGCTCGACGGCGAACCCACGCGCGAGAGCGCGGGGTGGGGCAACACGGTGAGCGGCGCAGGTTGGCTGGTTGGCGCTGGTTGTTGTTGGGGGGGAGGTGCATCAGGTGCCTTTGCGACTGGCGCTCCCCCAGCGCAGCCCGCAAGCAACGCACTCAACAGCACCAGCGCAGGTGCGCTGCCGTGGAGCCGTGACGAAGGCCTCACAGTGCCCACCTGACGCAATCCGTAACCTGGCATGATCCCTCCGTCTCTGGATCGTCTGACGCAGTAGCTCAGCGATCATTGGGGCGGATCGAAACACCACCCCAATGACTCTACGCGCGAGGCAGAGGCTTGGTTTTCCTCCGCACTAGCGGTGGGAGAAGGAACGCCCGAAACCGCTGATTTATTCGACTGAGAGCAACGCTCAGCCACCGAGCTCGGCGAGCCAATCGGCGATGGCGGGCAGCGGCATCACCTCGTTCACGACGCCGGCTCGCACCGCGGATCCAGGCATTCCGTAGACGACCGCGGTCTCCTCGCTCTCAGCGATCACGCGACCGCCAGCGGCGCGGATCGCCTTTGCGCCTTCCACACCGTCATCGCCCATGCCCGTGAGGATGACTCCCACGCAGCGTGAACCCGCGACCTTCGCCGCGGAAGCGAGCAACCGATCCGCGCTGGGAACGTAGCGGTCGGTGCTGTCTGGAAAGCGCACCCGTAGACGCACGGAGCTCATCACGCCTTCGCTCTCCACTTGCATCACCTTGCGACCAGGACACACGAACGCCGTCTGCTCGCTGACGACGTCCAGGTCCGTGGCTTCCGTGACCTGCAAGTGGCAGCGGCGATTCAGCCTCTCAGCGAAGGTACGGGTGAACTTCTCCGGCATGTGTTGAGCCACCAGCACCGAGATGCTGCGCTTCGGCGGCAAGCGACCGAAGATTTCCATCAGTGCCGTGGGGCCGCCGGTTGACGACGCGATGGCGACCAGGTGGCGAGGTGGGATCTTCGGCGCTTCAGTGCGTTTGACGTCGATGCGGTGACTGGAGACAGTCTCCAGCATGCGGCGAGCAGCGAATGCCTCGGGACGCAGCGCGCGCACCATCAGCACCTTCTGCAACAGCAGATCGCGCACTCCCAACATCTCCACGTCCACGTGGCGGTCAGGCTTGGGAATGAAGTCGAGCGCGCCGAGCTCCAAGGCGCGGAATACATTTTCCTTCTGGGAATAGCTCGAGACGACGATCACCGGCGTCGGCATCTTGCTCATCAAGATGCGCAAGAACGTGAAGCCATCCATCTTGGGCATCTCGAGGTCCAAGGTGATGACGTTCGGCTTGAGCGCGCCCACGAGCCGTAGCGCTTCCTCTCCATCAGCCGCGGTCCCAACGACCTTCACCTCGGGTGTCCCCGCCAGCGCCTGGGCGATGCTTCGGCGATTGAACGCCGAGTCGTCCACAATCAAGACCTTGATCGGCTCCGCCATCAGCCGCGTCTCCCCCCAGCCCCTACGGGACGCCGGTACACCAGATCCTCCGTCAGGTGGACCAGCTCGAAGGCGGTCGACACGTTGAGCAGAGACTCCGAGTGGCCCAGCATCAAGTACCCCCCAGGGAACAGTCGATCGTACAGCATATCGATGACCCGGCGACGTGACTGGACGTCAAAGTAGATGAGTACGTTGCGACAGAAGATGGCATCCACACGTCCGACGATCGGTGCCGTACTCGTATCCAACAAATTCAACTGCCCAAAGTGGCATTTGCGCCGAATGACATCATTGGCTTGGTAGGCGCGCCCACCCCGCTCTCCGCCGGGTACTTCCGTGAAGAAGGCATCTCTCACGGCATCTGGCATCGCTCGGAACGACGCGCCGCGGTACACGCCAGCGCGAGCACGCGCGACGTTGCGCCGTGACAAATCACTGCCGATCACTCGCACGTCCCAGCCATCGAATAGTCCACTCTGCTCGATCAGAATCGCGATGGAGTAGACCTCTTCGCCTGTCGAACAGCCCGCGCTCCACACCGAGAGCCGCCGCTTGGTGCGGTTCGCTTCCCAGAGACGAGGCAACAACTCATCGCGAAACGCGCGAAGCTGATACTCTTGACGAAAGAGGTACGTCTCTTTCGTGGTGAGTAGCTCCACTGCTTCTTCGAGCTCCGAGCGCCCTCGCAGGTTGAATCGCAAATATTTGTAGTAGTCGTCGAAACCCGTCAGATCGAGCGCCTCCAAGCGCTCGCTGAGCCGACGCTCGAAGAGGTACGCTGCGTCGTCGTCGAAGTGCAGCCCGGCGTACTCGTTGAACGCGTCTCGGAGCAGCCGAAACTCGTCGGGGCGAATGCGCCAGGGGCTGCCGAAGTCGTCGCGGATCCGCTTCACGAGTCCTTCCGGGCGGCCATGATGCTGCCAGGCGGTGGCGTGGTCGTGCGACGACCAGACGCGGACTCCAGCGCCATCAGGGCACGCTGCACGGCTTCGCGAACCAGCGGCTCCGATTCCGACGTCAAGCGTGCCTTCAAGAGTTCCAGCGTGCTCGCACCACCGATGCGCCCCAACAAGTCCGCCGCGAGACGTCGAACATCCCACGCCTCGTGATCCAGGCAGGCGCCCAAGTGGGTGACAACTCGCGGGTCCCGCTGGTCAGCCAAGACTCGCACTGCTGATTTCACGACCTCGGAGTCGGGATGACTCAGCGAGTCGATCAAGGCTTCAATGGCGCGTCCCTCCTGACCGGAGCCGTGCAGGCTCAGGCGCCCCAGCGCCTCAACTGCAGACACCGCCGCCATCGCGGGCCCAGATCGGGCCAGTGGCTTGAGCACGTCGAGAGCCCGCGGGTCTGCCGTATCCCCGAGGGAATGAAGCGCCGCCGCCACCAGGATATCGTCGGTTGAGTTGTCGATCAGCTGGAGCAGCCGCTCCACGCCCGCCGGGCTCCCCTCGGGGCGCCGAATACGGCCCAGGCTCTTGACCGCGGCGAGCTGCACATCCCGCTCTTCGTCGGTAAGTGCGAACACCACGATCTCCACGCCGCGCTCGCTAGGGATACGGCTCAACGCCTCGACTGCAGCGCGTCGCACCGCGGTGGAGGAGTTGTTCAACGCGTCCGACAGGTAGTTCAAGTCGTCCTCGAGGCTACCCAGCACCTCGCCGCCAAGGCTTGCGATCAGAGTCGCCACGAGCAGGCCGCCGTCGGGCTCCGAAGCGTGCTGCCTTGCAAGTTTCCTTGCGGCAACGGGAAAGCTCACGGCGGAAGCGTTCAGGCTCTGCACCGCGGCCGCGCGAAGGCCCGGCGCCACATCGGTACGCAGCCAGCGAGACGCCGGCTCGAGCGCGCGCTCGTCATTGATCTCGGATAACGCTAGGAGCGCGGCTTTCACGACCGCAGGCTCGCCGGAGTTGAGCCCCTCCAGCACCACGTCCGTGCCCCGCCGGTTGTCGCTGCCTTTGGTGGTCGCCAAGAGACGCCCGAGCAGCGTGACTCCGGCAATACGCGAGGTGCGCGGACCGTCCGCAGCGAGCTTGATCAACGCAGGCACGGCGTCCGCACCGATCATCAAGAGCGCCTGCTCGGCTTCGCCGGCGGTCGCATCGTCCTCGAGTGAAGCGATGGCGGCGTCCGCTGCGTCGCGACCTCCCAGAGCGCCGCAAACCAGCAGCGCCATGCGGCGGCTCGCTTCGTCATCACCAGGTGTCGTCGCGAGGTGAAGCAGCTTCTTGCGCGCTCCAGCGCTAAGCCCTTCGAGCGCGCGGCGCACAGAACCCTCCGCGGAGACGCCGGTTGCGGCCAGGTCGCTCACGCTCTGCAACGCCGCATTCCAGGTGGCGCCACGCGCGGTGTTCAACGCGCTGACCAGTGGCAACGCCGCGCGAGGATCCTGGCAGCGCCCTGCCGCGATCAACGCTGAGCGCGCGAGCACGCGATCACTGAGCAAGGCTTCGACCTGCTCGAAGCGCAGCACGACCCCAAGACGGTTCAAGCCGTCGAGCGCTGCCAAGCGCATGAACTGATCCTCGGAAGCGAGGCATCCCTCGAGCAACGACACGGCGCGCTCGATGGAGGCCGTGCCGATACCTGCAATCGCCTCTACCGCGGCCGCGCGTACGTTCGGGTCCTCATCCTCGAGCAGCGCTTCCAATCCGACGAGCGCAGTTGCCGCGCCCGTCATCGCCAGCGCTTCGGCGGCCAACTTGCGACCGTCCGCATCAAGGCTGGACAGCGCCTGATTCAGCGCGGAAACGGCGGGCTCACCATAGCGACTGAGCGCCTCCACGGCTGCATTGCGCAGGCCTACGTTTTCTCCGGGTTGCAGGGCGGCGACCAGGGCGTTCAGTGACTCGGCATTGGGAGCAAGGCGCCCCGCCACTGCCACCGCCTCTTTGCGCACCCGCCAGTCCGAGTCGCCCAGCGCCTGCATCAAGAGCCGGACCCGATCCGACCCTCCATGGCTCACCAAGAGTGACGCAGCTTGTCGGCGTTGCTCTGGTTCGCTGGAGATCAGCGCCACCTCGAGGTCGGGAAAAGATATCACGTAGCGGCCTTGTTTCCTTGGGGAAGTTGCGCAGCCTGTTGCAGCTCGCCGGTATCGAGAGCCAAGGTCAGCTCATCAAAGCGGCCCACATCCAGGACGAAGGTGAGCACACCCTCGTGGCTTGTCACTCCGACGATACCGCGTACGTCGTCCCCGGAGCCCAAGCTCGGCGCAGGACGCAGCGCCTCCCCCGCGGTACCGAACACTTCGGTTACGCGATCGACGATCAACCCAACGGTGCGCCCTGCGCAGTCGACCAAGATCCACTTCTCCCGTCGGTCGTCGCGGGCCTCGTTCACACCGAAGCGTGCCCGCAGGTCAATCACGGGCAGCACCTCACCGCGATGATCCGCAACCCCCGCCACCACGAAGGGGGCATGGGGCAGTTCGGTCAGCCCAAGTGGATTGACGATTTCCCGCACGGAACTGATGGGCACCGCGTAGCTCACGTCTCCAACCACGAAGCCCACCAGACTCTTCGCGGAAACCGGACGGTACTTCTGGCTCACTGCAACCCCCGTTCAGGTGGCAGGTCCCGGTCGTAGAAAGCCAACTCCTCAGCCACGGTTGCCTCCGGAAACGATGCTTCCCAAGTTCAGTAACACGACGACACCGCTTGCCGGACGCGCAATCCCCATCACGTGCTCGGAGACGTCGCCGCCGAGCACCGTTTGCGCGATCTCGATCTCCGCTTCCGCAAGGCGGATCACTTGCTTGACCTCGTCCACCATCAAGCCGACCACTTCCCCGGAATTCGCGATAGCCAACAAGATGCGGCTACGTCGGGAGATCGGCGCCTCCTCGAGTCGCATGCGGCGCCGCAGGTCGACCACCGTGACCAACAGCCCGCGCACGCTGCACACACCGATCACGTCGCGGCCCGCTCGCGGGACTTCCGTGATCGGCGGGGGGCTGAGGATCTCGCGAATCCGCGTGAGCGCCACGGCGTAGACCTCACCGGCGAGGACGAAGGCAAGGTATTCGCGAATCACACCGCGATCCTCCGACACCTGCTGGGCGATCGCCTGCGGTGGCTTGTTGGTGCGTGTCAGCTCAGCCATTGCTCCTCATCAGCTCCCGCGGAGCGTCGATGCCTGCCAGCACCTCCTCGATCAACGCTGCCGCATCCAGCACTAGACCAACCTTCTGATCCTCCATCTCGGTGGCGCCGGCAAAGCCACGCACCGAGGCGAGGGTCTCACCTAGTGCCTTGATCACGATGTCTTGTTGGCCAACCAGGTGGTCAACCACCAGCCCGAGCCGCCGATTGCCGACCTCCGTCACCACGACGAAGCCTCGACCGTCCCGCGTGCCAGTCAGCTGGAACAGCTGACGGAGTCTGCACAGAGGAAGCGTGGTCCCGCGCAAGGTCATGACCTCGCGACCATCGACCACGCGGATACCACGCTCATCGAAGGCGATTGCCTCGCTCACACTGGAGAGCGGAATGGCGAACACCTGACTTGCTACGCGGATCACCAGGGCACTGACGATGGCCAAGGTGATCGGCAGCGTAATGGTCATCTTCGTGCCGATACCGCGCTCGGAGTGCACGTCGATGACACCGCCAAGCTTGGCGATGTTCGTCTTGACGACGTCCATGCCAACGCCCCGACCGCTGAAGTCACTCGCCTCATCGCGAGTGCTGACGCCGGGCAAGAAGATCAACGCCAAGATCTCTTCGCGAGTGAGGTCGCCCACGTCCTCGCGGTCGACCTTGCCGATGCGCACCGCTTTTTCCAGCAGCGCAGCTTCGTCGATACCGGCCCCGTCATCCTCGATCTCGATCATGACGTGGTTGCCTTTTTGATAGGCATTCAACGCGATCGTACCCGCCGGCGGTTTCCCTACGGATTCGCGCTGACGTGAACTCTCGATGCCATGGTCGATCGCGTTGCGGATCATGTGCATGAGCGGGTCGCTCAGCTCTTCCACGATCAGCTTGTCGATCTCCGTCTCGGCGCCGGTGATGACCAGGCGAATTTCCTTCTGCACCTCACGGCTGATCTGCCGCACGACACGCGCCAAGCGATCGAACACTTGGCCTAGCGGCACCATGCGAACCTCGAGGATGCCCGCCTGCATCTCGCTCAAGCGACGATCGAAGGTGCGGTGCAAGCGGTGCAGCTCCGAGGCCAGCTGGCGCATGCCTTCGCCGCGTAAGCGCTCCGCCGTGCGGGAGAGCGCGCCGCGCACAATCGCAAGCTCACCTACGATGTTCATCAGATGGTCGAGCTTGCGGATGTCGACGCGGACCGTCTGAGTGACGCTGCGCAGGCTGCCCTGCGCTTCCTGCGGGGCGATCTCGGAGTGGCGCGCGCGTGGAACGACGGACTCCGGCTTCGGAGGAACGACACTCGTGACCGGCCCTTGCCCAGTGAGCCCCGGCGGCGGAATGGTTGCGCTGGAGATGCGGCGGCGAGGCACCTCCTCGATCACGATGTTCTCCGCCCCCAGGGAGGCGCGAAGCGTCGCGAGGTCGTCGGAAGACGCCATCAACAGATCGAGTTCGATCGTGTCCGGACTCGTGGCTTCGCCCGTAGGCAAGTAGGTGATGATCTCGCCGTGCGCCTTGCCCCGTTGCTTGATGTCCTCGAGCGCTTTGTCGATGGTCGCGAGATCGAAATGCACCCGGAGCCGAAACAGGCCGAGGCCCTGTTCGACGTTCGAGCGCAGCCGGTGCTCTTCGTACTCGGTGAGCACGGCCATGATGCCCGGATCAAGGTCGTACTCCGCGATGGGGTGAGAGACGGAAGGCGCGGACTGCCCCATGCTCGCGATGCGCATGAGCAGCTCGTCCAGCTGGGGGATGGGCTCGTCGCTGTGCTCTCGCTCGGCGGTGAGCACGTGACCAAACAAGTCGACCGCCTCGAACAGCAAGTCTAGGACATTCGCGCTGAGGTTTATCCGACCGAGGCGCAGGTCATCAAGCACGTCTTCGAGTTCGTGAGACAGCTGCCCCATGCGGCTCGCGCCGAACAGCCCCGCTAACCCCTTGAGGGTATGTACCGCGCGGAAAGCCTCGTTGACCAAAGACGGATCGCTACGACCGCCCTTCTCTGCGGCGTCGAGACTCAGCAGGCTGCGGCTGAGCTGCTCGATGATCTCTTGGGCCTCGCTGAAGAACTCTTCGCGGGCCTTGTCGCCGATCTCAGCCACCGTCTTTACCTTGGTCGACCTTCGCCGCCTCCAGCTGCTTGACGACTTCCTGGCACAGTGCCTCAGGGCTGAATGGCTTGGCCAAGTACCCGGTGGCACCGAGCTTGAAACCGCGCTCCATGTCCTTTTCAGATTTCTGTGTAGAAATGAGCAGGACCGGCGTCGCGCGGTGGCGCTCGTTCTTGCGCATGAATTGCAGGAGTTCGAGCCCGTTGATGTCCGGCATGTTGATGTCGGTTATCACCAGGTCGTACGGCCCGCGGGGCAACAGACGCAGGGCGTCGAAGCCGCTGCCCGCCTCGACCACCTCCACCTCTTCGAGCTGCGGCTCCGACTCCAGCGCGCTGCGCACGAAGGAACGCATCGACAACGAGTCCTCGACCACCAACACGCGCATCATTTCTCTCCCTTGGGCTTCTCCGCCGTCGCATCGGCGGCTCCGGCGTCGGCAGGCGCGGGAGGTTCGAGCTCGTAGTTCTGCATCAACCAGTCTTCCAGGTCGCCCCACAGCTGAGGAGCATCCGCTCCGACATGCTGCGCGGAGTGCCGGGAGGTAGCGTACTCCTTCAGCGTGCTGTGGCGCGCCATCTTCACCAGAGATCCCAGTGGCGTACGCGAGACGTTGTCACCATTCCCGGAGGCGAAAAAGGTGGGGAGGCCGCGTACCTCGGCGTAAGCGTGATAGACGTCCTGGCCTTCAAGGCGCGCCCCAGGGCACACCAGGCCGAGAGCAGCGACTTTTGGCTGTCGCGCCGCAACCTTTGCGACCAACGTTGCGCCGAGGGAGCTTCCGATCAGCACGATGTGCTTGGGCTCAGCGCCTTGGAGGCCAAACTGAATCGCTGCCTCGATGTCCTTCTCCAGGTCTGGGATTTCCTTTTGGGTCATGGCACCCCAATCAAGAACCATCCCACCCGCCGCGGACTTGCTGTCACCGTGACCCCGTAAATCCACGTTGACCACGCGGTACTGCTTCGGCGCCGCCGCCAGCCGATCGAGCAAAGGAGCCCACTCGTGCCGATCGCCTCGAAAACGGTGGACCAGCACCAGTAGGGGCGCGGTCTTGGAATCCGCAGGCAACAGATCCGCCTTGAGCGGGACCGTATCCGCGGCGGCAAAGCTCACCACTTCGAGCTTGGCCGCTTTGGGCACATCGCCAGCACTCGCGGAACTGACCGCAGCGCTCTGGCTGGGTTTGGGGGGGAGGCGCTCCTCCTCGCAGCTGCAACCAGCGCCTAGCCCCAGCGAAGCCAGCACCAACGCCAGCGACGCCAAGCGACGTGAGGCCCTGCTCCTCGCCCCCGAGAGTTGGATAAACCTGCGCATTCGCAGGAGATGTTAGCCTGGAAGCGGCTCCGTCCCCAGCCTGGATTCAGAGCTCTTTGGCAGCTCCAAGCACACCTGGGCGCCCCCCGACGGACGATTCTCGGCCCACGCCTTGCCACCGTGAGCCTCTGCGATGCGCCTCACCAGGGCCAATCCGAGCCCGAGCCCGCCGCCGCGCCGTCGGTGAAACGCCTGAAACGCACGCTCGAGCTCGTCCTCGGGGAAGCCGGGGCCCACATCCAGCACTCGAACCAAGAGCGCCCCTTCGTCGGTCGACTCGAGCTCGATGCGCTCCACACCCCCGGCATGGCGGCGCGCGTTCTCCAGCAGGTTGGCCAGCGCTCGGGCGATCAGCGTTGGGTCGACGCGCACCTCCGCGCGGTCAGTCGAATCCGCGATCGGCACTTCGTCTAGTCCAGCGCGCTCTCGAGCGCGTTCAACCAAATCAGACAACGCCAAAGTGCGCGGGTCGAGCTGTTGAAAGTCGAGTCGGGAGCTTGCGATGAGTTCGCTCATCAAACGGTCGATCTCGAGTACCTCCTGTTCAACGTCGTCGAGCAGCGGGCTCTCCGGGTTCTCACGCAAGAGCTCCACGAGCACGCGCAGGCGTGCGAGGGGTGTGCGCACCTCGTGGCTCACGGCGGCAAGCAGCTCCTTGTGCTCTTGAAGCTGGCGCTCGATGCGCCCCGCCATGTGATCGATCGCCTCCGCGAGCACCCCCACCTCCCCGGCTTCGCGCGGCGTGAGGTGCGTACGGCTCGAGAGCTTGCCTTCGCCGATTTCACGAGCCGTATCGACGAGTCGACTGAGCGGCAACGTAAACCGCCGAGCGAAGAATCCTGCAGACATCCAGAGCACCATCGTCGCGATGCCCAAGGTGATGAAGAACGTGCGGACCGCGTGCGGGGGCGCGTGGCTCCGCATACACACGTTCACCACCCCCAACTGGCGACTGGCGTCGCGAACTGGGGCCACCATATCCGGATCCTCGCAGTGACCGCTGGCCTCGAGCACCTTCCCGCCCGCGTCGACCACCTTTATATCCACACGGAAATTTTTCACCATCGAACGCACCAATGCGTTACGCTCGACCGGTCGTTCCCAGACACTCGCGAAGCTCTCGCCCACAAACTTGGAGATGCCAGTCTTCTCGGCCTTCCAAGGCGCCGCGCCGCCTACCAAAAGGCGGCCCGCCGTCCCAGCGACGAACATCATGAGCAGTAGCGTCATCCCCAGCCAGAAGAACAGCCGGCGATGCAGTCGGGCTTTGAGCCAGAATCCCCAACGCCCACCATGATGCCAGTGGCCGTGGCCGTGCGCCCAGTGATGGCGCGCCCAGTGTTCGCGCTGGAAGCGCTGCATCCGCTCCAACCGCTCCCTGCGGCGTCGGTGTCTGCTCTCGCGGTCCCTCATACCCGCCACACTGGGTTGCACGCGCCCGGCCGAGCCACGTCAGCTGCCCACCGCGCCCGCCGCGAACACATAGCCTACACCTCTTACCGTGCGGATCCGTTCCTTGCCCAAAGCTCCGAGCTTCTTTCGCAAGTGGGAGACGTGCACATCTACCGTACGCTCACCAACTGCCACATCGCTACGACCTGCCTCATCGAGCAAGCGCCCCCGCGGAATGACCCGGCCGGGGCGGCGCATCAACGCGACCAACAGGTCCAGCTCGAGGCCGGTGAGCTCGAGCCATTCCCCATCCAGCTCTGCGCGGCGCTCGGCCGGGTAGACCACGAGGCCATCGATGCACAGGCGCTCGTCCCCCAGCTCGTTGCGAACACGCCTCAGCACCGCTCTCACGCGCGCCAGGAGCTCGCGAGGACTGAAGGGCTTAGGCAAATAGTCATCCGCTCCGAGCTCGAGGCCCACGACGCGATCGGTCTCATCGCCCTTCGCCGTGAGCATGATCACGGGGATGCTATTATCCTCGCGGATCCGCTTGAGCACCTCGAGGCCGTCCATGCCCGGCATCATCACATCGAGCAGCACCGCGTCGTAGGCGCCACGAGCCAACATGCTGAGTCCCGAGCGACCGTCGGCGGCGTGCTCGGAGACCACGCCGTTTTGGGTGAGAAATCCCTGCAAGAGCTCATAGAGTCGCTTGTCATCATCGACGATCAGTAGCTTCACGTAGGCTCCCAGCTCCTCAAGTAGCAGCCCGACCGTGGCGCCGCTAGGCAGCGCTCACGGCATCGCGCGGGGAGGCGCGAACAAACAGATTGCGGCGCTGCCATCACGGGGGTCATCGGTGTCGTAGGGAGAGCGAGATCAGGGACGTGCGGGCGGCGGAGGCGCTGGCGGCTGTCCGGGCGGCGGCGGGGCGGCCCAGTAGGGAGACTGCCATGGCCCGTAGCCCCATGCGTCGGGACGCGGTGGACGGTAGTCCGGCGTTGACTGAGCGCGCCGGCGATCTGCTGCGTCGAGGCATACGTCGGCCACGTGGCGCTCGAAGTAGCTCCGGCGCATGTCGTGATGACGATGCATACGAAACGCCATACTCGCGAAGCCACCGGCAAAACCAAAGAAGGCTCCGAGCACCAAGAGCAGCTTGAGCACACGGTATCTCATATGTCTCATCACCAGCGCTCCTCTCTCTGCCAACGACCGAAGGGCAGCTCTCCGCGCTCGATCCAGTCCGCAAGCTGCGCGCGCTGACGCTCATCTAGTGCTGCGTGGGTGCGACTCAGCGCACCGACGCCGGTCTTGCGGAACTCGCTCAAGAGGTCGTCGTGTTGCGCGAACAACTGACCAAGTCGCTCGACGTCGAGCTCCTCGGCCCGCAGCGCTGCAGATATTTCCTTGCGGCTATCCGCAAGCTGGCCACGTAGCTTACGGCCGCCATCCATCACTTCGCCAATCGCGGCCTGAAGCTCTCGCTCCTGACCCGGGCTGGTCTCGAGGCGCTCGAAGACACGGCGCATCGCCATATCCCTGAACCGGCCACCGAAGCCACCGCGGTGATGTCCAGGGTGATGGTGCCCTCCGCAAGCATGAGGCCCGCCCCAGCGCTCGCCTCCACCGTAGGCGAATGCCATGCGGTGCCAACGTTCACGGCGAATCACCGCGAACAAGCCTGCCAAGCAGGCCGCTCCAAATAGAAATCCAAACATCGAGGCTCCTTTCAGTGTTTGCTCGATGACTGGAGCTTGGTGCGAGCGGGTTAAGGCCAAAGCTCGGCGAGTGTTAAGAAGTGTGTCGGCACCAACGCAAAGAGCCAGTCCCTGATGGGCCTGGCTCTAGCAGGATGCTGAAAAACTCCGTTTTTCAGCATCCTGCGCGCTTATCCGCGCGGATCTCTGAACCACGCTCTCGCAAAACCCCATAGAAGTGAGGGTTTTGCGAGAGCGTGATCTGGCCGAGTTGTGCGCGGGCACGGTTGTTGTTGTTTGGCAGGGTGTTTTTCAACACCCTGCTAGATCGATTGCGGCGACGAGTGGCCGCGAAGCTCAGCGGTAGGGGTTGAACAGGGGATCCTCCTTGGGCGGAGGCGGGGTCGGCGGCTTCTCCTCGACGGGCTTTTCTTCCGGAGGCTTGTCCTTGGTCTTGGGCGGAGGCGCCCAGCGGTAGTATCCGCGCGGTTTCGCCTTGCTGTCCTCTTCGGGCTCAGCACTCGCGGAAGGCGCCGCGCTAGGCGCGGCGCTCGCGCTCGCGCTCGCTGTCGCCGTCTCCGCTGGCTTGGGCTCTGCTGGCGGAGCAACGGCGGGCGCCGTCTCCACCGGAGCCGAGGCGGTTGGCATTGCCGCCGCAACCTCGGGTTGGCCGCGGTTGCAGCTCCTCACCCCAAACAACACAGCGACCACACCCAAAGCAGCAACACCGATGAAAGCGAACATCCAGCGCCCACGCTCGGGCGCTTGCTCCGGAAGCTCACGTACCTCGAGGATATCGGACACATCCTCCAGGGACTCGGTGGAATCGGGTGCAGGCTCTAAGCTGCTGTCCCTGGTGAGCGCCTCGCGCACCAAAGCCTGTCGCCCCTCGAGCGAGTCCCCCAAGACTTGCTTGCAGTAGCTCGCAACCGTATCTCGCGAAGCCAGCGAGTCCAATTTCCGCGCGGTTTTTTCAAGGGACTCTGCGAAATCGGCACAAGTCGGGTAGCGATCATCAGGCTCTCGCTCGAGGGCCTTCATCACGGCAGCCTCGAGCTCTTCGGGCACCGAAGGTTCGATCTCGCGAATCGGCGGCACTCGGTCGTTCAGCAGTCGCGTGAGCGTGTCGACCTCGTTGCTGCCACGAAACAGCCGACGACCGGTGAGGGCCTCCCACAGGACGATTCCAGCAGCGAACACATCGGCGCGGCGGTCCACGTCCTTGCCAGTGGCCTGCTCGGGCGCCATGTACGCGAGCTTGCCCTTCATCTGCCCGACGCGTGTCGACGTCAGGCGTTGAGAGGCCCGCGCGATCCCGAAGTCGAGGATCATCGAGTTGCCGGACGTCCCAACCAGGATATTCTGCGGGGAAACATCTCGGTGCACCAACCCGCGCGGGTTGCCGTCGGCATCCGTCAGCTCATGAGCCGCATGCAGCCCTCCCAGCGCGTCGAGCACGATGCGAATTGCGATCCCCGCATCGACGCGACCGTTTTCCTCGTGCTGGGCAGCGAAAACCAAGAGGTTCGACATGGCGCCGCCCTCGACGTACTCCATCACCAAGCAGAGCCCCTGCGGTGTCTGGTCGATGTCGAGCGTGGGAACGACGTGGGGGTGCCTGATCTCCGCGACGAGGCGCGCCTCGTCGAGGAACATATTCACGAACTCTTTCTCTTCCGAGAGGTGCGGGTGCAGCCGCTTGATCGCAACCAAGCGCTGGAAGCCCCCCAACCCGCCAAGGTACGCGAGATAGACCGTGGCCATCCCACCTGACGCGAGTTCACAGATGACCTTGTACCGACCGATTCGCTCACCGGCTTCGATGCTTTGCTGCACGCTCATCGCGTTCCTTGGGCGCCCTCCCGGCGTGCGGAAAAATTCCGCTTCAAATAGTGTTTCTCAACCGCGTCACGCCCGCAAGCCCCGCTTTCGAGGCTAGCGAAGCTTTCCCCAAGGCGTTCCGCGCCTCAGCTTGATCTTCGCTGATCCTCCGACGCTGATCCTCTCACGCTGGCCTTTGATGCTGCTGTTCACCTCTGACTCTCGACGTTTGGCGGGACGTTCGACTCACTGACGTGTTTCACCCCAGATCGTGTTGGGGGGAGCGGCTCTTATTTTTTCCAAAGCCAGCACCTTCCACAACCTCTCCCGCCTTCAGGCGCCAGCGCCGCCGCTTTTTTCCCGACGAGCTGTTTCCCGAACCCCGCGCATGTACGCATCGCTCCCACCTGCACGTGGGTCGTTGCGGCTGGTGGAAGTGAGCGGGCCGCTCGCCCGGCATTCGCCCGGCGGCGTGCGGGAGCAGCTGGGTTCGCCCGCCTCCCCCTCCCCCCCTCACCACCTCCACACGCACGCGCCGAGTCACGCGAAGCCGCCCTGAGGATGAGTTTCTGAGCCGCGGCGAGAAAAATCCGCCTGCCGGTTCTCGCCGAGCTGGCCTGTGATTGAGTCAGCCTGAGACGGGCGTGTGCCACCTGGAGGTTTCCGCGACGACGGAAGATTGTGTCCCCGCGCTCCCCACGCGGAAATTCGTCGGCTCAAGGGGAGAATCGAACGGCATTCCGCAGCACAACGTTGCGTCCCCACGAAGCACTCGCGAGTTGTGCCATCTCGCTGCTGGAGGCAGCCGTCGAGAAAGCGTGTTAGTGGCGAGCACGCTCCGTACCCCTCTCGCTCGCGCCTCGGCGCGACGGCAATAGCTCGCGCCACCACCGGCGCTTCGGAAAGGACCCCCATGCGTCGCTCGATCGCCCTGCTCGCCTTGCTCGCCTGCTCCGTCCCCGGCCTGGATGCCGCGGCAGCCACCTGGCACAAACCGACGACCCATCAAGGCGTCGTGGCGACCCAAGGAACCAACCTTTCGAAGCTAGCGAGTCAGTACCTCGAATCCGCAAGGAAAGACTTGCGGCTCGGTAAAGCCACGCTCGTACTGCAGCGGGAGCTGAGCCTACACGGCAGCAACACCGTGCGCTTCGCTCAAACCCATCGCGGGTTGCCGGTTCTGGGGGCGGGCGTCGTCGTGCGCCTGGACGACTCCGGAACGATCTCACGCAGCGTGGTCGAGGTGGCGGAGAGCCTGAGCGTCGATGTCGCGCCGAAGCTGAGCCAGGGCGAAGCGCTGGAGCGCGCCGCGCAGTTCGGTGTCAATCGCAGCCTGGCGGCACCGCGCTTCTTGCTCGCGGTGCTCCCGTCCGCCCAGGGCGCGGGCTTCTTGGTGTGGCAAGTGGATGTGCCCAGCGCGAAGGGCGGCTTTCGCTACCTGATTGACGCACACGACGGCACGTTGCGCGGCGGCGGCCCCCTGGGTCGCTCGGTCATGGGACGGGTCTACGACAAGGATCCCGTCACCACGCCCACGCTGGTCGACAAGGAGCTTCTCGAGCTGGTGTCGGGTACGCCGCAGCACCTGAACGGCTGGAACGGCAATCTCACCGTAACCAACTACGTCAGCGGCGATCCGAATCAGGGTCAAGTGGTCGTCGAACAGGTGCTCGAGCCGAACTCGGGAGAGGACTTCCTCTATGACCCGCCCACGGATCCGAAGGACGCGAAGGACGCGTTCGCCCAGGTCAACCTCTACTACCACCTGACGCGAATGAAGGCGTTCTACGAGACCGACCTCAACATCGACATGAGCGCCTCCAGCTGGAAGTTGGTCGCGGTCGCGAACATGCAGGAGAGCGGCTCGCCCCTCGACAACGCGTTCTTCTCTCCGCAGGGAATCAACTCCAGCGGCTTCAATGCGCCAAACATGATTGGCATCGGCCAAGGCTCGAGCGTCGACTTCGCATTGGACAGCGATGTGTTCCTGCACGAGTTCACCCACTACGTGAGCGACAACGCCATCGGCTACAACGGCGGTCAGACCCAAACCAGCGAGTATGGTCTGTCACCTTGGGGCGGCGCGATCGACGAGGGCATCAGCGACTACTTCGCTTGCACGGAGAACGAGAGTGCCGTGCTAGGCGAGACGTCGCTCGGCGCGCTTGGCGCGGAGCGAAACCTCGAGGACACGTCCAAGAGCTGCCCGAGCGATCTGATCGGCGAGGTGCACGCCGATGGCGAAGTGATTGGTAGCCTGGGCTGGAGCCTCCGCAAGGAGTTTGGCAAGTCGGTTGCTGACCGCCTGGTATGGGGCGCCGCGAGCCTCTTGGTGAGCAGGTCGACGCTCGGCGACTTTGCCAGGGGCATCCAGCAGACCGCGGCCGAGCTCGAGACGGCCGGCGACCTCACCAGCGCTGACGTAACGAAGATCGACGACATGATCGCGGCGCGCGGGCTCGACGACTGCGACAACGAACTCACCCTCGAGGACGGCCAGCCGATCGCCACCAACATGCTGGGTCTAGACATCGTCGCCAGCTTGCTGGGCGGCAGCTGCCAGCAGGCGAAGCAGTACGTCAGTCTCAGCAGCCTGTTTCACTTCCAGGCCACCCCGCAGGCTGACGCGAAGGGGATTCGCTTCAACGTGAACTTGTTCCCGGAGCGCACCAACGGCCTCGACTGGGGGATTTACGTGCGGCGGGAGCAACACGTCGGCTTCAAGAACACCGGGTTCATCCCCGAGGTGAGCACTTACGACTACGCCGTGGAGAATCTCGACACGCGAACCGGCGAACTCGTGATCGACGAGAACAGCAACCCGCCCTTCGACCCCTCCGTCACTTACCACATGGTAATCGGGCACCAGAACTGTCCGCTGAGTTCCCCCGAAGTCAGCTTCGACAGCCTATCGGAGACGGGCAGCGGAGGCGCCGGCGGCACCGGCGGCGCAGCCACTGGCGGCACCGGTGGTAGCGTTGGCGGCAGCGGCGGCAGCGCTGGCGCCATCACGGCTGGCGGCACCGGTGGCACCGGCGGCACCGGTGAGGCAGAGCCCGCGGATGAGACCACGGGTTGCGGCTGCTCGGTCCCTGGCACGTCGTCCACGCCGGCAGGTTCTCTGCTCGGCCTGATGCTTGGGCTCGGCGCGCTGATCCGTCGGCGCCGCAAGAGCTGAACCGCTACGAAGCACGGGGGGAGCTAGCTCCCCCCGGCTCTCCTTCCGCGACCGACTCTCGCGGCAGCAGCTCTCGCAGAAGCCACGCTTGCGCAAACAGCGAGTTCTCGATCGCATTCAGACGCTCGACGCTGCGCCCCAGTAGCACCAGCGGCAAGCTGATGAACAACAGGTTCCCCACCGCAAGCAACATCAGAGTCGGACCGGCGCTGAGGGTGGCGAAGGTGGTCTTGATCCAAGCTGTGGTGTCTCCGCCGTATTGCGCGGGGAGCAGCCCCAGCCCCATCAGCACGCTTGGGATCAGCATGCTGCCGCACGCCAGCGCAACGTGTGCCGCGAGGAAACGCGGTTGAGGACGGCTGTTGGTCACCAGCACGACGCTCACCGCCAGGCTAAACCCGGGAACGTAGATCCAAGGCCCAAGTAAGCAAGAGAACGCGCCAGTGATCAGCGCCAACAACGTGCCGTTGACCAAGAAGTGCTTCGGTTTGGTCCAGCCGAAGAAGCCCATCATCGCCACCCAAGCCGCGCCCACCAGGCCGAACACCAAGAGCAACGCGAGCTGTGCGCCGGAGACCCCTGGGAACGCCAGCAGGAGCGCGCCTTGGACCAGCAAAGCCAGCCCGAAAGACAGCGCGCCGAGACGCGACGCCCGGGCGCGCTCCGCCGCTCTCAGCCTGGCATACTCCCCGCCCGCAGGTCCCGCGAACACCTCCTCGGCTCGCTCGAAGAGCATTCCGATCAGTCGTAGAGCGGCGTGATCCTGAGGGTCGAGCGCCAAAGCCCTACTGAGCTCTTGCACCGCACGGGTTCGGGAACGGCTCGCGCCATCGGGCGATAGCAACGCATCAGCAAGCGCGAGTTCAGCGGCGACACGGTGCGCCCTCGCCCTCAACCGATCACGTTGCTCGACAACGTGTCCGCGAAGCAGCGCTTCGAGGCGCTCTGAAAGCTCACGCGGACTCGCGACGCGTGCTGCAGGGTCCTCCGCACAAGCCTCCGAGGACAGTAGGCGAAGGTCGCGCTCGAGCGTGCTGCCGCTGAGCCGAGCTTGCGGCCCAGCCGGGCTCAGCCAGGCATCGACCAGCTGGTTCAAGATACGACCAAGCCCCCAAACGTCCGAGGCCGCGGTTGGCGTTTCCCCACGGCTCAGCTCTGGGGCGCGCCGCTCGCCGTCTAGCCACGCCTGGGCGACGGGTACTTCGCCGGAAAGCAACGGGGCAAACAAGGGGAGCTCTGCGGCACGCCTCAAGTCGATGCGCGCGCCCCCGGTCGTTTCCCGCGGTGGCTCGGCGGCCCACCAGTCAGTCACGTAGACATCACCAAAGTTGCCAAGTAGCAACGCCTCCGACTGGAGGTTGGTGTGCAGCATGTCGCGACGATGCGCAGACTCGATCACAAGACAGGCGTGGGAGAAGTCGCTGAGCAGACGCTCGAGAGGATACTGGGTGACAACGTCTGGTGCGCCAGCGGCGATCCCATTGAGCACCTCCGCCAGGCTTTGCCCGTCGTTGTACGCGAGTACGAGATACGGGGGATCTTCACACGCGGTGTGGATCGCGAAAACGCCTGGATGCTGTAGCCAGGTCAAGGCAAACGCGGTGCGCACGAAGCACGCATGTGCGCATCCTGCATCCACATCCGTACGCGGGCGCCTCAGCACGACGAAACGCTGAAGCACGCCGTCGTATCCGCGATAGCTTTCGCTCCACTCATCACGTCGAATCAGCTCTCCAACGCTGAAACGACCGCCGGGCAGCAGCTCCATCTGGGCGACGTCCATGGCTTCGCTGGCGCGAATCCCCGCCGCCTCCGCTTCCTGCCCCCGCACGATTCCGCAGTGTAACGCTCCCTGCCTCAGACGCCCAGCTCTGAAGCCATCGCCCGCGCCCCGGAATCGATCAGGGACCCACTCGATCACGACCGGCCCGGACCGCTCCGCGAAGTCATACAAAGGTGAGCGCGACGAATCTGCGGTTAGACTGGTTTCCGCGGCGGTGGGCCGCTGCTACGCTGAGTTCGTCGCTGGCCGGCAGGCGGGGACCGATTGGGTGGGGAACGAGGTTTATCGGAATGAGTCGCGACGCGACCAGAAGGCCCTCGGCGCCTCCTGAAGAGCTTGCGTCAGGCGTGCGAGTGGAAACCTTGCACCCCAACGGCGAGGCTCCGGTGCCCAAGGCGCCCTCGGCTTCGAGCAGCTTGGCGGCTGACGAAACCCTGGCTGCAACCAACACGCGCACAGCACTCGGGATAGCGCTGCAGAGCCGTCCCACGCGCTTCGATCCCATTGGGCACCTCGACGAGGGCGGCATGGGCGAGGTGTTGCTGGCGGTCGATAAGCCGCTTAGCCGTCTGGTGGCGGTGAAGCGCTTACACGCGCGCTTGGAACACAACCTCGAGCAGCGCGCGCGCTTCACCCGGGAAGTCCGCATTCAGAGTCGGTTGAATCACCCGGGCGTCGTGCCCCTGTTCGAGGCCGGTTCGAATCAGGGCCTGCCCTACTTCGCGATGAAGCGGGTGCACGGACGCGTGCTGAGTGAGATCTTGGCATCGAGCCGACTTGGTGACGAAGCGACGCTTCAGCGCTTCGATCAGCATCGCCTGCTCCAAGACTTCGCGCGCCTGGCCTGGACAGTCGCATTCGCGCATAGCCAGGGCGTAGTGCACCGAGACATCAAACCCTCCAACGTGATGCTCGGAGAGTATGGCGAGGTGTACCTCCTCGACTGGGGTGTCGCGAGCCAACCTCGAAGCGACGCGTCGGTGGTGACTCCCCTCGGCAACGCCCCCGCTGACCTCACGGACCCGACCCAGGCCCTCGGCACCCCGGCATATATGTCGCCGGAGCACGCGCGGGGGGGAGGTGAGGTCGAGCCGAGCAGCGACGTGTTCGCCCTCGGGGCGATCCTGTTCGAGGTCTTGACGCACAAGCGCCTAAACCCCGGCTCGGGAGCCAACGAGGCAATGCAGCTCGCGGCAACGCCTACCGAACGGCGTGCGCTGGAGCTGATGACCACAGCCGGAACGCCGCCGCCGCTGCAAGACCTCGTGCTTCGAACCATCGCGTTCGAAGCCAACGAACGCCCGAGCGCGCGAGAACTGGCGACCAGCGTGGAACGTTTCCTCGCGGAACGCATCGACTTCGAGGACCGTCGGCAACGCGCTGAGGCGGAGCGGGAACAGGCAGTGCGCTTGCTCGCCAACTCCGAGCAAGGCCACGTATTGGATGCGCTGAGAGCCCTGAATCGTGCAAGCGCGCTGAGCCCGAACGAAAGTGACGCGCCCAGCTTGCTCGCTCGCTTGTTGCTGCGTGCCGACGCTCTCGACCCTCGCTACCTGATAGACCTGGACTCGCGCCTGCAGGCTCATCGCACCGACGCCGCGCGCTGGTCCTTGCGAGCGATGCTACCTGTCGGTGTCTTCGCGGCGATGCTGATCTGGCTGGCCGGTGGTCTGAGGCTCGCGATCCTGCCCGCAATGGTCTCGTTCATGTTACTAGCTGCGTGGCTGACCAGGGCGAGCCGACAGTCTCGGCTGCCTGACTGGCACTACTACGTCAGTGGACCGCTTGGAGCGCTGGCCGCGTCGAGCTTGGCAGTGGTCGCAGGCCCATTCGCACTCCCACCGCTAGGTGTGCTCGCGCACTTTCCCCTGCTGTTCATGAACTCTCGCGCGGGGCGCAAGATGCGGGCAATCCAGATAGCGGTCGCGCTCGCGGCGATCTACGTGCCGTTCGCGCTTCAGCTCGCTGGTGTCCTACCAAGTACTTACCACGTAGAAAATGGCGTCTTGATCATCACCCCCATGGGAATGGAGGTGACAAGCACCAAGCTTTGGCTCTTCGTTGCAGGCGGAAGCCTGGTGCTCACGACGGCAGCTTTGGTCTTCCTTGGGCGGCTCTCTCAGCAAATGGAGCGAGCCCAGCGCCAGCTGTTTGCGCAGCGCTGGGTTCTGGCGCGCATGGTGCCCCAGCTCGCTCAGTCGATGGACTCACCGGCTGCGAGCCAATCCACGCAAACGCACGACTCGAAGACCGCCAAGGGGAGGCCTAGCACCGGGTCTGCTGGGGTGGGACAAGCGCCCGAGCAGGCCGGTGATGCGAAGAAAGCTGCTGCCAAGTTGGTGAAGGGCGATCGATAGCAGCCGCTACGTCTACACGGCCAGGGTTCGCCTGTGGCCCCCTCCCCCACGGAGCATTAGACCGGCTATGCTTCGCCGGATGTCCGTGCTCCAGGAAGTCTTGCTCCAGACCTCACCGTTGCAATCGGCGCTGCTGCGTAAGTTGGTTCGACTCCCCGCCCCGATTCAACGCAAGCTAGCGGGCGGACCAGCTCCAGAGGTCGACGGCAATCGCCTCGCCCCAGAGGTCGAGCTGCTGCTCGCCGCGCTCAACGCCGTTGGTGAATCCACACCCAGCGGAGAATCCGTCGAGCGCGCCCGGCGAGAGGTAGCGATCACATGGCCTCTGCTCGGTCCGAAGTCGCCGCCCATGCATACGGTGGAAGATACGTTCATCGCCAACGCTGCGGGCAACCCGATGCGGTTGCGGAGCTATATTCCGCAAGGAATCACGGAACCCTCTCCGGCGCTCGTGTACTTTCATGGGGGTGGCTGGGTGTTGGGTGACATCGATACGCATGACCCCGTTACGCGTTGCCTCGCGAGCGACTTGGGCATGCCCGTGTTCTCCGTCGACTATCGCCTCGCGCCGGAACATCCCTTTCCAGCGGGCCTCGAGGACGCGCAGCTTGCATTTTCGTGGGTACGCAAGCACGCGCCACGCTACGGCGTGGACCCGGGGCGAATCGCCGTAGGGGGAGACAGCGCAGGAGGGAACTTCGCTGCGGTGACCTGTCAGCAGCTGCTGCTGCGCGGAGAAGCAACACCCGCGGCCCAGCTGCTACTTTACCCTGGCACCGACTTCCGCCTACAGACGCGAAGCATGCAGGTCTTCGCCAAGGGCTATGTGCTCGAACGAGCGAATATCGACTGGTATCGAGAGCGCTACTTTGGCGATCAGGATCCAACCTTGGACCCCCGGGGCTCGCCAGTGCTGGCACCCAGTCTCGCCGGGCTCCCTCCGGCGGTGATCGTCACCGCGGGCTTCGATGTCCTGCGAGACGAAGGTGAAGCCTACGCGGAAGCGTTGAGTCGCGCGGGTGTTTCCGTGGAGTACAGCTGCGCCCGGGACCAGATTCATGGTTTTGCGAACATGGCCGGTGCCGTGCCAACGGCTCGCCAGGCACTGCGGGACGCGGCTGCGCGGCTTTCCCGCTTCTTGGTTGCCTAGCGTGCCGACGGCTCGCCTACGCGCAGCCGATCGGCCAGCGCGCCCAGCTCGCTGACGCTGGAGTGTTGCCATGCGGGATCCGCAGCCGAACGCCAATCACTGCGCCGGAAACACCACCCGTTGACACGCCTGTGGTGGCACTCGTTGGCGCGCGCGGTGTCCCCACAATAGTTGGGGAATCCCGCGCACTTCCGATGCGCGCACCAGCCCGTAGGCGCACACTCTCCCCTTGCCCTGGCTGAGCTGTGCTTTACTGTCTCGAGTTCGTGGACTCGAAGCCCCATAGCGCAGACGCACTACGGCCCCCGCGACCAGCTTCGACCGAGGCGGATGGTGAAGACCCCGCTCGTCCCGCGCCTCACGTGGCACCCGCGTCACACATCGCCCCGCGCCCCAAGAAGCCTGGCCTGAGCCCCAGCGAGCAGCGCAGCAACTCGCTGGCGCGGCTGCGTGCGGCGGCGATGGATTTGGAGAAGGAGATTTCCCATAAGGAAATTGAGCAGGAGCGCCTCTCCAAAGAGATGACCGAGGTGCGCACGTTGCTGGTGCAGCAACACCGGGCGCTCGAGGCGCTGAAGGATCAGCTCTCGACGGAGCGAGAGCACGCCTCCGAGCAGCTACAAGCAGCGCAACACGCTAGCGAGCACCTGCAAGAAGAGCAGGATGCCTTCCTCGCCCTGCTTCTCGACGAGCACGAACAAGAGCTCGCCCGGCTTCGCAGGGAGCGCGACGAGGCATTGGCGCAGAGCGCCATGGCGGAACACACCCGGCGCCGAGTCTCTGTCGAGCAAGACTTGGCAGCACGCATCGACTGGCTGCGCGGCGAATGCGACGAGGCGCGCCGCAGCGCGGATGAAGCGCAGCGGACCACAGAAGCCGCCGAGCAGCGAGCAGACACCGCCGAGCACCGCCTCGGAGAGGCGGAAGGCGCGCTGAAGCAGGCCCGTGGTGAGCTAGACGAGGTACGGCGTGAGCTCGCTGCCATGAAGCGCGAACTCACCGAGGCGCGCCTCGGCGTCGCAGAAGCCAAGTCAGAAGCTCAAGATGCGCGCAGGGAGCGCGATCGCTCCCATGAGCAACGCAATCGCGCCGTCGAGGAGATCGAGCGCCTGCGCAACCTGATTTCAGGCACTGATCTACGACAGCGCCCGACAGATCCGGCACTTCAAGCAGCCAAGGTCGACACTGCGGGCGCTGTGCCCAACGTGCCTCAGGGAACCGTCGCGAGCCGAGAGACACCGCGCGTGGCGCCGGAAGTGGGAAAGCGCGACACGTCGACGGCACCTGCCGTGCCCCGGCCGGAGCCGTCGTCCGAGTCGAAGATCGCGCTCGGCCGAGTGGAACTGAAGAGCAGCTCTTCCAAGCTGAGGCCCGCGGCGCCTGTGGAGGCCACTCCGGTCGCAGCTGACAGCGATGGTTCCGTACGGCAAACGAAGCCCACGACGCCGAGCATGCCGGCGATGCGTGCTCAGCCGTTTCTCCCTCCCGCCGCATCCCCCGTAGCGACACCTGTCGCGGTCCCTCGCGCGTCCCACGAGCTTGAAACGATGCCGCCGCCTGCTGGTGCGAGCGACGAGCCAGAATTCGAGGTCGGGTACGCTTCCGCAGAAGATCTCCTCATTCCCCTCGAGGAAGAACAGCTCGAGGCAGCGGCCCTCGACATGACGAGGGACCTCGCTTGGGAAGGCGTGGACGACGAACCGGAGCCAAACGAGCGCCGCTCATCTCGCCCCGTGGGTCCAGCAGAGCGCCCGCCAGTCATGCGTCAAAAACCGATGCTCGAGCGTTCACCCGGTGGCTACTCAATGCCACCGGACGCGTCGGGGACCATCGAAGTGCTGCATCCCCTGGGCCCCAACAAGCGCTGAGCCCCAACAAGCGCTGAGCCCCAACAAGTGCTGAGCCCCAACGAGCGCTGAGCGTCAGGGCGATCCCGACGCTCCTCCTTTGGTCCTTGCGGGCGCTTGCGCTGGTCGTTGCGACATCTTGTCCTGCCAAAGGGAGTGGGTTTGCCCCGACGAGGCGAGTTGGGTAAGCCCCCTCGGTGAGTTCCCCTGCGCCCCGTTCCACCGTCTACCGCACGCTTGGGGTGCTCGCGCTCGCGCTGTTCAGCATTTGGGCGCACATGATCGCGCTGTTCGTCGTGGTGATCGTGATCATCAGCACCGCAGCGCTGCCCAAGCTCGACGCCAAATCAAAGCGGCTGCTCCACGGACTCCACGCGCTTGCTTTGATCGCGAGCCTGGTCGGCTTGGTGCGCTTCGTGATTCGCGATGCGGTTCCTGGAGTGGTCGAGGCCGGCGATCGGGCAGCCAGCAAGCAAGCAGTCTCCAAGCTGCGCGGGCTCTTGGTCGCGGAGGACGTTCTGAGGCGCCTGCATCGTGTCGATCCGGACGGAGACGGAGTTGGGTCAGCCGCGCTGATCCCCGAGCTCGGGGGCGACGTGCCGCTGCGCGACCAACCGGCGCTCACGGCACCGCTGCTCAACCGCGAGCTGTCGCGACTGGTGGACACGCCGCTAGGTCCCGCGGCCCACGGTGGCGCCTACCTGTACATCATCTGCCTACCGCGGGTTGGCGGCGGCTGGACGGCCCGCCCAGGGGACCCCATCGACGACGAGCAGGCAGAGCGGCGCTGGGTCGGCTACGCTTGGCCATCGGCAGAAACCCACGGCCTGTATCAAACGTACTTCATCGACGAGCACGAGCGCATCCTCGAGTTCGCCAACAACGCCCCCAAAGAGCCGCGCTATCTCGGACCTGACAAGCCACCCGGCTGCGACGCCGCGCTGGACGGAAAAGAGTCGTGGACAGCGTGGCATGGCAAGAAGCCACGCGACCACCTACCGGGGGACAAGCCATAACCAAGCAGCATGAGCCACTCGGACGAAGACGATATCCAGATCGTAGAGCGCGAAGATACCAAGCGCGATGATCTGATGGAGAAACCAGGCGACCCGCCCGTCGTAGCCCGCATGGTGATTGAGATTCGCTCCGATGGCTCGCGCACGATCGCACGAGGTGCGTTGGAAGAAGTGGTCAGCGGGGAGAAGGTCGCAATCGAAGCCCACGGCACGACGCCGATGGCGCTTGCGGCGAACCTCACGAAGAGCTTGCTAAGCGCGCCGCTCATGGCGGCTCAGCTCTTTGCCAAGGCGGGACCCGACGGAGGCCCACCTCGGCTGTTTGCCCCCAAGGAGCGCCCCAGCAGTGACTCGGGTGGCCTGAGAGGTGCCGTGAAAGACACGGCCAAACGCGCCGTGAAGCGCTTGCTGAGGCGCGATACGCCCGAAGACGAGTGAGATGAGCCACGATTCACTCAGCAAGGCGTCCGATCCGAGCACGAACACAGAGCCGTCGGACGCGTCAGACGTCGAGCCGTCAGATGCAGAGCCGTCAGATGCAGAGCCGTCGGAGTCCGCGCCCGTGGACGCTTCCGCAGGGCAAGAGCCGCGCGGCCACCGCCGCAAATGGCTGAGCTGGGTACTGCAAGCCGGCGTAGTCATCCTGATCTACTTCGCAGCGAGCACCTGGCGCACGCACTCTCTGTTGCCCACGGACGGCACAGTCCAGGCACCACCACTCGAGTTACAAACGGTGGATGGTCAGCGCTTCGGGCTCGAAGAGCTAAAAGGCAAACGCGTCCAGGTTCACTTCTGGGCCACCTGGTGCACCGTGTGTCGTCAGGAGTTTGGAGCGCTGAACTCAGTCTACGAAAACTTGGGCTCCGACGAGGCGATGGTGTCCATCGTGGCTGACTCCGAAGATCCCGCAGCCATCGCCCAGTTCGTGCGTGAACACGGCATCAAGTACCCGGTGCTGATGGGCAACGCGGAAGCGCTGCGCGCGTACCACATCGAGGCTTTCCCCACGAATTACTACCTGGACTCCCAAGGGCGGATCCGCGGCACGGACGTCGGGATGAGTACGCGCTGGGGCATGTCGAAACGCATCGGCTGCGCGCGCTAGCAAGCGGGCCCGCAGAGACCCGCGCTTGGTGTACAACCGGCGCATGTCGACGCCGCTCAGCAACCTCAGCCACGGTTTCCGTCAGAAGTACCTCAACTACGCCGAGCTGACGGATCAGCTGCGCGCCTGGGCTGATGCGTTCCCTGGGCTCGTCCGCCTCGAGAGCATCGGACGGTCTGGCGAGGGGCGCGACCTTTGGTTGCTGGTGATCGGTCCCGAGCCTGAGCGCAGCCGACCCGCGGTGTGGGTCGACGGGAACATGCACGCCTCGGAAGTAATGGGCTCCAGCGCGGCGCTGGGGATCGCTGAAGACGTCTTGCGGCTCCATCTGGAGCCCGACGCTGAGCTGCATGGCTTGCCCGAGCATGTGCGGAAACGCTTGAAGGAAGTGCTGTTCTACGTGCTGCCCCGCATCTCCCCGGATGGTGCGGAGGAGGTACTGAAGACTGGCCGTTGGCTGCGTTCGGTTCCGCGCGATAACAGACCGGACGGGGGACAACCGCACTGGAAGCTCGAAGACGTAGATGGCGACGGCCGCGCACTCTTGATGCGCAAGCAAGCCGCATGCGGTGATTTCGTCGCCACGCCGGATGGCCGCATGCGTCGCAGGCGGCTGGAAGACGCAGGACCGTACTACCTGGTGTACCCCGAGGGCGTGATCGAGCACTTCGATGGAGTGCACGTGCCAACGCCGACCATGCTCAGTGATCATGCTCCGGACTTGAACCGGAATTTCCCCTACGCCTGGGCTCCAGAGCACGAGCAGCTCGGCGCGGGTGACTACCCGGGGAGCGAACCGGAGTCACGCGCGGTGCTGGAGTACACCACACGCCTCACGTCGCTGTTCGCCTGGCTGAACTTCCACACCTTCGGTGGTGTCTTCATCCGCCCGCGCGGTGACGTCGCTGACAACAAGATGGACCAAGGCGACTTGGCGATCTTCAAGCAGCTCGAGGCGTGGGCGACGGAGTTCACCGGCTATCCCGTCGTGAGCGGCTACGAGGAGTTCACGTACGAACCGGACAAGCCGCTACGCGGCGACATGAGCGACTACGGCTATCACCAGCGAGGCGCGATGGCCTACGTGGTTGAGCTGTGGGACTTCTTCAAGCAAATCGGCATGGAGCGCAAACACCCCTTCGTGCACGCCTACAGCCATGCATCCGAGAGCGACCACGAGCGCGCGGTCGAGTGGGACAAGCAACACAACCACGGACGCATCTTCCAACCCTGGAAGGCGTTCTCTCACCCCCAACTCGGGGAAGTCGAAGTGGGTGGGCTGTTGCCCCTCGTAGGGATCTGGAACCCGCCCTATGAGCGCATCGACGACGTCTGCAATGCGCAGAGCGCTTGTTTCCTCCGGGTAGCAGCTTTGTGCCCACACCTCGAACTCACGATCGAGCAACATCGGCTAGGGGACGACACCTACCGCATCGACTGCCGCCTCGAGAACGTCGGCTACCTCGCCACGTACGGCATCCCCTCCGCAAAAAAGCTCGACTGGAACACAGCGCCGATCGTGGAAATCGAGCTGCCCCCCAGCGCGGAGCTAGTCAGCCCGAGTGGCCGTATCCAATCCTTGGATCACCTCGAGGGTTGGGGGAGAGGCTACTACGCCTCCGCCATTCACTACCCGCGCAGCTCCAGTGGGAGCGTCGCCGTGAGGAGCTTCGTGGTGCGCGGGCAAGGTGAGCTGGAAGTGCGCGCGGGCTGTCCCCGCACAGGCTATTCACACGAGCGTGTGACCCTCGCGCGTAGCTAAACCAGCCCTATTTACCGGGTTCTGTGTGCCACGGCGCAGCAGCTGGCGCATGCTCTAACCCGCGCTAAGTACGCGCGGCAATTCAGCAATGGACGCGATCTACCAAAACGAAGTCAACAGCGAGGTCAAGCCGGCGAAGAGCGGTGAGTTTCAGCCGCTGCAGCTTGGTGACCTCCAGGTGTGGCCCCCCGTCGTGCTCGCGCCGATGGCGGGAGTCACGAACTATCCGTTTCGCGCGATCTGCCGCGAGTTTGGCGCCGGGCTCTATGTCAGCGAGATGATCACGGCGAGACCGCTGGTAGAAGGCCGTGACAAGACCCTGAAGCTTGCAGACTTTGGACCGGACGAGACGCCGCGCAGCCTGCAGCTCTACGGTGTGGATCCCCACTATGTGGGCGAAGCGGTCAAGCGCCTGATCGGTGAAGGGCGCGTCGATCACATCGACATGAACTTCGGTTGCCCCGTGCGCAAGGTGACGCGTAAAGGCGGCGGCGCCGCGATCCCCGTCAAGCCGCGCTTGCTTCGCAACATCGTACGCGCCGCGGTGAGCAACGCGGAGCGCATCCCGGTTACGATCAAATTCCGCATAGGAATTAACGAGGAGCACCACACGTTTCTGGACACGGGCCGAATCGCGCAAGATGAAGGCTGCGCTGCGGTCGGCCTGCACGCCCGCACCGCAGCTCAGCTCTACGACGGTGAAGCACGCTGGGACGCAATCGGCACACTGAAGAGCGAACTCAGCATTCCCGTGCTGGGCAACGGCGACATCTGGGAGGCTGAAGACGCCCTACGCATGATGCGTATGACCGGATGCGACGGGGTGATCGTCGGGCGTGGGTGCCTGGGACGCCCCTGGTTGTTCCGCGACCTGGCGCAGATCTTCGAAGGCAAGCGCCCAGAGAATCCCCCGAACTTGGGTCAAGTGATGGCGATCATGCTGCGCCACGCCGAGCTCTTGGCGTCTTGGTTCGGCGAACGCATGGCGGTGCGCTCCTTTCGCAAGCACACCACTTGGTACACCAAGGGCTTTCGAGGTAGCGCTGCCCTGCGCGGCAGCTTCATGAAGATCGAGAGCATCGAGGATCTGCGGCGCATCGCGAGTGGCGTCGACGGGGACCAGGTCTTCCCACCGAGCGCGATGCGGGTTCCGCGCGGCAAGAGTTCGGGTACTCAGCAGGTCGCGCTCCCCGACGGATATCTGGACGACCTAGAGGACGACACGCCGCCCGGGGCGGAGGCTGAGGACGCGACCAGCGGCGGCTGATCGGTCCGATGCCCGAGGCTCGATTCCCCCCGGCAGAGCCAAAGCCCCCCACCCCACCGCGAAAAGCGAGTCCTGCGCCGCCCGGATCCGCCACGCCTCTGTCAGACTGTCGCGAGCGAACAGCCATGATTTCAGCCGCTTTCGCGGCGCCGTGTGGGGTCGCTGACAAACCGGCAGCCATGACGGCTGAGCGGGCGAAAAGCTACGTTGGCTGAGGCACCCGGCCCGGCTAGACTTCACGCGACTGTCATGCAGGGCATCAAGGTTAGCGGCACTGAGCGCGGGTCACTCCTGGAGTGGCGCTGGACGCCATTTTTCGCGCTACTCACCCTAGCGCTGGTCGTCAGCTTGCTCACCGCTCTGGTCGTCCCCGCGACCCCCGCGCAGCTCTTCGGCACCGCCGAGGCGACGCGCGGCCTCGGTCCGCGCTCAGGGATCCCCACCCAAAGCGGACTGAGTGGCGCCGTTGCTGCTGATGAGCTGAGCGGGTCGGACAGTGACTCGAACGGGAGCGTCAGCGCGAGTGGTGGCACCCGGCGCGGAAGCCTACAGCGGCTCAGCGACAGGAATCGCGCGCTCAGCGCGCGACCCGCACCGGCGCCCCGACGCACCGCCGAGCCCATCCGTCGCGAGATCCCTCCGCCGCCCGAGCCAGAGGTGTCCAACGACCACAACGAGCCGGAACAGGTCCAAGACCAGGCGGAAGACGAGCCAGAAGAAGACGAGCCGGAGGCGCCGCAGAGCGCCGGCGCGGGTGGCGCTGGCGCCGATCAGGACAGCGAGCAGGACGAGGAAGGCCCGCCTGCTCCCCTCGAGCGCCCGAAGCTCTTGAACCCTGGCGTGCTGCGCACGATCCCCGGCCTGCAGCGCTAGACGAACTGCAGCGCTAGACGAACTGTAGCGCTAGACGAACTGCAGCGCTAGACGAACTGCAGCGCTGGACGAACTGCAGCGCTGGACGACCTAGCTCGCCTTGCGCGGGATGCTGATGATGTTCTCGATCAGCACGCGCTTCATGCCTGTGAACTCGCTGAGCCGATCGAGGCGGTCTTCACCGTACGAGAGGTTGATGATCGCGAGGTCTAGATCGCAGATCCGCGCGAGGCTCGCGGCCTTGTTCGCGAGCTGCGTTGGATCGCTGATCTCCTGAGCCATGGCCTTGAGTCCTTCCGACCGGATCACACTCATCACGGCTTCGACCCAATACGCCGAGAGGCCGATGCGGACGTGTGCCAAGCCGATCCGCATACGGGACTCAAAGTACGCCTCCGCGTAGTCGCCGGCGAATAGCTCCCCCATCCACTGACGATGGGTCCGCTTCAGCTGGTCGACTCGCCCCTCGAGGAACTTCGCGGTGTCCGCGTTGCGGCCCAAGGTTTCGTAGAAGGCATCGGTGATGGCCGGTCCCAGTCGCTCGAAGATCGGGGCTAGGCTCTTCAGGTTCTCAGCGTCTTGCTCAGCGAAGCCCAAGAACTGCTTGAGAGCCTGAAAGGTCGCGTAGGTTGCGCTCATTTAGTTTCCCCCTGGAATTGATATCGTCTTCGCCATGAGGTCCACGCCACACCTGAGCTCTTCTGCCCAGGCGACGAAGCGACCGACCAGCTCTTTGCCCGGGAACCGAGCGCCGTGTTGTGGCGCGATCATCTCAATGTCGAGCCCCTTGACCATATTCGCCCAGAGTCGCATGGCAGCGTTGCAGGCCATGTAGCGCTCGTGGAAGCCCTGCATGAACTCGAGGTGAGCATCGAAGTTGGTCACCACATCGTAGTCCTGTCCCAGGGACGCGCCGAGGTCGCCCGTGTACAGGATCTTCGAGACTGGATCGTAGAGTTGAATGTTTCCGCAAGAATGCAGGAAGTGCGCAGGTAGGATCAACAGCTCCTGGCCACCGAGCTCGAAGCGCATGCCACCATCCGGGACCCCCGTCAGTCGGTCGATCACCAGACGGTCGAGGCCAAAGTGCGGAATGAAGCGCTTCCACACCGAGGGCGTGAAAGCGGTCGCGTCCGTCGTCATCAGCCACCCGTTCGTCGCGGCCACGATGTCGGGGTCCTGATGAGAGAGCAGGATGTACTTCAACTCCGCGCCCTTGAGCACCGACGTGGTGTCGGAGAGTACGCGGGAGTAAACCTTGTGGCCGCCTGGATCGAGGATCATCCCCTCCTTACCGTGAACCACCACATGTTGGTTCGCGGGCACCGCTTCGCCTTGATCGAACACTGGCAGTAGGACGTTCTTGTGTCCTTCGCTCTCGAATAAGACCGTACTCATTTTCCCGCCTCCTCAGTCCCCAACCGCGTTGGTCGCAGCGATCAACTCTTCCAGTGCCTCGCGGATATCCTTGGGCAGCGGTAGCTCCGCGGTGACCCCCAGGGTGAGCTGAGTGTCTCCAACGCTCAGCCGCACACCGGTAAGCCAACGCCCGTCGAACTCCACGCACACCGTGTGCGACTTGCCCGTCGACATCTGCGCGGCCTGCTCCAGCGCCAGCATCAATCGCGCTCCGATGCCTTCGGCAACGTCGGCTGTGAGCTTGCCTCGGGCGGCGACGACCAAGCCCTGCGGCTCCATCAGGAACGCGGAGTCAGCCTGCGCGATCCCGATACAGCCATCGAGCAACTGGTTCCACGCCTCGGCGCCGAACGCACGGCTCTTGCGCTGGCCTAGCTCAACGCCGCCGGGCAAGAAGCGCCGCGCGTCGAAGCGCACGTAGCGCGGTCGAGGGTCGAGGCGTGACGTGTTGTGGCTGTCCTCGCGCAGGCGACGCGACAGCTGTACTGCGAACTCCAAATCAGAGGAGGGCACGCTCTGGTCGTACGACATCTTGCTTCTCCATTGGGGTGAGCTGGTCCATCAGGCTTTCCACTTCGGAAGCCAACACTTCGAAGCGACGGGCTTCGGGTGAAACGGGTCCCGACAGGAACCCGACCGGTAGTCCACGCAAGCTCGCATCGGCGAACACGTTTGCGCGCGGAATAGTGGTGTCAGTGACAGCTTCGAAGCTGCTCCAGATATCCATCATCACAGCGTGGGAGGCGTCATTGTCGCGCTCGACCATCGTGGGCAAGATCCCCAGGAGCTGAAGCTTGGGGTTCTCACCGCCGCGTACGCGGTCGATCACTCTCAACACCTGAGACGTCGAGCGGAGCGCTAGGGGTTGCGCTTGAAACGGGATGAGCGCGAAATCGGCGAGCGTGAGCGCAGCGCGCGTGATCAGACCTAGCCCAGACGGGTTGTCTAGGATGGTTATCTCGAATCCCTGCTCGACCTTCGCCAATGTCGAGTCAAGTACACCGGTTGACGCGAGTGCTAGCTCGAAGTCACAGACATCCGTCGGGTCGAGTCTACCTCGCGGAAACAGCGAAAGGCGAGGCACTTTGGTCGGCAAGATCGCCTCTTCTGGCTGAATTTGCCCCATCAGGAGGTCCGCCAGACCGACGAGCTCCGTATCGCCTCGAGACAGCGCGTGACCAATACCTCCTTGCGGGTCCAGGTCCACGAGCAGTGTGCGACGTCCACGCTCAGCCAGCGCGAGCGCCAGGTTTAGGGCGACGGTCGTCTTTCCAACGCCGCCCTTCTGACTGACTATTGAGATTCTACGTGACATGATTTCCACCCAGCAATCTGTTGTTCGCGTCTCACTTCGGTCACGCCGCAGGCGCGATCCTGACAATTGATTCCACGCGGCTTCAACACGCCGCCAAAGTCCATCTGCAGCTCAGTCTGCAGGTGGCTCCACGATCCCCATGTCGCTCAAGCGCTTCAGGTTGGCCCGCACCTTTGGGTCCTCCGGGTTCAACTCCCCGGCCTCTTGAAAAGCCAACAGAGCGACCGTGTAGCGCTTCGCAAGCAAGGCCTCGATACCTCGGTCCCAAGCCTCGTTGAAGGCTTGCTCTACCGGGCTGAGCTCTGGCTCCACGGGGACCTCTGCTTCGAACGCCTGCGGCTCCAGAGAGTCCAGTTCGTCCACCGGGGTCCCGGCACGGAGCACCCCAGAGTGCTGCTCGGGTTGCCATTCATCAGCGGTCTCTCCGAGCTCATCCGCCTGACGCGCGGCCTCCATGAGCAGCCACTCCCAGTTTCCTTCGAGGTTCTGCTCCGTCGGACGTTCGAGCAACGTTCGGCAACGCACGCCACTGCCTTTCATGAAAGCCAGCCGGCGTAGCGCTGCGTCACCCACCCCTGAATCATCCCTCGCGGAAACGACGTCTCCCTTCCAAACGACGATCTCTCCCAGGCGTTGCCCGGCGCGCTCCACGTCCACGACCACCGAGTGCCGCCCCATGCAGGCCAGTTGGAGGTAGTCAGGAACGGAGAAGGGAGCGATCTCCATCGAGCTTCGGCTCTGGCTCAGCCGCCGCTCGATCGCCGAACGCAGCTCCTCCAAGCTCACGGGCTTCTCCATCACGTCAACGTCAGCGTGTTGAGGGATCTGTGAGCGGTAAGCGGTGAGGTAGCCCGAAGCGTAGATCACGGGGATCTGCAGGCGGCGCTGGCCCAGCTCCCCGAGTAGCTCGAGCCCACTCCTCCTCGGGAGGTCGATATCGGAAACGATGACGTCCGGTGGGCAACGGTCGATGAGCGTTAGCGCCTCTTCCAGCGACCCGGCGTCGTCCACTTCGACACCGGACAGCTTGGCGATTCCGCGCGACATCGAAGAGCGCAGCATCTCCTCGTCCTCGATTAGTAACACCAGGGCCATCTCCTACCTCGACCTCCGAAACTCGTCTGACAGCGTAAGTCGGCAGTTCAGAGCACCTTGCGGATCTCTTTGACCGCTCGACTCATGTCCAAGAAGATGAGCCCGAGCTTCGCCTCCGCGGTGGTCAGCGTGAGCAGCATCGTGCCTTCAGACGCCGTGACCATCACCGCGAACCCGTTGTCACCACGGATCAGCACCTGTTGCAGGCCTCCGCGTTCGAGCTCGCTCGACGCGCGAGTACCAAGGCTAAGCAACGTCGAGCTCATGCCGGCGACGCGCACCTCGTCCAAGTGTTGCGGGAGCGCACTCGCGATCATCAGGCCATCATCAGAGATGAGCGCGCTGGCTTCTATCTCAGGGGTACCCGACTGTAGTGATCGCAGGATGCGGTTGAGTTCCTCGGTCCTTGCCATGCTCCTCGTTCTCCTTCGTTCTTGGCGCGTCAGTCGCGACGCGCACCAACTCCCAGCGAGGCCTGCTCGCGGCCACGCTCAAAATCCCCACGGATATACGCCCAGAACACAGGCGACTTAATACTCAGCCGCGCTTTGCGCGGCGTGGTCCGCGAGGAGCAACACGCTCCGGGACCATCAGCCGAATCTCCACAACGGTCCCCTTGTCCAGTTCCGAGCGGATACTAAATTCGCCCCCAGCGGAGCGCACCGCGCCGCTACAAAGCGCGAGCCCGATGCCCGTTCCTTTGCTCTTGGTCGTATAGAAGAGCTCCGTGCAGCGCTCGAGCACCTCGGGCTTCATGCCCTGCCCCGTGTCCTCCACGCTCAGCGTGAAAAGCTTGGTCTTGGGGTCGAAATGCGCTCCAACTTTGATCTCGTTGCCCGCGTCGCAGGCGTGGACAGCGTTGGTGATCAGATTGAACGCGATCGCCCGCACCACCGAGATATCCATGGGCAAGAGCGGCATGTCCGTGATTGCACTCACGACGTCGATGCGCCGCGACCGAGCCTGTGCCCCGAGCACACGCACGGCGTCGCGCAGCGCGTGATCGACGGCGGTATTTCGAGTGCCGAGCAGCGATCGCCCGACGGAGCCGAGCCCCTCCAGGGTGAGCTTCATTCGCCGCATTTCGGTGAGCACGGCGTGCAAGTCTTCCTGGGTCGTACCTTCTGGAAGTTCCTCGAGCATCAGCTCGACCGAAGTGCTGATCGCGGCCAACGGGTTCTTCAACTCGTGCAAAACCGACGGCAGGATGTCGCTGACCGCCGCCAAGCGCAGCAGCCTGTCCCGCTCGTCGCGCAGCTGCTGGAAGCCAGTGATGTCGCGAAACACCACCGCGTACTCGGCGCTCCCGGGTTGATTTGCATCGAGGCGCGTCACATCGAAGCCAAAGACGCGACCGCTGTCTTCTGCGGCGTGCCCGGTTGCGCGCGCGTCATACGCGTCCCCCGCTGCCCGACGGATCTCGTCCATCGAAACCAGCACGTCCTCTACGTGTGTTCCGATGAGTTGTTCGGATCGGCGGCCCAGCACCCGCACCGCGCTCTCGTTGGCCAACACGATGATGCCCGTCGCGTCGAGGCCAATCACGGCTGCGGGCAATGCGCCCAGGATTCGTGCGTGCTCCTGAGCGGTCATTTCGTGCAGCGCATTTTCTGTGCGAATCAGCTTGAGCGCGACGGTCATGCACCTTTGATGTGCAACCAGTGGGCCAGCTCGCGTACGCGCTGACTTTCAGCCGTTTCCGTACGTAACCGACAGACGCGTCGATGGACGCGTCGGTATCCGCCAGTCGGAGATGGCCAGGCGTCAGGATCGGTCAGTGTCAACTGACGATTTTGCGCCTGTTTCGACGTTAGCGGCGTTTCAGCACGAACAGGTTGCGCGAATCGTGCCATGGTACGTTTCCGCGTGGCGACTCGCGCAAGCTTGGGCGCACCGAGCCACCTCCAAACGCAAGGTGTGCGGGCTTTGGGTGGTTCTCGGGGGTCTGCGCTGGTGGTCCTCCCCCCCACACCCAACTCGGCTTGGCGGTGAGGGAGCCGCTTTCACGAACTCCAAATGCTGGAGAGTGCGACTACTCGTCGATCCAGCGGCGCAAGCGCTCCATCGCGCGGCGGTCGGCCTTGGTCGGTCGCCCCGCGCCGCGATCACGGATCGGGATCTCCTGCATGCGCTGTTCGCGGGGCGGCGGCGGAGGTGAGTGGTCGACGTACAGTTCACGCGCCGGAGCAGGCGCGAGGCGCTTCTCAGCGAGCTGCGCGACCTCCAAGATGACTAGCCCTCTCGGCGCTTGGGCTCGCACCTGATCTCCGACCTTCAGCTTGGCTGCCGGCTTGGCTGCGGTGTCGTTCAGCTTCACCAGGCCGCCCGTACAGGCGGCTGCCGCGGCCGTACGCGTCTTGTAGAGGCGCGCGGCCCATAGCCAGCGATCGAGTCGAACGGACTCCATCGGCAAGCTATAGCACTCGCCCCGGGCGTTGGTCGGAAAGCCGTGACTCGGCAGAGCACCTGGGGTGAACTCCGGGTGTGGATGAAGACGCGATACCTAGTAACTCGATTCCAGGCAGCAACTTCCCTGCCTCCGGCGACGCGATGAGCGAGGCTTAGCGGAGCGTGCGCCTCGTAGTAGCCTGCGCCCGATGATCACAGCCAGCCAGCGCTCGACCGCCAGCAACGTGCAGGAGTTCCCCGTCCTGCCGACCAAGGTTCAAGCCAAAGACGAGACGTTCGTCAGCAACCGCGCCGCGAACCTAGAGGTGCTGGGCAAGGTCGACGAGCTGCTCGCCAAGGCGCGCGCCGGCGGCGGCCCCAAGTACGTCGAGCGCCACAAGAACGCAGGCAAGCTCCTGCCCCGAGAGCGCGTGGAGCTGCTGCTCGACCGCGACTCCCACTTCCTCGAGCTCTGCCCGCTGGCCGGCTACGACGTCAGCGGCAACTCCCCCGGCGCCGGCAACATCGGCGGCATCGGGGTGGTCAGCGGTGTTGAGTGCTTGATCACCGCGACCGAAGCCACGCTGAAGGGCGGCGCGGTGAGCGAGTACGGCGTGCTCAAGAGTCATCGCCTCGCGGAAATAGCCGAACAGAATCGCCTGCCCGCCATGCACCTGGTGGAGAGCGCCGGCGCTGACTTGCCAAACCAAAGCAAGATCTTCGTGCCCGGCGGTCGCACCTTCCGAGACCTCACGCGGCGCTCTGAACAGTGTGTGCCCACGGTCTGCTTGGTGTTCGGCAGCTCAACCGCCGGCGGCGCCTACATCCCCGGCATGAGCGACTACACCGTGATGGTGAAGCAACAGGCGCAGGTCTACTTGGCGGGCCCGCCTCTGGTGAAGATGGCCACCGGCGAGGAGACGGATCACGAGGAGCTCGGTGGCGCGGAGATGCACTCGAAAGTTTCGGGGGTGAGCGACTACCTGGCAGAAGACGAAGCCGACGCCATTCGCCTGGGTCGCGAGATCATGGCGCACCTGAACTGGCGCAAGCACGGCCCGACGCCGCGTCGTGAAGTGGAGGCGCCGCTCTACTCTTCAGAGGATCTGCTCGGCATCGCATCAGCGGACCTACGTGTGCCCTTCGACGCGCGTGAAGTGATCGCGCGCATCGTAGACGGCTCGCGCTTCAGCGAGTTCAAGCCGCTGTACGGTACTACCCTGGTGTGCGGCTGGGCGTTTCTTCACGGATACCCCGTTGGCATCCTGGCGAATAACGGCGTGCTGTTCAGCGAGAGCGCCAACAAGGGCGCGCAGTTCATTCAGCTGTGTAACCAAAACGACGTGCCGCTGATCTTCTTGCAGAACATCAGCGGCTTCATGGTCGGAAAAAAGTACGAGCAAGAAGGCATCATCAAGAACGGCGCGAAGCTGATCAACGCCGTGAGCAACAGCACCGTCCCTGCCATCACCATCATGATGGGCATGAGCTACGGCGCGGGGAACTACGCGATGTGCGGCCGCGCCTATCAGCCTCGCTTCCTCTTCACCTGGCCGAGTCACCGCATCGCGGTGATGGGCGGCAAGCAGCTCGCCGGCGTGCTCGAGATCATCCAGCGCGGCGCCGCTGCGAAGAAGGGCACTGAGGTGGATGAACAGCAGCTCGAGATGATGAAGAAGATGCTCGAGATGCAGATCGACAACGACAGCAACCCGCTATTTTCGACGGCCCACTTGTGGGACGACGGGATCATCGACCCGCGCCACACTCGCGATGTGATCGCCATCAGCCTGTCAGCCGCGCTCAACGCCAAGGTCGAAGGCAGCACGAGCTGGGGGATCTTCCGCCACTGATCAGATAGCGGGTGGGTACGGCGCGTTGTGCTGGGGGAACGCCTCAGGTCGATTGAACGCGGCCTTCACGCTGGGGCGCAGCAGCACGACCAGCCCGAACACGCCCAGCGCCGTGCCTAGCGGCATGTTCAGCAGGATGAACGCGGAGCCGATGATGCACAGCACGTGGCGCTTGCGCTGCCCCAGGCTGCGTCCGGTGGCGATGGAGAGCGAGGCCAAGAGCCAGAGCCAGAGCGAGATGAAGATCCCGACGCCGATGAAGAACCACGGCACTGCCTCTGCAACCGGCGGCGTGCTGCTCTTGGAGAACGCCGGATCATTCAGCATCAAGCCGCCCATGAGCACGTAGATCCCGCCCGCAAAGCCGACTAGCACCTGAAATGCGCCGTAGACGTAGAACAGGATGCTGAGCACCTTGAGGTGTTCACGATCGGACTGAGTGAGCTGGGGCTCCATAACTGAAGACTCGTACGAAAGGCCTGAACGCGGCGTGCGGCTACTCATACTGCGAAGCCACCGATGAGTTCCCCCAAACCTGGCGGTCTATGTACTGAAACCCAGGAAAATTGGAGAAGCCCATGCAAAACCTCGCGCTCTCAGCTGCCGCCCCCAACTCGAACTCAAACGTCTCACCGTCGCGCGGGGCGAAAATCGGCGGCTACATCCTCAGCGGCCTGCCAGTCGCCTTCCTGCTGATGGACGCCACGATGAAGCTCGTCGCGAGCCAACCAGCGGTCGAGGGCACGCAGAAGCTCGGCTACGACCCAGCGGTGCTGCTCCCCTTGGGCGTCACCCAGCTGGTGTGCCTCATCACTTACCTGTTGCCACGCACCGCGGTGCTCGGCGCCATCCTATGGACCGGCTACCTCGGCGGCGCCGTTGCTACCCACGTGCGCATGGGCGACCCGTGGTTCAGCCACATCCTGTTCCCGGTCTACATCGGCGCGATGCTGTGGCTCGGTCTGTGGCTCAGGAGCCCCGCGCTGCGCGCGCTGGTTCCCCTGCGGCGTGGGTGAGACGATTTCGTGACGACCTGCGTTTCCCTGCGGTTTTTTCAAGCCGAGGGTGTAGTCAATTGGCCTCGGCAAGCGACGTCTCGATCGTCCGGTAAAAGTAATACAACGAGTACCTCAAGAGCTGCGCCCGCGTCCGACCCACCAAGTAGTTTCGCGCACGCAAGAAGGGATACCAAGCACGACCACCCACGACGACTGCCGTGTCGTCTGTCGTCAGCCCCGGAGCCCACTCGCCGCGAAATTGATCAACGATCAGGCAACCGAGGTAAGCCCCCAGCTGTACCTCAAGTCGCGGGTTAACGAATACGGCTTGGCGCCCGAAGGGGTAGACCCAGTTGTAGGCCTCGAAGCGCGGCAAGACCTCCGGCTCACCGAACCGCACTGCACGCGCCAGGGGCGACTTGGTGTTGCGTTTGCACTGCCTCAACATGAACTCACGAAAACTCTCGCTCCAGCGCACGTAGTCTGAAATCCGCTCGTCAGCAGCGCGGGACGGCGCCTCCAGCTCATCCAGCGGGCCTTGCTCGACGATAGGTGGAGGCCGGAAGTTCCGCAATCGGCTGAAGAGGCGCAGAGCCATGTGCCGCGGGTAATTGCGGGCGATGACGGCGGTGAGCAGCTCCTCCACCAAGGGATCCCAACGCGTCTCCGCTGGTGCCAGCAAGGACGCTCGGCGGCGTAGGCGCTCGCGTTCTTGATCGAGCGCAACGCTCTCACATAAATGCGAACGAATGCGCGCACGGGCCTCCACGCCCTCAGGCTCGAAGAGTCGATCCGGGTCTTCCAGAGCACATACCAGCATAGAGCCGTCCTTCAACTCTTCAACGCTGGCAGCCGGCGCGCTCAAGAAGCGCGCGCGGCCAAGCTGCTTCACTAGCTCTGTACTGAACGCACTCCACCAATACACCTCTTCTATTTCCGCAGGGACTGATGCTGAGATTCTCCTGGAATGTGGGAGCCAGCTGCGGCGGTTCCTGTCGCGGAGGATGAGCCCGCGGTCACTCTCTGGGTGCAGGTGGGCTTCGTCGATCCGGAGCGCGAGAGCATTTTCACGACACCAACGCAGCCAAATCGCGCGCACCGTTTCCGGCGAGTCATGCGCGGCCCAGGTCCCACGTAGCGAGAACTGGCGGTCCGAGGAGCAGTAAAAGTTCCGAATGAAATCGCCGTCGTCGGATTCGAGATAGAAGCTGAGAGAGTCGCCGGAGGGGAGTTCGGCTGCGGCGACGACTGGATCGAACTTCCGCCGCCGCGCCCCTTTGCGATACACCCTCATGTTGGATGCGAGGTTTGGGAAGTCGCCGAAGGCCGCCATGATGGCGCGCTCCCTTCCCGAAACCTCCCTAACGAAGTGGACCGAACTCTCCAAAGCGTCTCCAAGGGATTGCCTGGTGTGCGTCTTTCGTTGCGCCTGGACCATAGTCGAGACGGTACCACGCAAGGGAATACCCCACCGCACAGCTCCCAATCATTGACGTCCCGATTCCTCACGGTCTGGTCCCCCTCCAGCCGCGCGCGCGAGCGGAGCGAGTCGCGTCCGGCTAAGGAGGGGGCGTGCTGCCGCAGGCAGCGCGGGGGGAGGCAGCAAAACTACAGCGGCAACGTGAGGTACGCGCGCAGGCCCCAGAGGAAGTCCCAGTTGAGGGGCGGCGTCTCGCGCTCGCCTTCGGCTTGGAAGGTCTTGAAGTAGAAGAACGTCATGCCTCCCACCGTGGCTTCGATGCCGCCGAGCAGCGTGGGCGCGGTCTTCAAGAGCGGGTGCAGGTAGCCGAAGGTCAGGTCCCCCTGCACGTAGCCGATCAGCCAGTCGTCGGGCAGCGCGTCGTTCAGGCTGTAGTCATCGAGCAACAGCACCTCCCCCAAGCCGACTTGGCTCGAGAGGCTGCCGTAGAACTTCGTGGGCGTGCGGTTCGTGTCACCGCCAAACGCCAGCCCTGCCCCACGGAAACGCGCATCGAAGACCAGCTCATCCAATACGAAGTCGTCGACGCGAACCTGATAGGGCTTGGAGTAGCTCGTCAGCCCGAGGCCGAAGTAGATCTCGGGGAAGTCTCCCTTCGGCACCTGCACGATGCCCGTCGGGTCCTTGTCATGGTTGTATTTGACCCCCACGATGAACGACTCGAAGCCGCTGACCATGGTGAGTGGGCGGGTGGTCAACGGAAAGTCCGTGACCGGCTGGTTCGGACTCGCGGAGTGCGGGATCACACGCACCGCCTGCCTGGGCGTCACCGTGGTCTCGAACGCGCGCGTCTCATAGCGAAAGATGGGCTCCCAGATGAAACTCACCGCAGGGAAACCAATCACACCCAGGGCCTTGGTGAGCTTCGGCGCGAGGTTGCCCGCGCGGGCCGTGATCGCAGCCTCCGGCCGGCTCGGAGCTGCGGCGGAGTTCGACTCGAAGTAGCCGTGATGCAGCGTCACCCAGCCAAAGAAGCCCACGCCGACGTCCACGCTCCAGGTATAATAATTCTGCGTGGAAACATCCAAGGCAGGGTAACCTTGCGGGCGCCAGCCGCGGTACGCCCCACCAATGCCTGGATCGATACGCAAGCCGCCGCCAAGGATGCGGATCGGGTACTTGGTCTCCGGAGCCTTCGGCTGGGTGGCGGCGTTGGGATCCCCTGACCAGTAACCACGCTGCTCGGGTGTGCGACGGGGCGGCGCCTTCTTCGACGTCCTGGCCTTGGTCTTCTTCTTCTTTTTTGGGGGAGAGGAGCGCTGCTTGGACTTCAGCCCCTGATCGACGTGGTGTTCGACCTCGCCCCCAATGCTCTGGGCGGCCGCGGGCAGAGCGAGGCACAGCCCGAAGAGCGTCAGCGCGCCGCATCCAAGCCCGCGGTATCCAGACACGCGGTGGATGCGTGGAAACGCGGCAGCAAGCGGAGTTCGGGCCATGAAACACCAAGTCTACTGGGCAAGCCGCCCGAAGGTTAAGCGGAGGTATGCCAAGCGACGACCGCTCAGTATGCTCTCAGCATGCCGCACGCGAACGCAGGCTTCATGAGGCCGCCTCGGGCATTCCTGGAGAACCTCAACGGCGCCCACGACACTGCGGGGGCGTATCGTAGCCATCGCTTGTGTTTCGCGCACCGCGGCGGTTCGTTGATGTGGCCAGAGAACACCCTGGAGGCCTTCAGCGGCGCCCTGGATCTTGGTTGTTCGCATCTGGAGAGCGACGTGCACCGCACGCGAGATGGGCACCTGGTGCTCTTCCACGACTCTCGGGTCGAGCGCACGACCAACGGCTCGGGCCTCATCCGCGATTTCACGCTGAGCGAGCTGAAGCAGCTGGATGTGGGTTACCGCTTCTATCAAGACGGGCGCTACCCGTTTCGCGGTAAGGGGCTGACGATTCCGACTCTGGAGGAGGCCCTGGAGCGTTTCCCGGGAGTGCGTCTCAACTTGGAGCTGAAGCAGCGCGAGCCGGACATCGTACGCCCCATGTGGCAGCTGATCGAGCGCCGAGGTCTGCACGACCAGCTGTTGATCGCCGCGAGCTTCGACCCGCTCGTGCAGGATTTCCGTGAGGTATCGCGAGGGCAAGTGGCTACGTCGGCGGGCACCCGGGAGAGCCTGCGCTTCCTGATTGCCGCGCGGCTCGGACTCTGGCGCTGGGAGGAGCCCCCTTACGACGCACTCCAGCTGCCACTTAAGGTCGGGGTGTTGCCCGTGGTGACCCGACATTTGGTCGACGTAGCGCACCGCCAAGGGATTCAGGTGCATGTCTGGACTATCGACGAGGGGGAAGAAATGCGAGCGCTGTGGCGCCTCGGCGTCGACGGGATCATGTCGGATCGCCCAGATTTGCTGGTCAACAGCGCGCGAAACGGCTGATCTCTCAAGGTCCGGGCTCGAAGCCCGTTCAATCAGGGCGTGACCTACCGCACGCTCCGCCAGTCAGACCACCCGCAGACCCAGAGTGGGATCTTCCTGCGCGACGGGTCCCGTTCGGGGCAAGCACCCAACCTGCTCGACTTCGTGGACGAGGTGCGTTGGTTGACGACGCCCGCGGTCGCCGCGGCGGTGGTCGACCCGCTGCGCGGATCCCAGGGAGACGGCGTGATCGCCAGCAGCAGCGAAGTCACGACCCTCTTCGAGTCTCGCCTGCGCCTCTGGCTGAGCCACGTTGAGCGGACGTTGATCCTCGAAGTTCCGAGCTGGCTCTCCCCGACGCTCGGTTGCATGCAAGCGATCGCCGTCCCGATGTGGACTCCCTTGCGTCGAGTCGGGGTGCTCGCGCTGCCTGACCCCGCAGCGCGCCGCGGCGTGCTGCTCAGGGAAATCGAACGCCGCGCGACCGACTTCGCACTTCGCATCGAGAGCCACGATCGGCGCGTGCAGCTGAATGAGCTGCGGCGCGCGAGCTTGGCGTCTCGACCCAGCAGCATGCGCGGCGCGTGGCAGCGCCTCTCGTTGCCGGTCAGTGCCGTGCGTCACACGGACACGCCACGGCACCCGGTCGAATCGGTCCGCAATTCCATGACTCGCTTGCGCGCGCCGCGAGCAGCGGACATCAGCTTCAGCGAGGCACCCGAGAGCCGCGCTGTCGGCGAAGGGCGCTAGCGGGAGCCGGACTCCAAAGCAGGCAAACCGGCGCGTGAGCTGGAATCCAGTTTCAGCGCGCCCGGCGTACCCAAGGAGACGACCTTGAGTTAGCGTCCGTCTTCATGCATCGCGTCAGCCGCATCCTGGTCGCCAACCGTGGAGAAATCGCCGCCCGCATCATGCGTACGGCACATCAGATGGGCGTCGGCACCGTCGCCGTCTTCAGCGACGCCGACCGGGACCTGCCGTTCGTACGCCTGGCGGATCAAGCAGTAGCGCTCGGCGGCGCCGCTGCCAGCGAGAGCTATCTCCGCGTGGATAAGCTAATCGCAGCAGCCAAGCAGACTGGCGCCGACGCCGTGCACCCTGGCTTCGGCTTCTTGGCGGAGAACGCCGAGTTCGCCGAGGCGTGCGCCGCTGCGGGTCTGACGTTCATTGGCCCAAGCGCAGAAGCCATCCGCAAGATGGGCTCGAAGAAGGTGTCCAAAGGCCTGGTCGGAGCCGCGGGGGTACCGGTCATTCCGGGCTACGAAGGCGACGACCAGAGCACCGCCACGTTGGTCAAGGAGGCGCTGAAGATCGGCTTCCCGGTGCTGGTGAAGGCGAGTGCGGGCGGCGGCGGAAAGGGCATGCGCGTCGTGGAGCGCGAGGCCGACCTAGAGCCCGCTATCGAGGGAGCAAAGCGCGAGGCGAAGAGCTCTTTCGGCGACGACACCTTGCTGATCGAGAAGTACATCACCTCCCCTCGCCACGTGGAGATCCAAATCCTCGGGGATCAGCACGGAAAGCTCCTACACCTATTCGAGCGCGAGTGCTCGATCCAGCGTCGTCACCAGAAGATCATCGAGGAGACCCCCTCCCCCGCCCTGAACCCAGAACTGCGCGATCGCATGGGGAAGGCCGCAGTGGCGGTCGGTAAGGCGGTGAACTACTTCAACGCCGGCACGGTGGAGTTCATCCTGGATCCCCAGGGCAACTTCTACTTCCTGGAGGTCAACACGCGCCTCCAAGTCGAGCACCCAATCACCGAAGCCGTCACCGGCGTGGACATCGTGCGCGAACAGATCCGCGTAGCACGCGGCGCAGCCTTGGACCTCGAGCAAGACACGCTCAGCCTGAACGGCGCCGCGGTGGAGTGCCGCATCTACGCAGAAGACCCTACCAATGGCTTCTTGCCCACCACGGGCACGGTGGTCGACTTCTGGTTGCCCGCGGTGGATGGGCTGCGCATCGATGCTGGCATCGAGAGCGGCAGCGAGATCGGCATCCACTATGACCCGATGCTGGCCAAGGTGATCACCTGGGGACAGGACCGCCAGGAGGCGATCGCGCGCATGCAGCGCGCGCTATCACTCGGCAGCATCCATGGCCTCAAGACCAACACGGCCTTCTTGCTGCGAGTGCTGGGACACGAGGAGTTCCAGGCGGGCAACACCCACACCCATTTCATTCAGCAACACCTGAGCGACGCTGGCGGCGAGTCGGGCCCCAGCGCGGAGGCACTGGCCGTCGCCACGCTGGCGCTGCATGAAGCGCGACGTAGCGAGCAGCGGCCACTACCGGCCCTTGAACCGGGTTTCCGCAACAACCGCTTTCAACGTGAGTGGGTCGAGCTGGAGCACGCAGGCGACGTGACTCGGGTGGAGTACCAGAACCGAGGTGGCGGGGAACTGACCATCACCGTCGGCGATACCGAGTTGAGCTGCCGCGCGCTCGCCTGGAGCGCCGCAGAGCACCTGCTGCGCTACGAGTTCACGCTGGGAGAAAGCGCTCCCATGCGCCGCAGCGCCCGCGTGCGGATGCGTGGGGAACAGGTGTTCGTCGCCGGAGTCGCGGGCTCGGCGGCGTTCTCCGTGGTGCCCCGCTTCAAACGTGCGGAGGCCGAGGTGGAGGCCGGCGCCTGCATCGCGCCCATGCCCGGCAAGGTCGTGAAACTCCTTGCGGAAACAGGCAAGGTCGTGGAGGCGGGCCAGGTGCTGGTGATCCTCGAAGCGATGAAGATGGAGCATTCGGTCAAAGCTGCGGAGGCCGGCGTGGTCAAAGAAGTGCGTGTGGCCGAAGGCGATCAAGTCGAAGACGCGAGCGTGCTCGTGGTTGTTGGGCCCGCCGACGCCGATTAGCCTGGCGCGCATGCTTCGAAGCTCTGCGGCGTGCGCGACGCTAGGCCTTGCGCTGCTCGCGGCAGCATGTGCTCCTGGGACCCGAGCCGCAGCGGAGTGCCCTGCGTCTCCCACGGGTAGCAGCGTGCCCAGCGCCGCAAGCACCGCGGCTGTGGTCGCTTCGCCCGATCCGCTCGCTGAGGCCGACCTCGGTGTCGAGATCACACCCGTGTTCGAGCCACCCAGCTTCTTGGTACGGCTTCACGTCGGCTCCCGTGTGGACAGCCAGAGCTTCAGCATCCAGCACGTTAAGGAGAAAGACCTGCTCAAGCTCGAGCGCGTGTTCGCCGACGGCCACCGAGAGCCAGTTGCCCCGGTGGTTGTTGGCAGTGGATTGCGAGTGACACTACCCGCAAAGCAACCCCTGGAGCTCGAATACCGGGTGCGGGCGGCGGACTTCTCCGCAGACGCCATCGAGCTCAACGCCGTGAACCCGAATCGCGTGCGCGCCGGAGGTGAACGCCTCTTGCTGCTGCCCGACGAGCACCCGGACCAATCGCTAAAAGTTTCCATACGGATCCATTCGGATAACCTGGGCGTCCCTCAAGGCGCGGCCTCGAGCCTCGGCGTCGGCGAGCTCCGCAGCCTCGAGCTGAGTTCCCGCAGCTTGCGTCAAATCAGCCTGGTAGCCGGCCCCCTCGGCTCCGCGCGCTTCGCCGGCCCCGAAGGCCAGGACGAGACGGCGTGGGTCGGCTACACGAGCTTCGACCCTCGCTTGGTGAGTGCGCAAAATGCGGTGTTTCGCAGCGCAATTCGCGAGTACTTTGGCGACCTGCGGAGCACCCCGCTGACCCTGCTCATCGTGAGCGACGGCCGGCCCGTGGGAGACTACGACGTGGCGCGCCGCAGCTGGAGTGTGCTCATCCACGTTGCCACCGGACAACCTTGGGACGGGACACTGTCGCTCGCAGTCTCCCAAGCCATCGTCCGTGAGTGGCTGGGGGGCCGACTCTGGCTGGGCCCGAGCGAAGATGCGACGGGTCAGCTCTGGTTCAACGCCGGCTTCGCGCGCTACGTGGCGCGCGAGGTGGCGTTTCGCATGGGTCAGCTCGAACCCGAGGAGTACGCCGCCGAGGTCGAGAGCTTGACCGCGATCACGCGCACCGCACCGGAACGAGAAATGGACAACGCTGCGCTCGCCAAGGCGGCGCTCGCGGGCAAGCCGGGGGCGATCGCCCTGAGCATTGCCAGAGGCGCACTCTGGGCGAGCGACTTGCAGGCCCGACTCAGCGGGCTCCGACCCACCGGCTCGCAGGCCAAGCCGGTGCCGCTCCAAAAGATCCTCCGGGAAACGTACAATGCGGCGGTTGGGGATGACCGCACGCCGGGCAAGCCCCAAGGAGTCGAAGACTTGCTGGCTCGCCTCGAACCTCACCTACCCGACGTACGTGAGCGCTTCGATAAATGGATCACCAAGGGTGAGCCGGGCGACCTCGGGGCGCAGGCACTCGGGCCCTGCTTTCGTCAGGTGCCCCGTAGCTTTCCGTTGTTCGCGCTCGGGTTCGAACTCGACGAAGGCCGGAACATTGTGGGAGTCGACCCCAAAGGCCCCGCAGCCCGAGCTGGCTTGAAGGTTGGCGATCGCATCAGCGAGCTCCACTACGCCGCCGGAAACGCTCGCTTACCGGTACGCCTGCGCTTCCAGCGCGGCGAGGACGCACCGAAGCCGCTCTCCTACCTGCCCCAACAAGGCAGCGTGAAGGGGCGGGGTTGGGAAGTGATTTCAGGAGTGCCTCGCGAGCGCTGCGCGCGCTGATCAGCCGCGGCGACCACGCGCCCCGAACGCCACAAACTCGGCCGCAAGCTACCGACGATGGTAGCCGCAAGACATGCGGCCGAATCAGCTCAAGACCCGCTTATCTAAGCTCGCAGTCAGCGGAAGCATCCTGACGCTCGGGGGCCTCACGGGTTGCCGAGGGGAAGCACCACCGGGCGCCAAGGCGGAGCCAGCTGCGGTTCACCTCGAAGTGCGCGTCGAGAACAGCCAGGCGGCCATCGAGCGCCTGAGCGCCGCCGAAGCCGCTAAGCCACTGCCTCGCAAGCTGCAAAAAGCTGAAGCCGCCAAGTCCCCTGAGAAGAAGCCGCCGAAGCTCGCACAGCGCGATCCCTCCCCCCCAACTGAAAAGGCAGCCCCAACGGACGGGGACGAGAAGCAAGCGGTCGCAGCGCTCGAGGCCAGCAGAGGAACCGACGACAGCCCAGCCGCCGAGCACACGCAGAAGAGCCCACTGGTTCCCGTTGGCTTTTCCCTAGGGCAAGACAGTGACGGGAGCAACGCCCAGACTGACTCCGTCATCCCCCAGCTCCTGGATGCTCAGGGCGAGCTGTTGCCGCAGACGAAAGACTTGCCTGGCACGGACTCAGCCTTCTTCAAGCGGCTAGGGCCAACCCTGTTCAAGGCCATCGTCGACAACAATCCTGAGCTGGTGTTGCCGTACTTCATGCCCCTCGCGGTCTACGAGAAGCTGAAGGAGAGCAAGAACCCGCCTCGCGACTGGAAGTTCCGCCTGTTCGGACAGCTCAAGCGCGACATCGAGAAGTACCACCGCGCCCTCGGCAGGAACCGGGAACGCGCTCACTTCGTCGCCCTCGACGTGGTGCCCGAGGACGCGCTCTGGATGAAAGCTGGGCGGGAGTACAACAAGCTCGAGTACTACCGGCTCTTCGGCTCCAGCCTGCGCTACGTGGACCAGCGCGGCCGCGAACGGCGCTTCGACGTGTCAGCGCTCTTCTCCTGGCGTGGCGAGTGGTACATCGTCCACCTGCACGGCTTGAAGTAGTCAGCGCGAAACACGCAACCGCGTGCACAGCGAGACTGCGAACGTGCAACTCGACTGAACGCCGCGCGAATTGCAGAACCTTCGCTACCGACGCCTGATGAGCCTCGTGATAGCGAACCAGCATGTCCGTGTCGCGCCGTGACTTCGTTGGCCTGGGACTCAAGCTGGCTGCTGTCTCGCTGCTTGCCCCCATCGGCCTCGGCGGATGCTCGCGCCCTGAACTCAGCGTCCCCCCTCGCGCCCCGACCAAGGGGGCCAGCAACCCGAAGCTGGTGATTCAAGAACTCGGCGACTTCGAGTGCCCGTTCTGCGCTGAGGTGCAGCCGGTACTCGAGCAGGTGCTCGACCACTACGGCGATCGGGTGCGCATCGTCTGGCGCGACTATCCGTTGAGCCACATCCACCCCTACGCCATGCAGGCCGCGGAGGCCGCGCGCGAGGTACGCGCCCAGCTAGGGGAGGACGGCTTCTGGCGCTACCACCACCTGTTGTTCATGCGCCAAGACGCGCTGAATCGCCAGGGCCTGGAGAGCTTCGCGAAGAAGCTGGGAGGCGTGGACATGGCACGCTTCAACCAAGCGCTGGACAACCAGACCCATCAAGCAGCAATCCTCGCGGAAAAAGCTGAGGTGGACAACCTCGGCATCGATCGCCTGGGCACTCCGGGGTTCTTCGTGGGTGACGAGGTGATCATCGGCGCGCAGCCCTTCGAGGTCTTCCGCGACGCGATCGAAGAGCAGCTGGCGCAGGGCTAGACCCCACCCTTCGCAAATCAGCCTGCGAACGGCTTGAGTTTGGGGGTGAGGGCGCGCCGCGATACCCTTCGGCCATGCTGTCTTGGGTCCCCGAGTTGCTCGATGCTCACACCGTGGAAGCATTTCGTGAACGCATCGCCAAGCTACCCTTCAAAGATGGGCTGTCGACGCTCAAGCAGGGTAATCCAAACGCCAAGCACAACCAGCAGCTGGACAGCCAGAACCCGGAGGCCCAGGCACTCGGGAGGGAAATCATCGAGCGCTTGCTGGGGCACCCAGAGGTGCGCCGCATCGCCATCCCCCGTTCCGTGCGGCATCCACTGATCGCGCGTTACTCGGACGGCATGCACTACGCGCGGCACGTCGACCAGCCGGTGATGGGCGGTGTCAACCCAACCCGCACGGACTTCGCCTGCACGCTCTGGCTGACCGCCCCGGAGAGCTACGCGGGTGGCGAGCTAGTCATTCATCAGGGCGCCGAAACCCAGCGCCTGAAGGGCGAAGCTGGCAGCCTCTTGCTCTACCCGGCGTGCTCCTTGCACGAAGTCACACCGGTCACCAGCGGCACCCGCCTGGTCGCGGTGACTTGGCTGCAGAGCCTGGTGCGCGATCACGAAGCGCGGCGTATTCTGGCTGGGCTCGATGACGTGCAACGGGGGATGGATCCAGCCAGCGAAACCGCAGAGCGCCTCACGGCGCTCTACAATCAGCTACTGCGTTACCATGCGGAAGTGTGATCAGGGGTCGTATCGGTAGACCGTGATGTCGCGGGTCAAGGTGACGGCCATACGGAACATCCCTACCCCAGGCGCGATGAAACCGGCGTCAGACGCGTTCGGAGGTGTGCTCTGCGGACTCCAGGTCCACGCGGGCTCCGTGTAGAAGCCCTGAGCGTTCAGAGAGCCGCCGCGGAGGTGCTGCTCTTCGTAGTCGAAGTCATCCACGATCTGGAGCGAGGAAGTAGAGCTGTCAAAGCCGAACCGGCGCGACTCGCCGTACACGGGCCGCGAGAGCGGCACCGGGCTGACACTGGGAAGCACGCCATTGGCGCTCCCGGTCAGCGTGGGTAGACCGTGAATCATCAACTGATCCGACTCACCTACGATCCACACCTGGTTCGACCCGGGTGGGACCACGCCGCCGTATGCAAAGAACATCGAGCTTGGCCCAACGAAAGTGTCCGTCACCGTTCCCGTCGTGAGTTCGTGGGCGTTCAGGCGCAGAGACCCCGTGCCAATCTCGATGCTCCAGACTTGAATGTTGTTGAGCGGGTCTGTCGCTGACCAACCGGGAAGCGTCTGCACGAACGCTGGCCGCGGGAGGATGTTGTCGAACTCCACGTTCGAACCGATCTGCGCGCAGGTCGCCGCGTCGTACACGCTGAGCCGCTGCAAGCCCTGCACCGTGCTGAACATCAGCACCACGGAACCAGAGATCGCGGCCACCTGATTTAGGCTCCCCGGGTTCGTCACGTCTGCGAGGGGTGACGGGTTCAGATCGCAGCTCGAGATGTAGTTGTAGCGAGGAGCCGACGGTCCCTCGCGGAAACTCAGCGCGTTGAGGTTGTCGCTGTTTTGCAGGCCCAGGGCCACCTCGTCGACGAGCAACGTATTCGTGCCACTGCCATCGGAGCCGTAGATATCGCCCGGCACTTCGTCGAGCGCGGCCTGATCGGCAACCGCGCTGCCGCTCACACCCTGAGCGCCGGAAACCACACTGAACGCCACCGCTTGGGGCGCCCCCACACCAGACACGATCAGCGCGTCGATGTCGTCTCCGGCCGCCAGCCCCAGCTGCGCGCAGGTGTAGACAACCTCGTTGGTTCCGTCCAACGCGGAGCGATAGATCGTGCAGCCACGCTCATCCAAGGCTGTCCCCGCGACGGCGCTGCCACTGGCACCCTCTGCGTTCTCCTCAACGGAGAAGTAGACGGCCTGGGGCGTGCCGACTTCGAGCTCGAGCGCGTCCACGTCGTCGTACTCAGGCGGGTCCTCCGTGTACACGAGACCCAGGCTGTCCTTCAGGTAGTACGCAGCGTTGTAGCCAACGTCTTCGCCGCCTTCGGTGATGAAGGTGTGGCTACCAACGCCATCGGAGAAGTACACCTCCGGCCCAGTGCCTTCGAGAGGCGCGCGCTGCTCGAGCTGGGTGTTCGCTCCACCCTGCGCGCCTCTTTCGACGGAGAAGTAATACACCGGATGACTCGGCGGGGCGCGCAGCACGCTGAATGCATCCACATTGTCGGTGTCCAGGAGCCCGAGCTGGGTGGCCGTGATGGCGAGCGAATTGCTCCCTGTCCCAAGGCCAGGATTATCCGGATGGAAAAGCTGGCTCTGGGGGTCGTCGCTCAACTCCACGGCGGACCCCGACGTACCGAAGTGCTCACGACCGACGGAGAACAACGGGCTTGGCAGCGTGAGTCCGGCTCCGCCGGTACCTGCCGTGCCCCCGGTGCCGCCAGTGCCAGCCGTCCCTCCGGCAGCCCCGGTGCCGGCGGTTCCGCCCGTCGCGCCTACAGCGCCGGAGCCCCCCATCGCACCGGTCCCGCCCATGGATCCGCCGGCAGTCCCGGCGTTTCCTCCGGTGGTGACGCTTCCGTCAGCCCCCGCATCGGGAGATCCGCCCTTGTTCTTGGTGTTGTCCCCGTCATCACACGCGGTCGCCAGCAGCAACCCAGCCGGGATGCAAGCCAGTGCCCCGAGCCGCCCAAGTCTCCGAAAGGTCGTCGCGCCCATGATGCCTCCCTCGATCAAGAAAATCGCGGAAGCATAACCCGTTCTCTCACCGCTGACACTGCGCGAACGGCGTGGAAATAGCTGCTTCTGATTGCCCGCGCGGAATTCAACGCCGTTGGCAGCGGGGGCAGTAGTGGGTGCCCCGCTGGCCTACCAGCACTCGCACGATCGCCGTGCCGCACTCTCTACAAGGCTCCCCAGTGCGCGCGTAAACCCTACGCTCATCCTGGTAGGCGCCATCGCTGCCGTCCGGCTGCACGTAGTCGCTGATGCTGGAGCCACCAGTCTCGATGGAGCGTCGCATCACCCACTGCGCCGCGTCGAGCAGGCGCTTCCAGTCCGCCCTGCTGAGTCGCGCGGCAGGGCGCGTGGGACGGATCTTCGCCAGAAACAAGGCTTCGTCAGCGTAGATGTTGCCGACCCCGGCGAGCACCGCTTGATCTAGAAGCACCCCTTTCACCGCCGCGCGCCGCTTGCCGGCAGCGGCCTCTAGCTCGTCCGCCGTAATGAGCAAGGCGTCCGTACCAAGCTTCTCTACCCGCGCATCTGATTTCCCCGCGGGAATATACAGCACCTTGCCGAACTTGCGAACGTCGCGAAACAGCACGTCCGGCGCTCCGTCTTCGAAATGAAAGACCAGGTGCGTGTGCTGGTCGGGTCCCGTTCCAGCGGCGAGTCGCTCCGCTTGGGCTTCGGGCGTCAGGCTCGAACGGCTCGTCGAGCTGAGCAGCCGCAGGCTGGTGGCGCCAGCGCCGTAGAGCTGCCCAGTCATGCCGAGGTGAAGCATCACGCGATCACCCTCATCCAGCTCCGCAAACAGGTACTTGCCGTGGCGTCGGAGCTCGCTGACGCGACGCCCCTTTAGCCTGCGTTTCAACTCAGCGGGAGGGGTGAGGAAGAAGTAGCTCGGCTCGGTCGTGCTCAGGCGCGAGATCGTGCGACCCTCGAGCAGGGGTGCGATGCGCCGCCGCGTGACTTCGACTTCGGGCAACTCAGGCATGTCACCTCTTCGGGCCAGGAGCGGGCTGCTTCGCGGAGGCGCTGGGTGCTGGCGCAAGGTCCTCGGCGGCGGTGCCGGACAGAGCGTCTCCAACCCCCTCGAGCTCACTGCGGCTCTGCGCGGCGCCCATCAGCGCGCGGCCACCCGGTGTGAGTCGCGGCGCACGCCCCGGCTCCAACTCTAGCTCCTGAATCAGCCGCCCCTTCGCGTCCTTGTAGGTCACATTGATATTACCGCGAGGATCTACATCGACGACCGCGTAGTTGTACCAACCAAGCGCCTTGTCGAAATGCCCCGCAGGCTCCCCATCTAGCGGCGCGTGGATGAACAGTCGCTCGGCGCCGAAGCTGTCGTCGTAGACCAGCTTCGGAAACAGCCCTGCGCTTAGCGGTCCGCTCACCAACTCCAGGAAGCTGAACTGACTGCTCGCGCCCTCGGCCGCCACGCCCTCTTTCGCGAACGGCCGATACACATAGGCCGCAGCAAAGTGCACGTCTGTGGTGAGAAACACCACGTTCGCGGGCTTCAGCTCAGGCAGCACTGCCACCAGCCGCGAGAACTCGACCTCGTAACCCGTCGGCCCACCGAAGTTCGCCCAACCGTCTCGTGGTCCATCCGGCGGCCACCCGGTGGGGATGGCAATCGGTACGCTATTGACGATCAACTTCCAAGTCGCGTCGCTTTTCCTCAGGGATTCAATCAGCCACTCGAGCTGCTCCGGCCCCAACATCGATTTCTTGGGATCCGCGCCGGGCAACGAAGCGACCGAGCGGTACTGCCGGGTATCGAGGAAGAACAGCTCGACATGTTTGCCCCAACGGCGGGAGCGGTACAGCCGCTTGCCCGCCTGCTGAGCCGCGTCGAACGCGTGATAATCCAAGAACGCCGCTAGGCCCTCCGGCATCAGGTGTTGATCAACGCGGTACGGCGGGTTGCCGCGTTGGTCTCGCTGGGGCCCGAAGTCGTTGACCACCTCGTGGTCGTCCCACACGGCGTAGTAGCCCGTATTCTGGAGCAACTGCTGAAAGGCAGAGTCTCCCCGATTGTAGCGCCAAAAGCGCCAGTACTCCGCGCGCTTGGTCGCAAAGTCGATGTCACGGCGGACCTGGGCATTGCCGAAGCGCCCCGTTTCCCGACACACGCCGTCGCCGTAGATCATATCCCCGAGCCCGATGAAGAACTGCAGACGTTCATCGCTCAGCGCGTTGAAGATTGGATAACCCTCTTGTGCATCACGGCAGGCGTTCTGCCCACCGAGGTCACCGCTGAAGCCAAAACGCACCCGCTCACTGGCTGTGACCACGGGCGCCGTGCGAAACATCGCCAGCTTCGCGTTCGCCGGCGCGGCACCACCATCTTGCTCCACGCTCAGCCACGCCTTGTAGGTGTAGTCCGTGGACGCCTTCAATCCGGAAACTTGGATCCGCGCGGTAAAATCGCGTGCTTCCGCCAAGGGCGCGCGCAGGCGCTGGGCTTCCGCTCCGGTAAGCTCTACTTGCAACCAACCAGCACCTGTTCCCCGGCCCCAAACCACGGCGCTGTGGTCGTCCACCTCCCCGGTCATCAACCCCGTTGCGAGTTCGGGACCGGTGGGCGCGGCGCGCTTGCTGCACCCGTTGCACGCGGGAAGCCAAAGGCTGAGGAGCGCGCAGTAGAGCGCGCTCCGCAAGACCGACGTTCGCAACACAGAGCCCATGAACCTGAGGACGGTTTACCAGAATCGCATCCCGCTAGCCGCCGCAGATTCGCGTCAATTCGCAGACCATCTCGGGTCATCGGCGACCAACCACTCGAGCAGCTCCGCCACGTGCTCCCCGACCCGGCCGGCGTAGGTGTGGCCGGCACCCGGTGCGTACGCAAGGCGCACCTCAACCCCAGCCCGCGAGAGTGACTGCCGGCTCTTCTCGTAGGCCTGCGAGCAATGCAGCAGGCCACACGCAAGGCCCACGCGCTTACCGCCGCCAGCAAGCCAGCGCTGTGCGCCAGCCACGTTCCAGTCGTTCTGCTGCCCCTCGATGAGTAGCGCACGGGGAAAGCGGTCTGCTCGAGACATGAGCATCAGCGCACCCATCACTGCCCCTTGAGAGTAGCCCACATACACCGCCTGCTCGGCGTCTGCGGCGGTAGCGAAGCGCTGCTTGAACGCCAGTAGATTGGCGTCCACGGCGCGGCCGAGCCACAGGTGATCGGGGTAATAGTGTCGACTGGTGGCGAGCGGGGCACTGCGGTTCGTCTTCGCGCCGCGCACGCACAAAACGAAGGCGCGGTCACGGACCAGCTGACGCCAGCGCTCACAGTGCTCCTCGGGTCGCCCGCCAGCACCGTGGGTAGCCACCATCAGCGGTTTATAGACGTTTCCTCGAGGCACCCAAACGAGGGCCGGTAGGAACTCAGGCACATCGAGACTCACGAAGCTCCCACGCTCTGAGCCGATGGGGTCTTGCGGCGAATTCGGTCCAGATCCTGTGTTGCCCGAAGCGGGTCCTTCCGCTCCAGAGCCGCTGCCCCAGGCTGCGCGTGGGCTCTGCCCCTCGGCCCTTCGCGGTTTCTCGGGGGAGAGGTGTCGCTGTGCCTGCGCTTCTGCGGCTCCCGTGGGTCGCTGTACAGTTGGCGCGGCACCGCCCCGCTTCCCTGTGGCAACTCCCGCAGGAGCGCAACCTAGAGCTAGCGTTCCAGCCCAAACCACGGCTCGTAGGCGTCCGACCCACTGCGTGAATGGGTCCCGCTCACGCCACGGTTTCCGCACGCCAAAGCTCACAGGCGCCATTCTGAGGCGAGCGCCTTCAGGAGACAACTTCGCCGCGCTGCGGCATCGCTTTGGCTCTGGCGCCGGTCATGCGTTCGATCTAAGGCAGAATGATGGGGAGCTTGAAGCAGGGGTCGGTTCGCCGCGCAACCACGCGCGGTCAGAGCCACGGTGTCGTTGGATTCTCAAGTCGCGCGCGGCTCGGGATGGTGAGCCTCGGGTTGTGTGCGGCGGTGGTGCTTCCACTGCAGCTCACAGGCTGCGGTTCGGATGAGTCGAGCGGCGGCTCCGCAGGGACCGGCGGCAGCGGAAACGCCGGCAGCGGCGGCGTGGGTGGCGTGACGCCCGAGGTTGCGTGGCCTCACGTCACCTGCGATGCCCTCGTAGACGACTACTGCCGCTACCCATTCCCAAGCAACGTCCACACCATCGACGACAGTTCGACGCCCACCGGCCGGCGCGTGAAGTTCGAAGGTGACTTCCTCCTCACCTCCTTCCAGGGCCCGGTGCTCAAGGGAGACCCTTGGGACAAGAGCGACGGCTTCTCACCCGGTGTAGCAGCCCTCACTTATATCCCCGGGGCAACGATGGAGGGTCTGCCGACGAGCGCATCCATCGATGCGTCGCTGAGCGCCGACTCACCAACCATCATCCTCGACGCTGAAACGGGCGAGCGCGTCCCCCACTGGGCCGAGATCGATCTCTCCAACAAGGTGGATAGTCACCGATCGCTGATGCTGCGACCCGCGGTGCGGCTGAAGGACGCCACTCGCTACATCGTGGCGCTCCGCAACATCAAGACGGCGGACGGCTCCGCGGAGCCTACGGCGGCGTTCAAGGCCCTGCGGGACAACACAGCTTTCGACGGCGATGAGTCCATCAATCAAAGGCGGGGGCTCTACGCTGACATCTTCAAGCGTCTAGCTGACGCAGGCATCCCGAAAGACGACCTGCTGCTGGCGTGGGACTACACGACCGCCAGCCGCGAGAACAACACCAGCTGGATGCTGAAGATGCGCGACGAAGCGCTCGCCCAAGCTGGGGACAGCGGCCCCGAGTACACCATCACGAGCGTTGAGCCGGACATCGACAGCGACATCGCCTTCCGCATCTTCGGCACGTTCAAGGCGCCACTGTACGTAGACGACCCAGCTCCCGGTTCCAACCTGCTGTTCGGCACTGACGGCCTACCCAAGATCAACGACACCACCCCGACGTACGACGTCGAGTTCGAGCTCCTGATCCCGAAGAGCGCGGAGACAGCGCCGGCGAAGCTCGTGGGGTACGGCCACGGCTTGCTCGGCGAGAAGGAGCAAATCGAGTCCGGTCATTTCCGCACGTTCATGAACGAGTACAATTACGCGTTCTTTGCGGTGGACCTAAAGGGCATGGCCGCCGACGACGAGGATCACATCGCGGAAGTGCTCGGCAGCGGCGAGATCGAGCGCATGTCGACCATGTTCGACCGCATGCACCAGGGTGTCCTCAATAACCTGCTGGCGATGCGCATGATGAAGAATGCGTTCTCCAAGGACGCAACGTACGGCAAGTACGTTGACCCCAACTCCCGCTACTACCACGGCATCAGCCAGGGCGGGATCTTCGGCGGGGTGTACATGGGCCTCACCACCGACGTGGAGCGCGGCGTGCTGGGCGTGCCGGGCATGTCCTACAACCTGCTCCTGAATCGCTCGGTTGACTTCCAACCATTCTACGCCGTGATGCGCGTCACCTATCCCGACAGTCGCGATCAACAGATCGCACTCTCACTCCTACAAATGCTCTGGGATCGCGTCGAACCCACCGGTTACGCGCCCTACATTCGCGAGAACATGCTGCCGGGTACCCCCGCTCACGAGGTGCTGCTGAGAGCCGCCGTGGGCGACCACCAGGTGAGCACCCTGGGTGCGGCAATCATGGCTCGCGCCATCGGCGCTCAGCGCATAGACACCGGCGTGAGGGACGTTTGGAACTTGCCAGCTGCGTCGGGCGCGACCAGCGGCTCGAGCTTCTTCGAATACGACTTCGGCTTGCCGGCGGAACCAATGTGCAACCGCCCCATGAGCCTTTGTGGAGATCCTCACGGAAAACTCCGCAAGCTCGACGAAGCTCGCCAGCAGCTAGACCTGTTCTTGCGTACTGGTGAGTCGAAGAACTTCTGTGCGGGCGGTGTGTGCAAGTTCGCCGATCAGTCCGAGTGCACCGGCAACGAAGACCAGGTTGACCTCTGCGCCGAATGAGAGACCTGCGCCGAATGAGAGACCTGCGCCGAATGAGAGACCTGCGCTGAATAGAGACCTGCGCTGAATAGAGACCTGCGCTGAATAGCCCAGAGCCCCCAGAATCCAGTGCCGTCCGGCCTCAAAAGCCGCATTGGCGCCGGGCGGGCGGTGATGGGCCTTGCCATCGGAGCAAGTTCGGTAAACAAACTAGGTTGCCCCAATCTTCGGGCGGCCAGTCCATGAACTCGGAAGCAAAAGCTCAGGCCCGTGTCGGCTCCGTCGTAGACGGTCGCTATCAGCTCACGCGCCTGCTCGGTTCCGGCGCCTCTGGAGCCGTCTACGACGCGACCCACCGCTACACGGATCGACGGGTCGCGCTGAAGCTCTTGCACGAGGAGCTGAACGATTCCCGGGAACACGTCGGACGCTTCCTGCGGGAGGTGCGCGCCATGAGCGCGCTCACTCATCCCGGCGTCGCGGCGATTCTCGACGCTGGTCGCACCGAAGACGACGTGCCCTATCTGGTGACCGAGTTTCTCGAGGGCTCCGATATGGCGGAGCTCATGGACGATGGGCCACTAGCGCATGCCGAGGTGGTTGATATCGGAGTCCAGTTGCTGGACGCGTTGGCAGCGGCTCATGCGCTGAACATCGTGCATCGCGACGTGAAGCCGGACAACGTATTTTTGGTTCCGCGCGGCACGCAAACACCTCAAGTCAAGCTGCTCGACTTTGGCGTCGCCAAGCGTCTCAACACCAACTCGAGCGTGCATCTGACCGCCGCGGGCACCACCGTCGGCACGCCGCACTACATGAGCCCGGAGCAGGCGCGGGGCGACGCTGTCGACCATCGGTCGGATCTGTGGTCAGTCGGCGCGCTGCTCTTTCACGCGTTGAGCGGCGAGCCACCCTACGACGACCCGCGGACACACCGCCTGTTGGTGCGCATCGCCACGGAGGCGCCGCCGTGCCTCGGCGCGCTCTGTCCAAACGTTCCGATCGAGTTGATCAAGATCGTCGACAAAGCCCTGGAGACCGACGTGGAGCAGCGCTGGCAGTCAGCTGCGGAGATGGCCAATGCCTTGGCGCTGTCCGGCTACACCAGCTACCACTGACTCCACAAAAGCACGCGAAGCCAGCGCCGGGCGCATTACCCCGCGGATCATAGCTCGCGCGTCTTGACTCCCCTCGAGTTCAGCGCGCTCCAACCAACTCCAAAGCTGCGGTATGAGCCGCGCCTCAGGTCGGGCGGCAACCAGCCACTGGAGCGCCCGCCAGCCGAACAGGGAATGTCCAAGCTCTTCATCGGCGAGCGCCTGCATCTCCTCACGGAACTCAAGCGCCACCTCATGGGTACGGCTAGCCGCCTCGAGAGCAGCCAGGCCCTCCCCCAAGGCGGCGTCAATCAAGAGCTCACGCGCCAGACGCGTGACCCGCTCGTCGTGCGTCTCTCGCGAAAGGTCGAGGGGAATTGGCATCGCCCCCAGGCAGCCCGTCTGCCCTGAACTGGCCGCCAGCCGAAGTGCCAAGGCGGCGTGGCCGAGCTCTTCCCGTGCGGCAACAGAGGCTTGCCGCAGCAAGTACCGCGGCGCGCCCAGCACCATCAGGTCCAACCCGAGTCTCACGAAGCTCGCAGACGAAGCGTGCTCATGGCGCGCACTCGCGAGCCAATCGACCTCCCTGGCGGTCGCTCGCGAAGTCACACCGGAGGTCCTGAGATCCGGCAACAGGAGCGCGCCCCGCCAGCGCAACGGGCGCCCCTCGTAGATCATTGGGTAGTCGCGCCGGTAGCAACACGCTTCGAGGTCACCCTCCGCGCGCGCTCTGGCCGTCAGCGTCTCGTCGAAACGCAAATCGTCATCGTTGCTCAGCTGCGGTGGACGCGGCGTCTTCAGTCCGTCGTAGACGGCGGCTGACATGCGGTTGATGCGCTGAGGGCAGCCGTCGAACCGCGGATTCGAGAAGCCTTGAGGTACCTTGCGGGTTGGCGTGCAACCCGCCCCAGCTTCGGTCGGCTGCCACTCCGGGGAGTAGCCGTGAGTCCGCTTGGGCAACCGGCCGTCGTTGGTCGCGGAAGCCCCCTTCGAATCGCTGTCGGGTTCCGCTGGCTGGTCCACGCGAATCGTCGTGGGTTGCGTGGCAGGTGCCGAGTGACACGCTGTCGCTCCCAGCGCCAACAACACGCGTGCGAGAAGCTGCGAGCGATGCATGCCAACAGTATGCACGATCCACCCGGGGGGTGATGGCCGGACCCCTCCCGAATTCTTGACACTGGAGCCCGCTTCTCGCAGCTTGACGTGGGGAGAGGGCATGTCGACGGGCACGCAAAGCTATTGGCTTCTCGGCCACAATCGGGAGATCGCGTTGGGCGCGCACCCGACCATCGTTGGCCGCGACATCGGCTGCGACTTCGTGGTCGAGGACGATCCGCTGGTCTCCCGGCGTCACGCCTGTTTCTCGATCTCAGGAGGCGTCCCAAGCGTGGAGGACCTCGGTAGTCGAAACGGGGTGTATGTGGATGGCATCCGCATAGAAGCTCTGCGGAAACTCGAAGGCCGTGAAACCGTGCAAGTCGGTGGCATGCAGCTCAGGATCGAGGTGAGGAAGGCCGCCTGGAGCAGCGAAACCACACGGCAATCCCCCACACGCAAGTCATCCGAAACCGCGGAAACGCTTTCACGCGACGATGAGACTGGGCGCGCGAACGTATTCACGCTGCTCGGCGGAGTCGCAGAGAAGGCGCTGAAGCTAGGCAATTCGGCGGAGGCCGTGCGGGTGCTGCGACCACCGCTCGACATGGTCCTGGAAGAAGCCACGCACCGCGGACAACTCGACTTGGAGACGCGTGATATGGCCCTCCAGTTTGCCTGTCGGTTGGCGGAGGCCACGCAGCGGAGTGAATGGCTAGACTACGTATTCAAGCTACAAACCGCACTGAAAGCCCCGCCTCCCGCGAGCACCGTCGATGAACTGTATCGACTGGCACGCCGTGTCCGCATGAACGATCTCGAAACCCTGCGGCAACTCGTCGCGACCCTTGAAGCTCGACGCGCGCGCTTCGGGGCGAGTGAAAAGTTCCTGGTCTCTCGCCTTGAGGGCCTCATCCGAATCCTCCAGGGCTAGCGCTGCTGGTTGAACCAGCCTCCGGAAGATGCGATACCCGCATGCCATGAGCCGGGGAGCCGAGATCACACCGCCTCGCATCAGCGTGCCGAGCCTGCGCCGTAGCGGAACACGTGAGCTGCGCGGTGACGTGGGGGGATACGACGATCTCTTGGAGCCACGAGACACGGTTCCCGATGGACTCGAACCGTTCGAGGCTCAAGAGGATTGGGGAGAAAAGGCGGGGGACACCATTCCCGCACCGATGTCAGGCAGCCCTGACACCCAGCCCAACCCAAGCATTCCCAAAGCACCCAGCGTGCCCAACGTGTCGAGCTTTAGCGACTTGAACCAAGAGCTCGCTGCTACCGCCACTGGACAGCGTGTGCTCGGGAACGTGCTCCCTTCACGGCCGCGCGGAAAAGGCTGAGCCGCGCCGCTCCGTCTCTGCAAGTGCCGCGGCCCGTCTCCTCAAGGAAACGGGCCGTTCGCAATTTTGGGGTCTGCAGCTTGGCGTCGTGCTGCGCGCAAGCAGCCTAATCAACCAGGGCGCAGGAGTCGGGCCACCCCGTTAGGTCGAGGGTCGAGGCTTGCCCCACCTCATGCGCCTTGAAGAACTCGACAACGCGCGCCGCGCTGATCTGCGGGTGAGGCTGGTGACCATTGGTGTGCGCGCAGTCGAGCACCTCACGTCCGTTGGCACGCAGGAAGGGACGCGCGTCCTGGGCTGACGCCTCGAAATTGATCACTTGTGTGCCACCGCTTCCGAAGACGTCGTTGGCACCGCCGTGGCTGAGCAACACAGCACCCCCATCCGCGCTGTTCAAATCATTCCACTTCAGGGTGACCGGGAGCCCTAGCAGGTTCACACCGTCGACCTCCGGTTGGTCATTGAACCACGCGCCGCTAAAAGCCACGACGGCCGGCACGTACTGAGGGTAGCGGCTGTGCAGCATGTTCGCGGTGAGCGCACCAGCGCTGAAGCCGACCTGATAGATGCGTCCCAGGTTCACGTCTAGGTCTTGCTCGAGACAACCCACAACCTCTTCGAAGAGAGCCGCCTCGCGGTTCGCGTCACCGGGGGCGCTCTCGAACAAATCCCAGTCCAAGCCACGAGGAGTCGCGAACGGGGTCAACCCCGTGTCATCGGGGGTGATCACGACCAGGGGGAAGTCTGGGTCCGCGTCCGGGTTCGGTGCAAAGAACTTCTGCATGTTCTCGGCGCTGTCTCCGTAGCCGTGCCAGTTGAACACCACCGCCACGGGGACGGCTGGCGAGGCAGGTAGTGCCGCGTGGAAACGACGTGCCATGCCGCCCACCATGAAGCCTTCGTTCCAACCCGATGCGACGCTGCCCGCTGAGCAACTAAACGCGTTGCTTCCGCCTCCAGACCCAGCGTCTCCGCCGGTGCCGCCTGTTGCGCCCCCGCTGCCACCGACCGAACCGCCGCTGCCGCCAGTCGTCGCCCCCGCCGAGCCGCCGTTGGCTCCGCTGCCGCCGTTGCCGTTGCTTCCGCCGTCGTCGGATGACCCACAGCCAACAACCACAGCGCTTACTGCCACCAAGCCAATCAGGAATGCTCGCATGTCGGATTGCTTAGCTGCGGAGCTGCGTGTCACCAAGGCCACAAACGCATACCCCTGGAATCCACCTCCATCTGGTGACGCCGCCCGGTGCAACAGGGCCCCGGCAGTTTCACGCACGACGGAGTAATCCACACACGTTGCCCTGTGAGTGTCGGGGACCGCGCCCTATAACCGGAGGGTGAACTTCTTCGGTCACCTGGCCGTCGCCACTTGGTATTCGCAGGACGCGGCTCACCACTTGGGCGCCATGCTTCCCGATCTCGCAACGATGCTTGGGACCACAGCGCCCACCGCGGAGGGCGGCAGCATCGCAGCAGGCATCGAGCTGCATCATCGGACGGACGCCGTGTTTCACGGTTGCGAGCACTTTCGCGAGCTCAATTCGCAGGCCTTCGCGACTCTGGAGCGACAAGGTGTTCCGCGCGGAGCAGCGCGCGCAGTGGCCCACATCGGGACGGAAATCTTGCTCGACGGGGTACTCGCGGAGCACAGCGCAACGCGGACCGCGTTCCAAGCCGCGCTGGAACACGGGACCACCCGAGAGCGGGAGCTCGGCCTCGATTGGAGGCGGCCACCGCCAGAAGGTCGCTTGGCCCAGCTCTGCAGGGTGATCGCCGAGCGGGATATCCTCAAAGACAGCCAGCTCCCTGAGCGCGTCGCCTATCGTCTCGACCGCATCCTCGGACACCGGCCACGCCTGCGCATCCCTGCGTCTCACCTGCCCTTGGTGGAAGCCTGGGCAGAGCAAGCCAGAGAAGAAGTGCGGGCGCGCGCGGACGGCTTGCTCACCCAGATCGCTCAAGGCCTCGCAGAAGTCCAGTAATATACTGCAGCTCGCGCTCCGCCGAACTGCAGCATTGAGCGCTCCTCGGCGTCCCACTACGGTTCCACCAGATGGCGACGAACAACTACTGGGACTACCTCAAGCTAGACCAAATGCTGGCGTTGCAGGGCGGCATCGAGGGCGACGAGAGCGCGCTCATGCCCGATGAGCTGCACTTCATCATCGTCCACCAGGCGTTCGAGTTGTGGTTCAAGCTCAGCCTCCGAGAGCTTCGCCTCGCGCGCGATCACCTCGCGGAACCGCGTGTCCCCGAGGAAAAGATCCCCTACGTGGTCCATCACCTGCGCCGGGTAACCACGATCCTCGAGCTGGCGGTCGATCAGTTCAAGGTGATGGAGACGCTCACTCCTCAGGACTTTCTCGCCTTCCGCGACAAGCTGATCCCTGCCAGCGGCTTCCAGAGCTTTCAGATGCGAGAGCTCGAAATCTTACTCGGCCTCGAGGACTCCGCACGCTTGAACTACGGCGGAACGGATCCCCTCGCCCACATCCAAAAGCTCGCAGTGGACTCACCGGCGGGAAAGCTCGCGTGGCAGCGAATCACCGACGCCCGCAACGAGACCTCGCTCAAAGGCGCCCTGGAAGAGTGGCTCTATCGCACGCCGGTGCAAGGCTCCAGCCCGGACGATCCGCAGGACGAAGAGACCGTGGATCGTTTCCTTGAGGAATACTTTCAGCAGATGCAGCAGCTGAACCTCAGCAAGAAGCAGCGCATGTTGGAGGCCCTGGGCAAGATCACCGACGGCATCGAGCGACAGTTCGCGGACGGCGAGAGCTACGCACGACGCTTTCTCTTCGCCGAAGATGTGCCGGAAGCCGATCGCGCCCGGGCGAAGCGTGTGCGCGCCGGCGTGCTGTTCGTCGAATCCTATCGCGAGCTGCCGCTGCTCGCCTGGCCCCGCTTGCTCCTCGATACGGTGGTCGAGGCCGAAGAGCAGCTGGTCATCTGGCGGTCGCGTCACGCGCGCATGGTCGAACGCATCATCGGCCGTCGCATCGGCACCGGCGGGTCTAGCGGTGTGGACTACCTGGACAGCACGGCGCGCTACCGCATCTTCACCGACTTGTGGGCGGTGCGCACCATCCTGCTGCCCAAGGACGCGCTCCCAGAGCTACGTCAGTCGGAAGCCTACGGCTTCGCACGCTAGCTACGCCAAGACTCACCCGGCAATCATTTCCGCGGGGTATCAGGGGGTAGCTCCGCACGCGCTTGCTGTCGCGGTCCAGCAGCTGGCTTCCCCTGATTTGGGGGTGAGGTGCGCCGTCCGTCGCCTCACCCGACGCCCCGCTCCGGGAGCGTAATGCTTTGCGCAGTCCGCGAGCGGAGGTGGTGCACGCTTGGGTCTCCGAAGAGCGGTGAGGGACGTGGGCGCCCTTGCTTTTCGCGCCTCTCAGGCGGCAAATTTGTGCATAATTTCTTATATTTATGAGCGGACCCACCGGTCGCATGCGTATTTTGATTCACACCCCTTGATCTCGTGGTTGAACCAGTCATACTGGTTCAACCAATTGAGCCGAAGTCGCTCTGGGCGACCTACGGCGCCCGAGATCAATGACCGCTCTGGCCCAAATCCCGTCCGCCGCTGAAGCCGCAAGAGCAGCCCCGCGAGCTGCAAAAGCGGCGCTTTTGCGCGTTCGATCGGACGCGCCGGGGCAGCGCTCGGCGGGCACGGTCGAAGCGATGCGCAACGGTGGGCTGAACCGCGAGTCAATCCTCGCCGTTTTGCCTAGAGTCACGCCCATGGAAGAGCAGAACCAGAGCTCCAACATCGCGGACTCAATCTTTCGCGAGCTACGTCGCCAGATCTTGGTGGGCGAGCTCGCCGCTGGCGAGCGCTTGCAGGGCGAGCGTGACCTGGCGACCACCTACGGCACCAACCGCAACACGCTCCGGGAAGCCGTTCGCAAGCTCGAGCAGGCGCGGCTCGTGACGGTCCGCCATGGCCAGGGCGTCACGATCAGCGACTACAAGAAGACCGGTACGATGGAGCTGCTATCCCCGATGCTGGAGGCGGGCGGCTCCTTGATCGAGGTCGTGCATATCCTCGAGGATATTCTGCCGGCTCGTGAACAGGTGCTCGAGTTCGCGACGCGGCTCGCGGTGCGCCGCGCCGACAGCAGCGACATCGATCGCCTCACCGGTATCACGGAGCTGCTGATCACCGCGTTCGAGACCAAAGACGGCGCACTGGTTGGCAAAGGCTTTCACCGTTGGCTCGAGGCGCTGATCGACGCAGGCCACTCAACGGCCATCCGCTGGATCTCCAATCCATTCCTTGAAGCCTACCGGGACATCCTTGGACGCTACCCGGCTCTGTGGGTGCTCGAGTCGAGCTTTCCGAATTACCTCCGGGAAACGTTGAGCGCCCTGGCAGATGGCGACGAAGACCGCGCCATCGCAGCGAGCCGAGAGTACTACCAGCGCGTCGACCGTGAGTTCGTCGTGCTGCTCAAGACCGTCATCAAGCCGAATCTGACGGCCACCCCACCCCCACCCCCACCAGACGAGGAGCCATGACCCCCACGCCGAGCAAGCAGTCTTTGCCTGAACCCAAGCGCAAGCTACCTATGGCGTCACTGACGCCAGCGCTTGCTCGGCACCCCCAGGATGGTTGGACCTTCGCGGATCCATACCCGATGAGCGAGCGCTACGTGCGCATGTTCCACGCCATCATCACCATCCTCTGCCCGCCTCCGCCTGCTCCCCTCACGGAGGACATGGTCACGCGCATCGAACGTCACGTGCGTGGGTTCATGATGTACATGCATCCCCTCACAGGACGCGGGCTCTGGCTCTCGTTCATCCTGCTCGACTGGGCCCCGCGCTTCCTCTTCATGAGCACCAAGCGCTTGAGCCAGATGGAGCGCAGCCAAGCGGATCGGGTCATCAACCGCTTCACCACGTCGCGCTGGATGCCGGTGCGTCTGTTAGTGGTCGGGATCCGTGGCTCGGTGCTGAGCGCCTACTTCGACACCGACGAAGTCCACCAGCGCCTCAAGTACAAGCCGATTGCCTTCATGAAGGAGCGCATCGAGCTTCGCCACGATCTGATGTCGGAGACCGCCCTAGCGGCGCAGTGAGGAGCAGCCCCATGACCGTCCTCGCTCACGAAGACTACGCGAAAGATCAATCGTTCGAAGCCGACGTCGTGGTCGTTGGCACAGGCGCCGGTGGCGCCGCCGCAGGAGCCGCCCTGGCCGAGGCGGGCCACTACGTGTTGTTCGTCGAGGAGGGCAGCTATCACCCCACCTCCTCGTTCAACCCCTACACGACCCAGAGCGTGCCTCGACTCTACCGCGACGCGAGCGCGACGATGATCGTGGGACGTACTCCAATCCCGTACGTCGAAGGTCGTTGCGTTGGTGGGAGCACCGTCATCAACGGCGGGATGGCGTATCGCCCGCCGGAGCGCGTGCTCGCTGAGTGGGAGCGCATCACCGGCTCTACCGACATGGGCGTAGCGGGCCTCGACGAAGTCTTCGGCGAGGTCGAGGAGACCATCAGCGCGAACTATCAGTCCGATCTTTCCGTCGGCGAAGACAGTCGGCTGATGGAAGCCGGCGCGAAGAAGATGGGCTGGCACTACACCACGAACCGCCGCAATCAGAGCGCGTGCGTCGGTGCCAACAACTGCGCGCTTGGGTGCCCCACTGGCGCCAAGCAGTCCACGCTCGTCAGCTACTTACCGCGAGCGTTTGCGAAGGGCGCCGATTGCCTCACCGAGGTCCGAGTCGAGCAGCTGTGGATTGAAGGCGGACGCTGCGTGGGCATCATCGGCAAGTCGATCAATCCGCAAACCCGCAAAGCGGATCGCAAAGTCCGCGTGCGCGCGAAGGCGGTGATCGTCTCTTGTGGGGCCGTGCAGACTCCGCTCTTGTTGCAGAAGCACAAGCTCGCACGGCAGAGTGGGCAGCTCGGCAAGAACTTCCTCTGCCACCCCAACGCCAAGGTGCTCGCCGTCTATCCACAACAAGTGGACGGCTACAAGGGCGTCAGCCAGAACACGCAGATCCGCGAGTTCCACGAGGACGGGCTGCTGTTTGCGGAGAACTTCGTTGCCCCGGGGATCTTGGCAGCGTACCTGCCCTTCCACGGCTCCCGCGCCTGGGAGTTGATGAGCCGCTACGAGAACATGGTCATCAGCGGCGTGCTGGTCGAGGATTCCACCTCTGGAAGCGTCAGCCGCACGATGCTCGGGATGCCCCTCGTCCGCTACGACCTGACGAAGCTAGATCACGATCGCTTCAAGCGTGGCGTGAAACTCCTCGCGTCGATGCACTTCGAGATGGGCGCGGAGATGGTCGTGCTCCCGTTCACCAATCAGCACATCGCCTACACACGTGACGAGCTAGACAAGATCGACGAACTACAGACCGACGTGAACACGCTGGAGCTCTTTACCGTGCACTTGATGGGCACCGCGCGCATGGGCTCGAACCCGGCGTCCTCGGTCGTCAACCTGAACGGCGAAGTGTGGGACCTACCAGGCTGCTACGTGGCCGACGCGAGCCTGTTCCCCACGGCCATCGGCGTGAATCCCCAGGTCACCATCATGGCGCTGGCGACGCGCATCGGACGGCGTCTCGAGTTGAGCGCGCGCGCCGCCTGACGGCCGGCGCAACCTCACAGAACACGCAAGAGAGCCCCCCAACCCTGCGGACCAAAGTCAGGGCACGCGACCTTAGACCGCAGAGTTGGAGGGCTTTCTCGTCACTGAGTCATAGTAACTCAGACCTGAGTTACTATTCAGCAAGGCGGCCGACTTGGCAAGCAAAAAAGCAACCCCTATGACTCGCAGGGTGGAGCTCTTGGTCGTTGGAATGGGCTATTGCGGCGGAGCGCTGGCCGAGCAGGCGTTGCAAGCGCAGCACTCTGTATGGGGCGTGCGCCGGGGAGCGACGTTTCCGCGAGGCGTACGTGGCTTGTCTTTGGACCTGGGAGGCCCCGAGGCGGACCTCTCCCCCCTACCCAGCAAGCCGGACTGCGTGGTGTATGCCGTCGGTGCCGATGCCCACGATAGCGCAAGCTATGAACGCGCCTACGTGACGGGATTGCAGCGCGTCATCGGGCACTATCGAGCCGCCTGCCAGGCCGGGCAGACGCGTTTGCTGTTCACCTCGTCGACCGCGGTTTATGCGGAGAGCGCTGGGTGGCTGGACGAATCGAGCCCCGCCAACGCAGACACCTTCAGTGCTCAAGTGCTACGCCGCGCGGAACTGATGACCCAAGAGGTTGGAGGCAGTGTGTTGCGCCTGGGAGGGATCTACGGACCAGACCGCGCCTCGCTGATTGGCCGCATCCAGCGCGGCGAGATCAGCGCAGAGAGTGCGCCGACGCGCTTCACCAATCGCATTCACCGCGATGACGTCGCCGGCGCGCTGCTCCACCTCTGCGAGCTGCCGCGGGTTCAGCCGTTGTATGTGGGTGTGGACGAAGATCCAGCGCCTCTGGCGGACGTGGTACGCTGGTTGGAGACGCAACTCTCGATGCGCGGACAGCTCCGCGCGGAGCCAACCGCCCCACCGGTTGCGGCGAGTCGAGCGCGGCGAGTCGCGAGCAAGCGCTGTAGTTCCCAGCTGTTGCGGGCCGAAGGCTACAGCTTTCGCTTCCCTACATTTCGCGAGGGCTACGCGGCTTTGCTCCCATCCAGCTCAACCGATGGGGCTTGAACTAGGCTGAGCAGCTGAGCAGGACTATTCAGCTGCTCACTGTTTTTTCGTTCACATCCGCCGGACCCGATGCTAAGTGCATTGAGATCCCAGGCTCGTACGCGGGCCTGTGACCCGAGCACGAAAGAGCTGGTTTCGAGGTGATTCGCGATGGCGAGTCGCCCGGTTCCACGTTCCCAAAACCAGATCCAGACGCATCCCGTGGGCTGACAGGTGTTCAGCTTCAAGGGGATGGTTGGCGGCGCTGGCCGCATCGCGGGACTTCATGGCGCGACAAGCACCCAAAGCAGCCAAAACTCCGGGCGGAAAAGCCCGCGGAACCAAACCGACAATCCGCACGGCAAAGGGCAAGGCAAAGCCAGCTGCGAAAGCAAAGGCAAAGCCCGTCGCGAAGACGAAGGCGGCGGCCAAGGCGAAAGCAAAGGCAAAGCCCGTCGCGAAGACGAAGGCGGCGGCCAAGGCGAAAGCAAAGGCAAAGCCCGTCGCAAAGGCAAAGGCAAAGGCCGTCGCAAAGGCAAAGGCAAAGCCCGTCGCAAAGGCAAAGGCGGCGGCCAAAGCAAAGGCAAAGCCCGTCGCGAAGACGAAGGCGGCGGCCAAGGCGAAGGCAAAACCAGCCTCGAAGGCGAGCGCGCCAACCAAGGCAAGGGCCAAGCCCAGCGCCAGCGCGAAGCCCGCGACGAACGCGAAGCGGCCCGCTACGCGAGAGAAGGCGCTACCCAAGGTAAAAGCGAAGGCTGTTGTCAGCGCCAAGGCCAAGACCAAGCAACCGTCGCTAGCGCGGGTAGCCAAACCGAAGGCGGGCAAGCGTCAGACCGCGGTCGGCGGTGAAGCCAAAAGCAAACTCAAGGGCAGGCTGAAGCCAGCCGCTTCAAAGAGCACCAAGTCTAGGTCGGTCAAGCGCGCGCCTGTGGTCACCAACGCGAGCCGCGTCAGCCGGGTGCTCAAGGCAAAGCCCGCAGCAGGGGTGCGCGTCGCCGCTCGCGTGGCAAGCGCCCCTAAACGTGCACCGCAGCAGCAGCCGGCGGAGGCACCGCAAAGGCAGGCGCTACCCGAGGAACTACCCAAAGCACCCCGGGGTTTCCCCGAGGAATCGCCCGGCGCTCTCACGGAGCGGCCGGCACCGGCTGAGGTCTCGCTGGACGGCGCGACGCAGGAGTCCGCGGCTCTCACAGCAGGGGGCCGTCCGTTACCCGTGGGCGTGATCCGCCGGCGCTCTGAGGAACCGCGCGGGCTGGTTGTCTCTCGCAGCGGTGGTCAGCGACACGCTGGCGGAGCGCCCATGAGCCTGCTCGGGCGCCATGAGAGTAGCTTCGAAATCAAGAGCTTCGATCCTCCCGGAACCGCACGCGTAGGCTTCTCCCCAGCGCAACTCTGGCCCCACGCGGAGCGCGCGGCTGAGCGCCTGGGGCGCACACTCACTGGAGAGCAGCGGCGCCTGGTGCGTGCTGCCATCGACGGACGGGATGCATTGGCGCTGCTACCAGCCGGCTCGGGACAATCCACGGCGTTCCTGGTCGCAGCGCAGCTCCTGGAGCAACCAACGCTCGTCATCCATCCCCTGCCTTCCTGGCTGAAGTCGCAACAAGAGCAGCTCACCTCTCGGGGCGTTCCGTGCGTACGCGTAGACGCCGGAGTCTCGGGGGAGGAGCGCAGGCGAGCGCTCGAGCGGATCCGCTACTCGCGGAGCTTGGTCGTGTTGTCGACACCTGGCGCTCTGCAACGAGCAGAGGTGTGTCGAGCGCTTGGGCAGAGCGGCGTGGCGCTCGCAGTGCTGACGGACGCGCAACTCTTCAGCGAGTTTTCCCCAGAGTTCGGACCCAGCAGTGCCAGCCTCGACGAATTGCTAGAGAAGCTCGGGAGTCCCGTGGCCATGGTCTTCTCCGCGGTAGGCAGCGCCGCTCTACGTGCGGACCTGTTGGACGGCTTGAGGCTACGGGAGCCGACCCTGTTCGAGGCGCCGCTCGTGCGCTCGAACCTGAGCTTGGCGGCGCACTATGTCGATGCGGGCGAACGCCAGCGCTTGCTGATCAGTGAGCTGAATCGGTTGCCTCGGCCTGGAGTGGTGATCTGCCCTGGTCCCCGAGAAGTGGAAGCGGTTCACCGCGCTTTGGGGGCGCTTGGGGTTGCGAGCTATCGCTACCACCGGGAGCTGAGCGCTGGTGCCCGCGCGGCGGAGCAGCTGCATTTCGCAACGACCAACAAGCCTTCGGTGCTAGTCGCGGAGAGCGCTTTCACGGGACTGGAGTCCATCGCTAGTGAGTCGGGCGAATTGCCTCGGGGATACGGCAAGGGGATCTGCCGTATGGACCTGCGGTCGGTGCTCCACTTCCGCGCACCGCACTCACTCGAGCAGTACCTGCGCGATCTCGCGTTGGCGGGCCGCAACGGTCAGCCAGCGCAGGCCGTCGTGCTGGCTAGCCCGAGCGACTTCGCAGAAGGCACGTCGGCGAACGGGCATGAAGCCGTTCGCGTCGACTTGACGGCCTTGAACGTCGCGATCGAGGTGCTCGCAGGGCAAGGAGATACACCTCTCCCCCGATCCCAAATCGAGGAGTTGGCGAACGTGCCGCCAAAGGAGCTGCGGCGCGCACTGGACGCTCTGGTTGACGCTGGTCTGGCGCTGCGCGCCGGCGATTGGTATCGCGTTACCCTCGCAGCTGATGAGTTCGGAGCTCGCGCTGAGTTCCTACTCGAGCAGCTAGAGGTCGTGAGCGAACACGACGTGCTGAGGCGGGGGCAGGTGCAGGCGTACGTCGCAGACCCTGAGCCGACCTGCCTCGTCACCCGCATGAACAGACTGCTTTCACTACCCGCGGCGGCCCCATGCGGAAGTTGCTCCGCATGCAAACTTGCTGGTGTAGAGCGGCCGAAGGGCTCCGAGGCTCCGCCGCGCAGGCCCGCGCCGAGGCGCTTCAGCGTGGAAGTCGAGCACCAGCGCAAGACGGTTTCGGTACCAGCAAACGCTGAGTTGGACTTCGAACAGACCTCCGCCGGCTGACGCTGACCCTCGCAGCTGCAGAGATCGGCTAGGGCGCCCGCAACGCGTGCGTTTCCGCGGCGCCCGGGTTCCCGCTAGGCGTTCGCGGGTCGCCGCGGCCTACGCTTCGCTGGCGCCCTGCGCAGGGGAACCATCACGAGACGCTCCAAGAGCTGACCAACTCGATCCGGTCCCTGCTTGCCTGCGAGGCGCCGGCGCGCCTCAACGTAGGCAGGCAGGTAGCGCAAGCGCGCAGGCAGGCGCGGATAGCTCAGCTTGAGCCCGGAAACAGATGCGCGGAACCAACGTTGATCGGCGGTGGTCCAGGGCAGGTCGTATTCGTCCCGCAAGCGCTCAGGCATCAGCCCAGCGGTCATGGTCTCGAGCCAGCGAAACAGCGGACCGTATGCAGGCTTGGGTGTCGCAAACAGGAAACGCCTGAGTTCGAGCGCGGGCTTACCGACTTTGAGCGTGTCGGAGTCCCACATCGCACGGTTGTAGGCAGCGAAGCCGTCCCAGTCACGAGGCATCACGCGGTCCGGGATCCCAAACAGGTAAGCGAAGCGCCGAGTCTCCTGGTAGTAGCGGTCCTTTTCCTCGTAGCTCAGGGGCCGCAGGATCAACTCATAGACCTGCACCGCGGTCTCAATCAGCGTCGCGTGGACCCAGAACAACGCCTCCTCGTCATTCGCGAGGTAGCTACTTCCCGCAGGGAAACGCCCGACGTGCTCCTGAATCAGGCCGGTGATCTTGGTGTGGATGTTGTGGACCCGCCGAGCGGACTTGATGGCGCTCTCCAGGTCGCCAAACACCATCGCGAACACGTTGTCGAAGGTGCGTTGAAAACGCCCTAGCGGGTCCGTGCGGGTCGCCGAGTGTTGGTCGACTCCATGGGCAACGTAGGGATGGGCCGTCTGCAGCAACGCTGCGCGTCCGCCGCCGAGGAACAGAATGGCTTCTTTGCTGATCTTCCAGCTCTGGCTCTGGGGTCCGTAGATCCCAACTCGAGGGTCTTCCACCTCGGCTTCGAGCCTCGAGATGGTGGCTTCGAGATCTGCGCGACTGACGACCATGCTGCCCTCCCGTGCGCTACGCGCACCTGTTTGATCGTCCGCTGCCGGCGCAGCTCACGCAAGCGCCCACTCAGGACTGCATCAAAACTCCACACGGGAGGCCTCCCGTTCCTTGTACGGCCGCGCACATGGAGCGCGATTCCAGGCGGCAAAAAAAAGAGCCCGGTGGAAGACCACCGGGCTGACTTCTTCGTCGGCGCTGTCTCTCTGGCGCCTCGCGTGCGCGCGGCGCTGTCTCTTTGGCGCCTCGCGTGCGCGCGGCGCTGTCTCTTCGGCGCCTCGCGTGCGCGCGGCGCTGTCTGTTGCGCGCCTCGCGTGCGGCGCGGCGCAGGCTCCTGAGCCAAGCTAGGACTGCATGCGCTCGATGATGGCCTGCACGAAACCTTCGGTATTCAGCTCACCACCCAGGTCACGCGTCTTCTGTCCGTCTTCCAGCGCTTGGTTGTAAGCGCCCTTGATGCGCTCGGCAGCCTTCGCACAGTTTTCGTCACGTCGCGTATCCGCGAGGCGATTGAGCATCATCGCGCCGCTCATGATCAGTGCGAGCGGATTGGCGACGCCCTTACCAGCGATGTCCGGCGCCGAACCGTGGACGGCCTCGAAGACTGCATCCTCGTCACCGATGTTCGCTCCGGGAGTCACTCCCAGACCGCCTACCAAGCCGGCGCACAGGTCGCTCACGATGTCGCCGTAAAGATTCTCACAGAGGATGATGTCGAACTGCGTTGGATCCTGGACCAGCTTCATCTCCGCAGCGTCGATGATCACCTCTTCGTATTTGATGTTGGGGTAATCCTCTTCGTGCACCTTGCGAGCTTCATCGATGAACATGCCATCGGAGAGCTTCATGATGTTCGCCTTGTGGAAGACGGAGATCTTCTCGCGCTGGCGGTGCGTGGCGTACTTGAAGGTCCAGTGAGCAATGCGATGGCAAGCGACGCGCGTCGCGACCTTGAGGGAAGCAACGACGCCATCGGTGATCAGGTTCTCGATGCCTGAGTAGAGGCCCTCGGTGTTCTCGCGCACGATGATCAAGTCGACGTCTTCAAACCGCGTCTTCACCCCCGGCAAGCTGCGCACCGGGCGCACAGCGGCGTACAGGTTCAGCTTCTTGCGCAGCGCGACGTTGACAGAGCTGAACCCGGAGCCGATGGGCGTCGTGCACGGTCCCTTGAGCGCGATGTGGTGTTCGCGGATCGCGTCCACCGTATCCGCGGGGAGAAGGTCTTCTTTTCCGCGCTCGAGCGCCGCCACTCCCGCGTAGCGGGTGATGAACTTCACGGGCGCTTCAGCGGCCTCGAACACCTTCTTCACGGCGTCGCTGACTTCGGGCCCAATCCCGTCTCCAGGAATCAAAACTGCTGTGTGAGTCGTCATGGTTCTCCTGTTGCGTATCGCGTCGCACACGTCCGGCGATGTAGGTGTGTTCTGCGCGCAGCCGAGGCCGGTTCTAGGAAACGGAGGGCGAGCGTTCAACCGTTCCGGGCCCTGGGTGGAATCAAATCGGATTCTCCGCACTGCCCGCGGCGCGCCTCACTGCCGAAACACAGAATGGCCTCGACGTGACGCAGCGCATGCACCAGGTTTCGCGAGGCTCTCTCCCCCCGAGGCTTTGGTTTTGACAGCTCCCAGCTCCAGTCCGGTCGCCAGCGCGATACCGGTGGCTAGGCCACGGGTGCTCACGCGTCCGTTCATCTTGCTGCTCATCACGCAGGTGCTGTTTGGCCTCGCGTTTTCGCTGTTTTTCCTGCTTCCGAAGTTCATGACTCGGGTGCTCCACGCGAGCGCGAGCGACATCGGGTTGGCCGCCGGGATTGCCCCGGCAGCTGGTGTGCTCGCCATCCCGTTCGTCGCCTCAGCGGTCGATCGCTTCGGGCGCCGACGCTTGGTGGTTGCCGGTGCTGCGGTGATAGCCGCCACCGCCGTGGGCTTCATGTGGGTGGACCGCGTCGGCCCGCTGCTCTTCGTGTTGCGTGCGTTTCAAGGCTGCGCATTCGCCACAGCCTTCAACGCCGCGGCAACACTCGCCGCGGATCTCGCACCGAAGTCGCGTCTCTCCCAGGCGCTCGGCTGGTTTGGCGTGGCGTTCCTGGCCACCAACTCCGCTGCCCCACTGATCGCCGAGCCCCTCGCTGACGCGATGGGCTGGCCGCTGGTGTTCGGTCTCGCCGCCATCATGGGCTGTTGCGCGTCGGTGTTCGCCACTCGCTTGCCCGAGGGGAGCCAGCACGCCGCGAGAGCCGGCGCCTCGAGCTCGAGCTGGAGTGTGTTGCTGCAGCCGCGGGTGCTCGCGATGTATTTCGGAAGCCTCGTCGCCGGAGTCGGACTTGGCACCGCGTTCACGTTTCACCAGCCGTTTGCGCTGCAGCGTGGCGCGGAACGCGTGGGTGGCTTTTTCCTGGGCTACACAGCGGCAGCCGTTTTCGTGCGGATCTTTCTCGGTAGTCTGCCGGATCGCCTAGGTCGCCTGCGTGTGGGGCGTGTAGCCATCTTGGGCTATGCGGTCGTGGTCGCCTGCATGTCGCAGCTCACGCCGAGCTGGCTCGTGCCCTTTGGCCTCGCGTTCGGCTTCGTCCACGGGATGATGTACCCATCCCTGAACGCCGTCGCCGTGGAGAGCGCCAACGACGCGGAGCGCGGCAAGGTGATGAGCTTCTACAACGGGAGCTTCAACCTAGGTGTCGCGGGCGCTAGCTTCGGTCTGGGCCACGTCGCGGAGTCCAGCGGTTACCCGACGGTGTTTCTGATCACCGCAGGAGTGGTAGTGCTGGCGCTTCCTGTCCTGTTGCTGACCCGTGAGACGCCAGCCGGCTAGCGTTTCCTCGCGGAGAATTTCGCCGCCCGGGGCACTTCACCTGGCTGAGCTGAGCTGGGTTCGTCAGGAAGTTCATCCGGGTCGTCGTAGACTGGCGCGTCCTGCTCGTCGTAGTCACTGTCGCCAGCATCCCCCGGGCCATCGACGGGGACGAGACCGGTGACGTTGCCCTCGATGCTCCACCCCATCAACGCATCGTGTAGCGTCGGATCCACGAACCAGCTCTCCGCCGCTGTGCCGTCGCTGGGCTGCACCATCACCCAGTCGTGGTGGGCAAACGCCGGGTTCGGGAGCTTGATGCCGAACACCCGCGGAGCACTGCTGCGCACCGGACGCGCCCGTGCCTTGAGTTCTCGACCGTCGGCGATGCGATTGAAAATCGCCGTGAAGAGCTGGCTGTATTCCTGATCGTTGGCTTCCCGCTCACCCAAGTCGAATTGGTCACTCGGGCGGTGCTCACGCCCGTAGCGGAGATTCTGACTCGTGAGCTCGAGCGCTAGATCGATGGCCTTGCGGGGGCCATCGATGTTCCGTGAGGCCGCTAGCCGGTCGACCTTGCGCTCCAGGGAGGGAGCAAGCCCTGCAGTCGCCGGCAGCAATTGGTGAGGCCCGCCAAGCCGCAGGCCGTGCCAGCGCACCAAAACAGCACACAGTCCCGCGAAGAATACCGCCCACATCACGCGGCGACGCCAGGCCATGCTTCAGCTCGCTCCTTTCACAGACACGATTCGGCAGTTTGTCAGCGGGCCCCTGGTTCGGGCGAGAAAACAACACCTGGCGATCGAGAGACCGCCCGGCTCTCCGCTCACGTCGAGGTTCGCTCTGCTTACCCTGAGTTGGTCGTGCATGAGCGCGATGCACCAATCTCCGACGAGCTTCAGATGCATGTAGTCGCCGACGCCGACGTCGAACCGGTCACCTGCAACGCTTCAGGTTGCAAGCCAGGCGACGCGTAGGGCTCGAGTGTGCACACGCTGCACGCCTGTGTGCACGGCTTGCACCTTTCCCAGGAATGCAGGGAATCCGTGTGCCTTAGAATGCAATCGCCCCCTCAAACACCCCTTGCATGTGGGAGTGCTTGAGTGATCATTCGCACATCAGATGAGCCCCGGCACGAAAGTGCGCGTCCGCCCATGGCGCGCCGAAGACATTCCTGCGATTACCGAGTGTCATCGTGCGTGCTACGAGGACTACCCCGCCGGAGAGCTATACGATGAGCGGCTCTACCAGCTGCAGTTCGAAGCGTTTCCCGAGGGTCAGTTCCTTGCGGAAATTAATGGCAAGGTGGTGGGCTACGCCACCACGCTGATCGTTCAGCTGGACGGCCTCTCGGAGGACTACACCTATAACGAGCTGACCGGCGCCTCCACCTTCAGCACTCACGACCCCGCCGGCGACACGCTGTACGGGGCCGACATCGCTGTGCACCCGCAGTACCGCGGCCAAGGTATCGCGGCGAAGCTGTACGTGCCGCGTCGCAAGCTGATGAAGCGCTACAACCTGCGGCGCCTCTTGGCCTTCGGGCGCATCCCTGGCTACAGCGACGTCGCTGGCAAGCTCACCGCCGAGCAGTACGTGTCAGAGGTGATGAACGGCAAGCGCAAGGACCCAGCGCTGACCGCGCACCTCAAGGCGGGCTACAAGGTGTTGTCAGTTCGCCTGCGCTACATGTCGGATCCGGCCAGCGTGAACTACTCGACGCTGATCGAGATGGCGAACCCCGACTACGACGCCGCCAAGCGTCGCATCGCGGCGGCCCCCATCGCGCGCGCCTTCCGCAAGGCGCGGGTCTGTGCCGCCCAGTATTTGTTTCGCCGCATCACGAGCTGGGAGGAGTTCGAGACCAACGTCCGCTTCTTCGTGGATGTGGCCTCGGACTACCACTGCCACTTCCTGGTGCTGCCTGAGCTCTTCACGGCGCACCTCTTCGCCACCTTCCCGAAGGAGGTCACCTCCCAGCAGGCGATGTGGCGGGTGGCAGAGATGCATGACCGCTACGTGGAGCTCTTCACCAGCTTGGCCAAGCTGTACCAGCTCTACATCGTCGCCGGCTCCACGCCGGTGGCGCGCGACGGCTTGATGTACAACGTCGCTCACCTCTTCACGCCTTCAGGCAACCACTACACGCAGGACAAACTTCACATCACACCAGGGGAGCGAAAGTACTTCGACATCTCCCCCGGGGAAGGACTCAAGCTCTTTTCGACGCCCTTTGGGCGCATTGGTATTCAGATCTGCTACGACATCGAGTTCCCCGAGGTAACGAGGCTGCTCACCTTCGCAGGTGCCGAAGCCATCTTCGTGCCGTTCAGCACGGACGATCGCAAGGCATACAACAGGGTGCGCTACTCGGCCGCCGCTCGAGCCGTAGAGAACATGGTGTATGTGGCAATTGCGGGCAACGCCGGCAACTTGCCGAGTCAAAACTATTTGATCAACTACGCCCAGAGCGCCGTCCTCACTCCGAGCGACTACGGGTTCCCGCACAACGGTGTCGCAGCCGAAGCGGATCCCAATGTCGAAACGGTGGCGATTGCAGATCTGGACTTTGCCAATCTCGCCCAGGTGCGCGAGCTCGGCTCCGTCCGTCCATTGCATGACCGGAGACCCGATCTCTACGACCTCAAGCCGCGCATCCGGGTAGAGCTGACTCATGTGGAGTGAACATGACCCATGCAACTGCCCCCGTACTCGACGACGACGACCCAGCTAGTGGCTATGTCTCCGCCAAACTACGCGGAGATTGGATTGGCGGAGGCCAACGTGGCGTCTTCGCCGCGGAGGCCTTCGAGGCCGGTGAGCTAGTCGCCGTTTGGGGTGGCAAAATCATGCACCAGAGCCAGCTTGGCCGGCTCGGCTCGTGGCTCAACCGCAGCGTGCAAATCGAGGACGAGCTGTACCTCGTGAGCAACGTGGAGGGGCCCTCCGACTGGATCAACCACAGCTGTGACCCGAACACCTGGCTGTCGGGTCAAATCGCGCTCGTTGCCTCACGGAAAATCTACCCGGGCGAGCAGATTTGCTACGACTACGCCACCACGGACGGCTCGAACTACGACGAGTTCGACTGCCAGTGCGGGGCGGTGACTTGCCGGCACCACGTGAGCGGCGACGACTGGCGCCGCGCAGAACTCCAAGACCGCTACCGCGGGCACTTTTCGCCCTATCTCGAGCGCCGAATCGAAGCGATCAACCCGCGCCGTATGCTCTGAAAGCCGGCGGCCGCCACAAAAGCGATCCGAACCGATCACGGTTCTAGCAAGTACCGGTAACTAGTGTGAGGTGAATCTGATTCACCGAACCCCATGGCCCCCGGACATGAGGGGTGGCACGTGACTGCGACCCCCTCTTCCGGCACCCTTGAGGTGATGCCTTCCCTGAGCGCCCGCGCCGCCTTGGACTCACTGACAGGTGAGCAGCGGACGGGCCTCGGTTCGGGAGCCGACGCCGCATCCCCGAGCTTCGAGGAAATCTACGAGGGCCACGTCGACTACGTGTGGCGCTCGGCACGCCGCATGGGGGTGCGCCCGGCGTCGGTGGACGATGTGGTGCAAGAGGTGTTCTTGGTCGTCCATCGCCGGCTAGGCGAGTTCGAAGGCCGTGCCTCGTTCAAGACGTGGCTCAGCCGCATCTTGGTCAACGTGGTGCAAACCCATTTCCGCACCCGCAAGCGCAAGGCCAAGTACTTCGAAGGCGGCGACATCGATCCGGATGATCTTCACGGATCCATCGAGCGCACACCGGGCCTCGGCCCCGAGCTCCTCACCCAGCAGAAGCAAGCGAACCGCGTGCTCCACGAGCTCCTCGGGCAGCTCGACGAAGAGAAACGGATGGCGTTCGTGCTGGTCGAGCTAGAGGAGCTCTCGGTCGTGGAAGCGGCCGAGACCCTCGAGGTCAACGTCAACACGCTACATTCGCGGCTGCGCGCCGCGCGCAAGGCCTTCTCAGAGGCGGCGGCACGCTTTCGAGCGTCAGAGGGGTGGGCAAAGCCATGACCGAACTCGACTCATGGTCCAAGGACTTGATCCTCGCGGCAAAGGGTGCGGACGACCCGAGCGACGCTCAGCGTGCCCGGCTCAGGGCATCGCTCCTCGCCGCAACGGCGGGCGCCGGCATCGCGGGTGCGGGCATGGCGAGCGCCGGCGTGGCCGGAGGCAGCGCTGCTGGCGTCGCGACCACAACTGCCAAGACGGCGCTGTGGCTGAAGCTCCTGCTGAGCGTGGTGAGCGTGGGAGCAGTTACGGGCATCGGGTACAGCGTCTACAGCGCAGCAACCGCGAATCAGAGTCCACCGCCCGAGGCTCAGGCAACCACAGCGGCACCCGCCTTGCAGCCCGCGCCCAAACCACCTGAACCACCGGTGGAAGCGCTTGCTGCAACCAGCGAGGCGCCCAGCGAAACCGAGGAACCGCCCAAACCTGCAACTGCGGCGCCCAAAGCTGTCGCGCCTGCCAAGAGCGCCGGCAAGCCGGGTCTCGCTGAAGAAGTCGCGTTGATTTCTCGCACGCGGTCCGCCGTGCAGAGCGGCAACGCGGCTGATGCGCAGCGCCTCTTGGCGCAGCATCGGCGTGAGTTTCCTCGAGGATCTCTGAGTCTCGAACGGAGCGGCCTCGAGCTCATCTTGGCGTGTCGCTCAGGCGGCGGAAAGAGCCAAGCCAAGGCCTTCCTGAAGCGCTACGGTAAGACACCTATCGCCGGCTCGGTGCGCTCCGCGTGCGGTATCAGCGAGTGAGACAAAGCGCGCTCCCCTTCACGCTTGCGCTCTGCGCGGCGTGCTCTAGCGGCACCTACTCCATCGGCAGCGATCCCCAAGCGCTGAGCGACGCTGGTGCGGACGTAGCGATCGACGCCGCAAGCGACGCCAAGCCTGACGCGGGCCCCGACTGCGGCGTGGGCCTCCCGCCATGCGCCGCGGGCACCTACTGTGACTTCGCGGACGACGCTTGCGGCGGGATGGCGGCGAGCGGAACCACCCGGGGTGCGTGCCGCGCGGCCCGAGCCAGCTGTGACGCGACTTGCACCACGGTTTGTGGCTGCGACGGGGTCGAGTACTGTAACTCGTGTGTCGCAGAGCAAGCAGGGGTCGACGTCGCGCCCGCTGCCTGGTGCGCAGTCTCGGGCACTCGCTGCGGCGCTTGGCTCGGAAAGGACTGCGGCCCTGACGAGTTCTGCGACTTCGCAGCCATCGACTGCGGCGCGACGGATCCTGGCCGCTGCTTGGGCAGGCCGCTGCAAGAGGACTGCGCCACATCGCCCTGCGGACCGATTTGCGGCTGCGATGGCGTCCAGTACTGCGGCGAGTGCGACTCCCAGGTCGCCGGCTTCGACCGCATGCTCGCCTGCCCGTAGCCTGGGCCCCGCTCTCTGCCTCGCGCTGCTCGCCTGGGGGAGCGCTGCATCGGCCAAGCCGCGCCTCGAACTCAGCTGGCAGGCGCCGAGCAATTGCCCCACGGAAGCTCAAGTCTTGCAACGCGCGCGGCGCATGTTGCGGGGGAGCGAGGCCGACGTATCCGTGAGTGCCAAGGCGCAGGTGTCACGCTCCGGCACTCGCTACGTGGTCAAGCTCGAGACCCACGGCGACACCGGGGACGGTGAGCGCACCCTGTCTGCTGAGAGCTGCGATGCGGCGGCTAGTGCTACGGCGCTGATGCTGGCGCTGGCAGTGGACCCAAACGCACAGCTGAGCGAACCCGGGGAGGCACCTGATGCGCAGCCTGGTGGCGTTGACAAGCCAAAACCTCGGGGAAATGACTCACAAACAGCGCGCCTCCCCCCCAAATCCAAAGCACAGAGAAGATCGACGAAGGCGGGCAGCGACGACACGACGGACGCCAAGCGAGGCTCTGAAGCGTCCACCACACTGGCCGCACGGCTTTTGGTTGGGGGAGAGGCCAGCTGGGGCGTGCTCCCCAAGCTGACGCTCGCGCCGTCTCTAGGTCTAGGCTTAGGCGCTGGGCGATTCGCTCTCGACCTCCAGGGGGCCTATTTCCCTGGGAGTTCAGCGACGCTGAGCGACGGACGGCGGGGCGGCGACTTCTCGCGCTGGGCGCTGAGCGCACGTGGCTTCTACGGTCTCGGCGGCTCGAGCTTCCAAGTGGGCCCAGCGGCGCGTTTCATTGCCACACGGATTCGAGCCACAGGCACAAACGTCTCAAGACCTGGCAGCGCGGAAGCTTGGATCGCCGCCCTGGCGTTTGGCCCCCGCTGCGAGTGGCACCTGGGAAAGCTAGCGCTCGCGCTGGGTGTCGAGAGCGGTGCACCTTTCACCCGCCCGAGCTTCGCCCTGGATGACCTCGGCACCGTGCACACCCCGGCGCGCGTGTTCTTCGCGGCCAATCTCGAGGCGTTCTACACGTTTTAGCTACTGCACGTAGCCCAGACAGAAGCCGCGCAAGCTGCGGTCGAGCATCGCGGTTTGGCTCATCGAACCCAGGCTGCTGCCGCTGAACAAGCGGTCGTTGGATGAGCCGACGAGCACGCTGTCTGCCTGCAGCACGAGCTCCGGAATGTCGCCGTCATGGTGCGTCCAGTTCGTGCCGTCGGTGGTGGATTCGTAGCCGCTATCCGTCGGCACGATCAGCGCTCCATCCACCGCGCTTGGTCGCCCGATCAGGCTGATGTTGAACCCACAAGGCGTCCAGCTACTACCATCGGCGCTGCCGAAGCAGGAGATATCGAAGCCAGAGCCGTTCCAGTTCCTCCCGGTAACGACCCACGCACCAGCGGGGAGATAGGCCACGCCGGAGAGCCCCACGCCGGTCTGGGTGTGATCCGTCCAGCTCGTGCCATCGCTGGAGGTGGCGATCATGCCGCCGTCTCCCACCGCCACGAACTGCCCCCCACCGTAGGCGATGTCCCGGCCCGCCGACGGCAAGCGCTCGCTCGAGTCTTGCCAAACAGTGCCTCCATCATCGGAGTAGATCACGGTCCCCACGCCGCCGACGGCGACCCAGCGCCCACCGCCGTAGGCCACACCGCCCTTCCACTGGGTGCCCGAGGGGTGGAGATCTTCCTGCCAAGTCTTGCCGTCGGTGGAGCGCATCACCATCGAGTTTTGGTCGCCGCCGACGGCAACGAAAGCGCCCCCACCCCAAGCCACATCCCGCAGCAAATCTGGAGAGTGATCGGAACCCGTCTCAGGGTTCTGGGTGATGTCGGTCTGCACACCATCGCTCGTCGCTACTCGATAACCCCAGGAACCGACCCCGACGAACAGCGGAGTCCCGGTCGGCGCCCCCGCGCTCCCGCCGACCCCTTGCCCTGCGGAACCGGAGCCACCTGCTGCGCCTCCAGCTCCCACACCGGCGCTACCTGCGCTCGAAGTACCGCCTGTCGCTCCGGCGCCGCCTTGTCCCGCGCCAGCGCTGCCACCGCTGCCACTGTTACCGGCCGCTCCGCTACTCCCGGCGGATCCAGCAGATCCCCCTGAGGATTCGGAGTCGCTCCCGCAGGCCGTCAGGCTTGGGATCAAGCCGATCGCGACAATGGACATGAGGCTAAACGAATTGCGCAACGACCAAGCGACTCCAAGCGGCATGGCCTCAGCATACCTGACGTAAATCTGAACTTGTGTCACTCCGCGGGCCGATCCGCTCACGGTTCAACACACACTCGGCAACGGTGGGACATGCGCTCTGCCTTTCACACCTGGAAACTCAACTCGTCCTCAAGCGCCGCTTGGGTCGCCCCGAACCCACTTCGTCGATTCTCGTCGCCCGCGTGGCTGGTTTTGCTCGCAGCCACTTCCATCGTCGCGTGTTCGTCGGACACCTCCGGCGGCGGAGGCGCAGGCAGTGCGGGCAGCGGTGGTGAGAGCGCAGGAGGCTCAGCCGGGCTCGGCGGCAGCGCCCCTGGCGGCTCGAGTCAGGGCGGCTCAGCACAGGGCGGCTCGAGTCAGGGCGGCTCAGCACAGGGCGGCTCGAGTCAGGGCGGCAGCGCCGGGTCGGATCCCGGAGGAAGCAACGCAGGCGGTTCCGCCGGCGACCCGAGCGGCGGCGCGGGGGGCACCGGCAACGGCGGCTCCGGAGGTAACCCAGACACGGTGCCCAGTGGCCCGAGCATCGTCTGGGTGCAGGGCCGCCAGCTGCTCGTCAAACATCGCCAACCAAACGGCGACCTCGCCGGCGAAGCCGCGTGGGACATGAAGGGGATCAGCTACAACCCGGTGCCTAAGGGTGAGAATCACGACGGTCAAGGCCGCTACTTCGCGCAGCTGGCCGACCGCGACATCCCGCTGATGAAAGCTGCGGGCATCAACACCATCAAGACCTACGACCCGCCCGAGAAGAACGCCACGGGGTGGGAAGTGCTCGACAAGTACTACAAGGCTGGCATCAAGGTCGCGCTGACCGTGCTCCCGGGCTACGACTCGGACTACGTTTCCGCAGTGAACTACTTCAAGGACCACCCGGCCGTCTTGATGTGGATCGTCGGCAACGAGTGGAACTACAACGCGCTCTACTCGAGCCACTCACAAGCCGAAGTGATGGCGCGCCTGCAACAGGCATCCCAGGCAATCCACAGCCTGGATCCGAACCACCCCGTCGCCACCAATCACGGTGAGGTTCCCAGCGCAGAGACCCTCTCCACGGTGAGCGACCCCGATCTGTGGGCGCTGAACCTCTACCCGCATCTGTCGTTCAGCGATCGCTTCAGCCGCTGGGCGAGCCTCACGAACAAGCCCGTGTTCGTTGGCGAGTACGGTGCAGACGCCTGGAACCGCAACACCAACTCTGAAGATCAGCCCGCCCAGGCGTACGCCTTGGAAGTCCTGACCGATGAGATCCGCGGCCAGCTGAGCGCCCACGACGGCAACAAGGTGGTCATCGGCGGCTGCCCCTATGCGTTCAGCGACGAGTGGTGGAAATCAGGCAATCCCGGCGGGCACGACATGGGTGGCTTCGACAACGGCGGCGTCTACCCCGATGGTCACGCGACGGAGGAGTGGTGGGGCATCGTCGACATCGACGGCAACACTCGCCAAGCCTACGACAGCCTGAAGAACCGCTACACGCAGTGATCTTGGAGCTGCAGTGATCTTGAAGTCGCAGTGACTTTGAAGCCGCAGTGAGTCCTTGCGGGAGCGCAGCTTAGTGTCATGCTTACACGATGTCGCGCTTCACGTTCTTTTGGCAAGCTGAGTCGCCGTTCTCCCAGTGGCACCTCTCACGCTTCGAACTGGACGGTCACGTGTATGTCACCGCCGAGCAGTGGATGATGGCGAGCAAGGCACGCTTGTTCGGCGACGTGGATATCGAGCGCCGCATCCTCGGTACCCAGTCGCCCCGGGAGCAGAAGGCCCTCGGCCGCAAGGTGAGCGGCTTCGTGCCCGAAACGTGGGAAGCCGAGCGTGAAGGCATCGTGTATCGGGGCAACCATGCGAAGTTTACCCAGCATCCCAAGCTGCTCGAGGCGCTGCTCGCTACGCGCGGAACCACCCTCGTAGAAGCGAGCCCACTGGATCAAGTCTGGGGGATCGGCCTGGCCGCAGATCACCCCGATGCGGAAAATCCGGAGCAATGGTGTGGACTCAACTTACTGGGAAAAGTCCTGACGCAGCTCCGCGAGGATCTAATCGCTGAAGGTCGCGGATAGAGTTACCCTCCGTCGATGGGCTTCTTCGATCGCGCCAAACGCGCCTTTTTTGGGGGTGAGGGCACGACGCAAGCGCCCCCAGAAGCCGCAAAGTCACCGGAGCACGCCTTCGCGGAGGAAGTGCTGGGAGTGCTCCTCGCCGATGAACGGGTCGAACGAGCCGAGATAGACCCGGAGGCGATCTTCACCATCCACGTCTGGCTGGTTGGAGCGGCCGATCCGAGTCAGCTGTATCTGCACAACCTGCGCAAGGACAGCCTCGATTGGGATCCCGAACAGCGTCGAGCGACGATCCAGAGCTTCGTCTCTTCGATGACGGAGCACCGCGATTCCGACTGGGAGTCCGCCGACGGCAATCTCGTCCCTGTGCTTCGCACGGCAACATTCGTAGGCTTCGTCGACGCGAAGCTCCTGGCTCGTCCGTTCGCCGGACACGTACTCGAAGTGCTTGCCATCGACCGCCCCAACTCGCTGTCGCTCCTGACGGACGGTGCACTCGAAGACTGGCCGATCACGGTGAACGAGGCCTTTACTGCCGCACGGCAACACCTGGGCGAGTGCTCAATTGACGTCCCCTTGGAGCCCTGGGACGCATCTGCGGCCTACCCGATTTGGGCGGTAGCGACGGGTGACTCCTACGAATCCTCGCGCCTGGCAGCACCGGGTTGGCTCGCCGCACAAAAGGACAAGGTCGAAGGGGAGCCGCTCTGCATCGTTCCCCATCGCGACCTCCTGATCCTCACCGGAGACGCGCACCCAGACGCCGTGGTTCGGCTGTTCGAGACGGCGCTCACCGAATACCGCGCCGCGAGCCGCAGCATCTCCCCGATGGTCTATTGCGCCAATGGCCAGGGAAGAATCCTCGAGTACCTGCCGCGTGCGGATCACGCCGCCTATCCGCTCTTCGAACGCAATGCCGCGCTGTTCGACCTCGCAGAGTACGAAGAGCAGAAGCAAAACCTCGACCATCACTTCGAAGAGCAAGGCAACGACATCTTCGTCGCAAGCTTCAATGTGATGCACAAGAAGGACTCAGGCGCGTACTACTCCTATGCGGTGTGGGCAGAGGACGTCCTCACACTGCTACCCTTCGCAGACTACGTCGCCTTCATGCCACGAGACGACGAGCGGCACTTCTTGGTGCCGTTCGACGACGTTCAAGAGCTCGTGGGCGAGCTGATGGTCGAAGAGCCTGGGATGCTCCCCAGGCGCTGGCGCCTCGAGTCGTTTCCCGAAGGATCCGTACTCGAGGCGCTACGGGAAGCGGCCACAAGGCCGTGATGGCTCAAAGCTCCTGAAGCAGCGCCTTACATCGAGTCGAAGAAGTTCCGTACAGCTTGCCCTGCAAACTCAGGCACCGTGTGGCCGCCGTCGAAGGCACAAAACACCACTGGATCGCTGCAGCCCTCGTACTCGACGCAAGGGCTTGGATCGAAGTGCTTCGTCGTGGTGCCGCAAGCGTTCTCGCTCAGCCAGTGATCGCGGCTCTTCTCGCCGTCAGGGAACACCACCGTCATGTCGCTCTTCCCGTGCACCAGGAGCGCCGGGATGGCGCCGGTGCAGGCTGCTCCGAACCAAGGACCTGAGCCACCGATCGGCGCGATCGCACGCAGCTTGTCGATGCGCGCACAGGTCAAGTTGTTGGTGAACATCGCGCCGTGGCTGAAGCCCGTGCTGAAGATGCGCGACTCGTCGACGCAGTAGTTCGACTTGAGCTCGTCGACCAACGCATCGAAGAACTCGATGTCGCCCTCCCCTTCCTTCATCTGCCAGCCAGCGCTCGAGCTGCGAGAGCTGGGGTAGACGAAGATCGCTGGCTTGCCTGTCGCCTTCTCGAGGCGCAGGTAGTTGTGCGCCGCTTTGCCATCGGCGTTCAGGCCGTGGAAGCCGAAGATCACCGGGTAGGGAGAGTCCGCATCGTAGTCGTCGGGGACTGAGAGTACGAAGTCGCGGGTCTCACCCCCGACCTCAATCGTTGCATCTTCATTCACCCCGGTTGGGCTCTGCTTGCCGCAGCCAACGCTGCCGGAAGTTTGCCCCGCGGATCCGCCGCTCGCGCCGCTCCCTCCGCTAGCCCCGCCAGTGCTGCTGCCGCCGCTCGCGCTGCTGCCACCGCTTGCGCTGCTGCCGCCGCTTGCGCTGCTGCCGCCGCTTGCGCCGCTGCCCGCCGTTCCTCCGCCCGCTCCGTCAGAGTCCGAGCCGCACGCGACGAGCAAGAGACCACCCGCGACACCCAGCGCCCACCAGCCGTAGCTCCTCATGGCACTCAGTGTAAGCTGGAAGACATCTCATATGGAAACGGAGACTGCATTCGCGCCCCAGCAGGTGGGTGTACCTGCTACCGCGGGTTCCGTTTCCAACTGTTTCAACGCTCGCGGGTGCGGGATTTGCGCCGCTTGCGGCGCACCACGGCCGGCTCACCAGCGGGCGCTGGCGCTGGTTCGCTCTTCGGCGCCTTGCTGGCTGCACGCCGCGCCTTGGCTTCCAGGTCGTCCAGGGAGCGCGCGGCGAGGTGCATCTGCAGCGATGCGTCCTCGACGTCGACTTCTTCCGCGTGGATATATAGCTCCTCGACGTCCATCTGCTGTTCGTCGGGCGTGTCTTCGAAGGTGAGCACGTGATCGAACAGCGCGTCTGCGTTGGTGAGTTCCGCTGGGGCCATGCCTGGCTCGGCGGCCAGCGCTTGCAAGCCGATGCGCATGGCGCGCGCCAGGGTTTCCCTCACCCCCTCACCCTTATTGGCTTCCGCAGCGATGATCGGCACGTCGTCGGAGAGGCGCAGCTTCTTGCGCACCTGGTGAGGCTCCATGGCGCCTGGGGTGTCTTGCTTGTTGGCTTGCACGATCACCGGCACCGGCGTGCCGCGGCGTTTGATCGAGCCGCGCAGGCGGGCGAAGGTGCGCATGCTGTCTGGCAGAGAATCCGGCATGCAGTCACACACGAAGACGACCACGTCCGCCATCTCAACCAGCGGGCGCCGGCGATAGTTGCGCTCGATCTGCCCGGGCACCGTGATCAGGTGGAACTTCACCTCGACGGACGTGATGGGCGGCCCTTTGACCTCCATCCAGTCGAAGAACATCGTGCGCCCCTTGAGCTCGGCGGGCGTGTAGAGCTCGCTACGCTTGGTGGCAGGCAACAGCGCGCAGACTTGCTGCAAGTTCGTGGTCTTCCCGGCGAAGCCGGGGCCGTCATAGACGATACGAACGATGTGGCAGCCTTGCTCCGCGTCGAACGTGGGCATGTATTGCGGCTACCGCCAAAGCGAGTGGGTGTGAAGCGCTTACTTCGCCGCGTGAAGCTCTGGCGCAGAACACCGCAGCTTTGCACCCATCCTAGACTGGCACGCTTCGCGCTTGACACACGGAATGACCCGAACGCCAGCTCGCACGCGCCTATTGCCAAGCGCGCGGAATGTTGTAATGGGCCGCTGTGTCGTCGGCGTTCCATGACGTGCGTTTCGAAGTCGCGTTGCCCGCAGCGGTGAGCGGCGAAGCAGGTGCGCCTCCGCGTCGCCGCCAGACTCCCGGGGCCAAGGGCAAGCGGCGGCCGTATGTGCGGCCGGGTGAAGCGCCGCCGCCGCGCGAGTTACGCCTCGACCAGGCGGTCCGAGCCCATTTCCCCGAGGCAAGCTGGTCGAGTGTCCGTGAGCTGATCAAGACCGCAAAGGTGCGCGTGGATGACCACGTCGAGCTGGACCCAGGCCACCCGGTACGGCCGGGGCAAACGGTGGAGCTCAAGCTCAACGCGCCGCGCCCAAGCAAGGCGAAGTTGCCCGAATCGGCGCTGGTGTTCCTCGACAACGACCTGGTGGTGGTCGAAAAACCCGCCGGCATCGCCAGCGTGCCGTACGAAGGCGACGACGCGAAGCCGAACAAGAACGAGCCGAGCGCGCTCAATGAGCTGGTGAGGGACACCATCCTGCGCTCCAAGCAGGCTATTGCCCAGCGCGGCCCAAAGACGCCGCTTGGAGTGGTGCAGCGCCTCGACAAGGAGACGAGCGGCCTCATCGTGTTTGCGCGCAGCACTCGCGCGAAGAAGCACCTGCAGCAACAGCTGCGCGTACACAGCGTGCATCGTCGCTACCTCGCGCTGGTTCAAGGCGATGCGCCTTCTGGTACCCTGCACTCGCGCCTGGTGCAGAACCGCGGCGACGGCAAGCGCGGCTCGACTGAACGCGAAGACCTAGGGCGAGAGGCGATCACCCACGTGCGTGTGGTGGAGCGCTTCGGGGTCGCCACGCTGGTGGAGTGCCAGCTCGAGACGGGGCGCACGCACCAGATCCGCATCCACCTAGCCGAAGCGGGACACTCGCTACTCGGAGAGCGCGTGTACGCGCCACGGGACGAGCAGCTCCTGCCGGCACCTCGGGTGATGCTCCACGCGGCGGAGCTTGGCTTCGAGCACCCCGTCACGGGGAGGCAGCTGATGTTCGAGAGCCAGCTGCCCGAAGACTTCAATCAGCAACTGCGGGAGCTCCGGCGCATCACTCGTGAGTCGCGTCTTTGAGCCCGGCGCTCCACACCTCGAGCTTCTGCCAGATCTTGTCGCGAGCCGCGCGGAAACGGCTGAGCATCTGCTCCCGAGGTAACGCTTGGTCGGTCGCTGGGTCTTCGATAGGCCAGTGCAAGCGCTGAGCCTGGGTCAAGAACACCGGGCAAACCTCTTCAGCGCAGAGCGTGATCACGCTGTGCACTCCTTCGGGGTCGATGTCCTCGACCGACTTCGAGTACTGGTCGCTGATCGAGATCCCTAGCTCACCCATCACCTCGATGGCGTAGGGGTTCAGGCGTGATGGCGCGCTGCCTGCGCTCTGTACGGTGAAGCGACCGCGCAAGAGCTGGCGGGCCAGCCCTTCTGCCATCTGGCTCCGTGCGGAATTAGCAACACAGAGAAACAGAATCCTCTGATTTGAGTTCGTGGGTGAGGTCATACGCTCGCATCCTTGGGTCCGAGCGAGCCCCCCTCGCTCATGCTTGATTCCACCATAGCTCGCTCGGGGAAGAAACGCCGCTTGGCCCACAAAGCGACGTTCACGAGCCCAATCAAGACGGGCACTTCCACCAATGGACCAATCACCGCGGCAAACGCCGCGCCACTGTGAATGCCAAAGCTCGCGATGGCGACCGCGATGGCCAGTTCGAAGTTGTTGGAGGCCGCGGTGAACGAGAGCGTCGCTGCCTCTTCGTACGTCGCGCCGACCCGCCGACTCATGAAGAGGGAGATCCCGAACATCACGAGGAAGTAGATGAGCAGCGGCGCGGCGATGCGCAGCACGTCGAGGGGTAGCTGCACGATGGCTTCGCCCTTCAACGAGAACATCACCACGATCGTGAACAGCAACGAGACCAGCGTGATCGGACCAATCCGTGGCACGAAGTGTCCTTCGTACCAATCGCGTCCCTTCGCGCGCACCAAGAGCTTGCGCGTCACAAAGCCCGCAGCGAACGGCACGCCGAGGTAGATGGCAACGCTCTGCGCGATCTCGCCGATCGTGATGTTCACGACGGCGCTCTTCAGGCCGAGCCAACCTGGCAGCAACGTGGCGAAGAAGTAGGCGTAGATCGAGAAGAACAGCACCTGGAAGATCGAGTTGAACGCGACGAGCCCAGCGCAGTACTCGCGGTCGCCCTTCGCAAGGTCGTTCCACACGATCACCATCGCGATGCAGCGGGCGAGGCCGATCAAGATCAGCCCGAGCATGTACTCGGGCTTGTCCCGCAAGAAGACGATCGCCAGAGCGAACATCAAGAGCGGCCCGAGGACCCAGTTTTGAATCAACGACAGCCCGAGCACGCGCTTGTTCTTGAAGACGCGGCCAAGCTCCTCGTAGCGCACCTTCGCGAGGGGCGGATACATCATCAAGATCAGGCCGACAGCGATGGGGATCGACGTCGAGCCGATGCTCAAGCCATTCATTGCCGCGGTGAAACCCGGCACCCAAAAGCCGAGCGCGATACCGAGCCCCATCGCGAGGAAGATCCACAGCGTGAGGTAGCGATCGAGGAAGGAGAGTCTGCTGAGCATGTTATTTCCAAGAATCTCGAAATAGAAGACCTGACAAATCCTGCGAGGGCCGCGTGGCGCTCCCTCACCCCCCGATCAAGCAACGGCTAGCGCCGCATCAGCAGCACTTGCTCTTGCCGCCGCGACGGCAGCAGTCCTCCCACAAGTAGTCGGTGAGGCCGCGGAGTACGTCGTAGTCCGCCGTGTAGTAGAGAAAGGTGCCTTCGCTGCGAGCAAGCAGCAGCGATGCTTCCGACAGGCGCTTGAGGTGATGGCTCAAGGTGGAGGCGGGCAAGTCGACGTAGCCTTGGATGTCGCCGGCGGCGGCGCCTTCGACGCCAGCTTGCACCACGTAGCGCAGGATTTTCAGGCGCACTGGGTGGCCCAAGGCGCTGAGCTGCATCGCGTGTCGCTCGAGATCGTCCACGAGGCTATTTCTAATATTTTCGAAATAGCGGTGCAAGCAACAGCGCCGTGACGCTGCCGAGCCGGCTCAGTCGCCTTCGTCGCTGATCAGGCCTTGCTTCACCGCGAAGCGCACCAGCTCGGCGTTGGAAGCGACGTTGAGCTTACGCTTCAGGCTCTTCAGGTGAGAGCTCACCGTGGAGGGCGCGATGTTGAGCGAGGTGGCGATCTCCGTGGTGCGCTCCCCCGCGGCAAAGCGACGCAGCACCATCAGCTCACGCTCGGAGAGCTCTTGCAGCGGATCCAGGGAGCCATCGGGCCCCGCCTCGAGCAACAGCTGCGCCAGGGCGCCCGACATGTACTTGCCCTCTTTGGCGATGGTGCGCATCGCCATCAAGAGCTCATCCAAGGAGCGACTCTTGGTCACGTACCCGTCAGCGCCAGCCAGCAGCAGACGGATCGCGCCGGGGCCTTCGGGTTGCGCCGTGTAGATCAGCACTTTTCCCCGCGGATTCTTCTCACGCAGAGCCGAGAGCAGCTGCAGGTCATTCGCGCCCGAGAGAGCCAAGTCGAGCACCAGCAGGTCCCAGGCGCCGGGGGTGCATTGCTGCAATAGCTCCGAAGCGGTATCCGTCGCGCCAACCACCGCGAAGTCCGTCTGATGACCGAGGAGCGCTAGCAGGCCTTGGCGCACCACCGCGTGATCGTCCGCGACGTAAACCCTCAAGACTGGCGCCGACTCAGCCATGCGCCGGGTCTATACCAGAACCGGCGTCTTGAGCAGCCTCATCCTCCTTTTGGCCCGGGTCCGCGGCGTTCCTGGCGGTTTGGGCAAGTCGGGAGAGCAGGCGATCGACCTGAATTGGCTTGTGGATGATGGGCAAACCACGACGGTATGCGTCGAGGAGCACCGTCGGCGCGGTATCCCCGGTGACGATCAGCGCTTCGAGGTACTCCGTCGACTCCCCGTCGGGGTCGCGCACGCTGCGCAGCTTCTCCACCAGATCGATGCCATCCATTTCCCCAGGGAGTCGCAAGTCGCAGACCACCCAGTCCAGAGGCTGCTCAGCCAGCTTCAGCGCCTGCTCGGCGTCCGCGGCGACGTACACCTGGGCACCGTGGCTGGACAACAGCGCGTCCATGGCCTGCCGCGCGTGGACATCGTCGTCGACCACCAGCACCCGCAGTCCGTTCAGCTCCACCCGCGCCCTGGCGGTCGCCGTCTCGTGCGTGCGCTCAGCGCGAGCGCGCGGCACCTTCAGCCCGAAGTAAGAGCCCTTGCCGGGCACCGATTGCACTTCGAGCTCGTGGTGCAGGAGCCCGGCGAAGCGCTGCACGATGGCGAGCCCAAGGCCCAACCCGCGCTCGGGGTTGCGCTCCGGGTTACCGAGCTGATGGAACTCACGAAAGATCGCCTCGCGTTCGGACTCCGGGATCCCTGCCCCGGTGTCCCAAACTCCGACCCGCACGTACTGCCCATCCACGCGGCAACCGACGAGGATGCCGCCGTGCTGGGTGTAGCGGATCGCGTTCGAGATCAGGTTGCGCAAGATGGTCGTGAGCAGCTCCGGATCGCTCCTCACCCACAGCGCGCGTTCTTTCACGCGGAAACGCAAACCCTTCTGCTCAGCGACGGCGCGCCACTCGACATCCATGGTGTGGAGCAGGCGCTGCAAGTCGAGGGACGCAGGTCGCGCGCGGATCACCCCCGCGTCAGCCCGGGACAAATCGAGCAACGAGTCGAGCAGGCCGGCCAGAGAGTTCGTAGCCTCCTCGAGCTGACCGACGATGCGCGCTCGTTGAGCCTCGTCCGGCCCGGACTTGAGCGCCCCTAAAAACAAGCGAATGGCGTGGAGCGGCTGTCGCAAGTCGTGGCTCGCCGCAGCGATGAACTGCGTCTTGGCAGCGCCGGCCTCTTCCGCGATGCGCTTCTCAACCTTCACTCGCTCGAGCAACTGTTGGTTCTGAAAACGAATGGCGACGCTCTGGCGCAACATCGCGTGGTAGCGCCGGATGAAGCCGACCAGCGCCAGGATGTAGAGCAGCGCCGTCAACGCTTGGAGACGCAGCGCTGTGGGCCCTTCCCACAGGATGCGCCCGAACCAGGGGAGCGTGAGCGTCGCCACGAACGCAAACAGCGCCCTGGGGTAAGGCCCGAGCGCGAGGATGGCGCCGTTCACGGTCGCGCCAACCAGCAGCACCGCAACGTAGATCACGCGCGGGTCATCGAACTGCAAGAGCCCCGCGGAGGAGCCCCAAGCCAGGCCAAACGCCGCCGCCTGCCAGAGGAAGTACTGCCGAAACGGCGGAGCCTCACCGTGCTGAGCGCTCAGCTTCCAGCGGTTCCTTGCGGTAATGATCGGAATGCGACTCACCCCGACGAGCCACACGATACCGACCCAGAGCAGCGCTTCGACATGGCGGAAGGCCGCGAACACAGCACCGCCCAACACCAAACAGGCGCCCATGCTGGCCAGCACCATGCGCACGCCGTTGGCGAACAGGAGCTCCTCCAGCTCGGCTTGGATGACCGCCTCCGGGACGTCGCTGACCGACTCGCCGGGCCCTTTCTTCACAGGCTGCTCAGCTTGCCGCGCGTCTGCCGAATCAGCCCCGGTCGCTTCGCTCATGCTCCACGGAGCAAGCTCTCACGGGGCCACAGGCTTGGCAACTACTTGATTCGGATGTCGATGGTCACCGGAGAGCCACCGCGCTTCAGCTGCAGCTTGAGGCTGTCCGCGGTGCGCAGGCGAGCGTAAGCCTGCAGCGCAACCTCTGGGCTGCTCAGGTCGAAGCCGTTGATGCTCTCCAGTTGATCGCCGCTCTTCATCCCCAGAGTGCCGAGCAGCGTATCCGGACGGATACCGGTCATCTGGATGCCGGCGCCCTTGCCACCGCCCATCGGGGCGATGCGCACGGAGCCCATTAGCACACTCTGTTCGGCGATCACCTTATCGACCACGCTGCGGTCGACTTCGAACTCTGTCTCGGAAATCTTGCGGATCTCGTCAGCGATGTCTTTCGGCAGCGTCCCCTTACTGGGCCGCCCCAACTTCGGAGCCGCACTCTCCCGCGGCGCTGCAGCTGGCGCATCGGGCTGACCAAACAACGTGACCTGGCAGAGCGTGCTGCCGGAATCGAGCCACACCGCGGGAGTCTTCTTGAGTGGGTTCTGGCCGATGTACGCAATCGTCAGATCGCCCACGCGCTCGCCGACACGGCGCATCGCCGGCACCGGATCGCTTGCCTCGCGGATCGCCGCGAGGGACCACAACGGATCCGGCGACTCCGAGACGATGGACACCGTCAGCCCACTGCAAGCAGGCGCCTCGAGGGGACTGACCGGCCCCGCCGCACTATCCACGACCTCCGGCTCTTCCTCTCCCCCACCAAGCAACGGCCCCGTCACCGAGTCGAAGGCATTCCGCGCCAAGATGGGGTCCGCACTTGCCAACTTGGCATCGGCACCTTCATTCGCCTTGGCCGCGTTCGGAGGTAGCGCGCTCAGCGCCTGGGCATCGACCCCAAACAGCCAGCTGCCAATCAGCGCCGAGCCCCCAGCCGCTTGCAAGTACGCCGCGACGCTGAGCAAGCCGAGCACCACGCCCGTAAAGTACTTCTTCAGCCACTTGTCCGCGTTCATGCTGTGTATCCCTGGGGTAATCTGACGGCAGGTCTGTGAAGGCGGAGCGCAGGATCTAGCTGGAGACACAGCCTAGCACTCACATGCCCCTCGAGTGGCCTTCGTTACGCCGTGTGCCTCCTGGCGGTGCCTGCTTGCTCGCAACTGCGAGCGGCGTGCCAAGCCAGTGTGCGGCGGTTTTCGGCTTGTTTTTGGGGGAGGGAGCGCCCGGGAGGTGGCGCGTGGTTTGTCAGGTTGGCGAAGACGGCGAGCCACGACCTGGAAGAAGACAGTCGACCGCCGCTTCGACATCCACGTGGCGCCCTTCTGCTGAAAACCGGACGCCCTTCAAGGTCAGCAGCTCACGCCATCGGCAGCGTTCAGGCGGTGATTCCAATTTCGCCCATGGCGGCGGCGAAGCAGCGAGCTCGTACAGCTCGACGGGTTGGACCGTGGCGGAGTGGCCGAAGGTCCAATCAAAGGCGAACACGCCTTGCCTGGCAAAGTCTTCCCAGTCGCGCCCCGAGTTTTGCGCCGATGGGATGACCAGCTCATCCTCGCGGAATCGCAAGGGCAAACGAGAGACGATTTCGTGCACGGCGTCCTTCTGTGCTTCGGAAAGTCGCAACCACGGCACCGGAATGGGACCATATCCATTCGAAGTGAACGCTCCAATGGCTCCATCGACGTCGAAGGCATACCAAGTGACGTCGTCCGCGTAGGGATAGACAGGAACGGTGGGATGACTCACTCAACCTCGAAGACCACTTCTCACGCCTGACTGGCCCGACCATCGTTCACTCCACCTCGTCATCGACGAAGTGATAGTGGGGCATCGCACCCGAGCTGAAGCCCTGTATGAAGTGACCCGTTTGATGTTGGGGGCCCTTCACCCGAAACATCTCGTTCCGGATCGCCCAGTCGTACGCGCTCTCGTCAAGCGGGTACTGAGTCAGCGTGCCGCGTACTCCCGTGCGCTCGATCCACTCTCTGGCCTTCTCTTCGGTGCTGAAGATCGCCGCCGGGAACTGCGCTCGGACCCCGTTGAAGACCCACACGGTAGGCACATCGTATTCCATTTGCACATCCTGAGACCACTGAAGCTAGAGCCCCATGTCGAAGAGCCGCAAATCGCGCAGCTCCAGCTCGTACCAGCCGCGCAACGGCTGCCCCGCGGTCTTGTCATACTCGAGGGTCAGCGAGCCGTCCCCCAGCTTGAGATCAACGATCTCATTCTCGGGACTGACATTGATCAGCTCAGCTCTCACCAGATACCGTCCGTTGACTTCGAGCAGTCGAGGCGCTTCAACGGCCGCTCGCTTCGCGTCTGCGCGTAGCGGGACGACCGTCTCGGCATCCAGCTCGACGTAGCTCTCGTCGCCAGCCGCCGGCGCAGGTCCGTGCCACTCAGCCGAAGCACGTCCGCAGCAACAGCTGAACTCCACGATCGTGGGCTGGGTCGTCTGGCTGACGGAAAGGATGGTTACCTTCACGGCTCTAGCACTCCCGTCAATCTCCGTTCTTCTTCCTCGAGGAATCGAAGCCAGCGTGCGTATAGGTGCCGCGTGTTGCCCTCTCCGCCGAGATCGGGCGAGTCCGACGGCATATACCGAACGAAGCTCGAGATCGCAGCGGGGTAGTCAAAGTCTGCGTACACTTCGTCCACGACTTGGAGCGGATCGGCGAAGCGGGTTTGATTGTCGTAGACCCAGCGCAGCACCAGGTAGAGCCAAGGTTCGTCGACGGCGCCTGCCTCGGCCTGATCTCTAGCGAGACGGGTCACTAGCTGCTCCACCAGCGGATCGTCTATCGCACACCCCGCGAGCTCGACAACCTCGGCGGAAGCCGGCTCGCCCTGTGCCAGCAGTCGAGTCGCAGCCTGAATCGCCACGACGCGACCGATCAGTCCCTTTTGGAGTCCCCACGCGAGGCTCTGCCACGTCCACGGCACGCTCAGAACGAGTTCAGCGGGCAAGTCGAAACTGTGCTGCGTTGGGCTCATCGCCAACGCTCCAACTGGCCTCTCAGCCACTCATCGTAACCCGGACCATTGCCTTCGAGCTTCAAGACTTCAGGCGCCTCCTCGAGGAACCAGCGCTCGGGAGCTCGAGTCAGGTGTTCAGCCGAGCACGCGGGGCCGCCTTGAGCGAGCGCACCGAACATCTCCCGCAGCGGCGTCGCGATCACCGAACGCGAAGATGCCCGAGACGACCTCTCCAGCAACCCGAATCGGGAGACTACGAAGCGCGTTCGCGACGTGAGACTCCTTCGAGAGGGCGAGTAACGAATGAAGAGCGGAGGCTGGTCGTACTCCTCGAGTGCGCTCAGCCATGCGTGATCGTCGAGCCCGCTGGTAACCAGCAATCGCTCGAGCTCGGCTTCGATGGCTGGGTTCAGCAAACTCACGATTCGTATCCCTGAGGTATCACGTCGATCTCACGCAAGAACGGCAGCTGCTCCTCGGTAGCTTCGGGCGAGACCACGGCCCAGCGGTTGAATAGCAACACGACTCGCTCGCCGCGATCCATGATGGCGCGCGGTCCTTTCACTCCGTAGTCCCCCAGAAAGGTCGTCCACAGGTCGTCGAAGTCGGGCCGCCAATCCATCTTGAGTCGGCGCTTCGCGTAGTTGCTACTGCCAACGCGCCATGTATGGCCGAACAATCCCCGACGGATCTTCAAGAACAGCGCCTCGGCGATGTAGAAATCCTGACGGACCACCGCGGCGCGAAATCGTCGGCGCAGCACCAGCTGGGCGTCGCTTGGGTCCTTGGCCACGAGATGAGCTTGCAGGTCTGGCCCCTCGAACCTGAAGCCGCGCGGAAACTCCTGGAGCAGTCCATCCCGCAACTCGTATGCGCCTTCCGCAAACATCGTCTCCGCACCCGACACGCCAAAGTGAATCGTCGACAAGAAGCCGCGACAAGTCGCATCCAGGTCGATGAATCCGTCTTGTTGCACCACCTGGGTGAATTCCTCCACGGACACGTCGATCGCCTCGATGCCTTCAAGCTGACGATCCCAGCGCTCCACACCGGGTCCCTCCCCCCAAGCAACCCGGACCTGAAGCTTGCTGGTTCCGCCGCTGAGGCTGAGCACGCGACCGACCAAGCGCGCGAGCGGGATCTCACGTGCCGTCTCGGCGCGAATGCTGCGATGCAGCCCCTTCACTCGAACCACGACCTATTCGAGATCAGCTCGGAACAGCGCGCTTTGAACTCGGGGAAGTGTGCGCCTACCCGGCCCAACTTCCGAACCATTTCCCTACGGGAACCAAACGGGTAGAACCCATTGCTAAGGGCCAGCTCGATGTGGAGCGCGTCGCTAGCCTCACTCAGCCAGCGCTCAAGCGTTATCCGTTGCTCGGATCCGTTCGTGTTGCCGCTCCACACCGCAACGCCGAGAAGCCACTTCGCCTGCTCGAGCCTCAACACGTTGAAGCTAACTCCGCTGGCAATCAGCTCGCAGATGTCCTCGCTGTGGATCAGCTTGAAGAGGTCCTCCAGCACCGAGGAAGCACCGTCCAGGTCGAAATCCTCGCGCTCATCTGGAGCTTCGAACGCCGCCAGATGCTCGAGGCAGCGGTCAATCTCCTCCAGCAAGCTGGCGCGCTCGAGGCCAGGTCGAGAGCCGCAGCGGTTCGACACCTCCTGCTGTTCCGCCAGCCAATTGAGCAACTCGACGCTCGCCGCATTCGTCGCGACAGATGCGCGATCGAATGCAAGCCACGCGTCTGCACCCGCGAGCCGCACCTTGCGTGCGCCGCGCCACGTGTGCCCCGCATGGGTCTCGGCAAACCACTCGCCCACCGTCGGGCGCCACTCCATATCCACGCGCAGCCCACCAGGTGTCATGGATCGCCAAAACGTCGTCCCGCTCAGCGCGCCGAACGCTGCTGCGGCCCGCGCGAAGTCCTGCGCGGCGACCGCATCGCGAAACGCTGCTCGCTCGAGCGCAGGTGTATTCCCTGTCATTGTCTCATCACCCTTCGCCGGGGCGGGCGGAGCATAGCTCACCCCGCCATTTCGTCACGTTCTCAATGTTCACTGGGTCAAGACCGCACGGAATTGAGCACGGACTGGATCACCGGGAATTCGCGTCCGGCGCGCACGTTGCTCCTGCGTGACCTTCGAATATGCCATCCAGCGCGATTCGTTCCGCTCTACGGAGCGCTCGGAGGATCGTGTGTTCGCCAAGCGAGTGGGCGATGGACTGGTGGTCGCCGTGGCAGACGGCGCTGGAGGCACGCCGGGGAGAGCGGCAGCAGCGGAACACGCGATCACGAGCCTCGAGCGAGCGCTCGCGGAACCACACTTCGATCCATTTCAACTGCGCGGCTGGGTGGCGTTCATGCGCAGCTTGGATCAGGAGCTCGACGGACGCAGGTTGGGGGGAGAGACCACCTTGGTAGTCGTTGCGATCAACCCAAGCGGTGCGTGCTTCGGAGCCAGCGCAGGGGACTCTTCGGCGGCCATTTTAGACCACGGCGACCTGTTGCACCTGGCGGGTCCAACGCGCCACGCGTATCGCGCGCGGATCGGCAGCGGCCGCGCTCACCCAGCGGGCTTTGGGCTCGCCCATCTGGGTGGGCCGCTCATCGTCGCTAGCGATGGCTTGTTCCACTACGCGGCGTCCCAGGCGATCGCCGCGGCCATCGAATCTTTCCCTGAGGATATCGATCGGGCGATTCGCGGCGTGCTGGACACTGCGCGGTTGCCTTCAGGAGAACTACAGGACGACGTGGCCGTCGTCCTGGTGCGCCCCCACTGAGGCTCTACATGCCAATGTCCCAGTAAGCCAGGCCGTAGAACTCCAGCGTCGGTCCGAAGGCAAAGCGCCCGATCGTCTCTTGATCGCCTTCGGTCTCTTCGAGCAGCGCGGCTTCCATCAACGCGCCCACGGTCAGGTACTGATGCATGTACGACGAGTCGCTGCGCGTCAGGGTGTAGAGCGGCGCGAGCTGCGCGGCGCCACCGAGCAGGTTGGTCTGTTCGGAGCATGCGTAGCCGCCGCCCAGCACGTTCGTCTTGAAGCCTAGCTCCCCCGGATTGTCACCGAGGTTGGCGACGCCGAGCCCACCACTGAAGGGCATGCACAGGTGATCGCCTGGACGCAAACCGACGGATGCGGGGATCATCAGGACACCGGTGCGCCGCGGATACTCCATCTGCTTGGACCACGCGTTGGTGATCCCAGCGCCCGCCGTCACCCGCGCCTCGAAGCCAGCCTCACCGTTGTCATCCACAGTAGGCAGCGCGCTGACACCGATCATGTAGCTGCAGCCAGACAAGCCACTCACCAGCGCCATCACCAGCCAGGCTTTCCACATGCGATCTAGAGTAACGGCACTCGCGCCGGGTCCCCGCGTGTAGAAATCTGTGCACCGCGCCCGGCGTTGCGCAACTCCGTATGCGCCGCTAGGTGCGCGTAACTCCGTCAGAATTGAGTGCTAACGATTCCGCAGATATACCCCTCTTTGACCGTGACCACGGTTTGAGTCCCCACAGGCGGCCCCATGCGATCACTGAAGATGGCGGTAGCTGGTGAGCCCTCGCCGTCTACCTGGAGCGCCGTGTTTTCCTGGGTCTTGTCGAAGGACACCGTCATCTTGAACGGATACACGCCATCAGCGCCGGCCCAGTTCTTCTCGGCCAGCGTCATGTAGTTTGGATCCCTTAGTACCGCGCGGATTCGGCCCCCGTCGCTCGCCATGACCGAGTAGTTCAGGCTCGCGCGATAGCCATCGTTTTCGTACTGGAGGTCTTCGCCAAACCCATAAGCGGTCACGTCGCTAGTGGTACCTCCAACCGTGATGCCACCCTCGATCTGGAGCGTGGTCGTCGAGGCGGTAGCTGGTTCGTCGAGCACGATCTCACACCCGTTGGTGTCTGCAGTCAGGCACCCCTTGGCGTCGGTAGCGCAGTTCGTGGTGTGCGGCGGGAAGCCAGCGCTCGTTGCGCCGGTGCCACCGCTCCCGCTCGTGGCACCAGTGCCCCCCGCGCCTTCGCCACCAGCGCCTCCCTTTCCGCTGGTGCCGCCGGTTCCGGACGGAACACATTGGCAGCTCGGATTCCCACAAGTCTCGCCGGCGCTGCAGTCGGTGTCCCGCGAGCACGTAGCGCCGTTGACTCCCACCTCGCAGAAGCAAGTTCCAACGTTTGTGTCGCAAACCTGTGCACCGGGACACTTGCCGGTACAGTTCTTCTGGCCTTCGGTCCTCGTCTGATCCTCGTCACACCCGCCAAGCAGCAGACTAGCGACTGCAGCCAGGGAGAGAGCGAAGGTGCGGGCCCGAGTCCTTGTGCGCTTTTGCATGCCTCACGGTATCGACAATCCGTACCCGACTTCATCCCCCATGATCGGGGGGTCGGGTCAGACGAGGCCGCGACGCCTGGCTTCGATCAGCGCCTCTCGACGCCCCCGTGCGTGCAGCTTCTCGTACATGCTCTTCACGTAGCCGTGCACGGTATTTGGGCTCAATCCAAGCTGCTGGGCTATTTCCTTGTAGGAATATCCCTCGTCGATACCCGATAATACGTCGCGTTCTCGGGGGGTGAGGGAGCACTCGGGATCTGCCGCAACCTCCTCACGGAACTCGAGCACCACAGCGCGTGCGATACGAGGACTCATCGGCGCTCCACCTTGCGCCAAACTGCCGAGGGCTTCCAGAAGCTCCCGGGGGCTGGACCCCTTGAGCAGGTAGCCAGAGGCCCCCGCTTTCAGCGCAGCAAACACCGTGTCGCGATCCTCGAACACGGTGAACGCCATGATCTCGAGGCGCGGCAGCTCGCGCTTTGCCGCACGGATCAAGTCGACGCCGGAGCCGTCGGGCAATCCCAGATCGGTCAGCAAGATGTCGCTATTCGACTCCGGTAGCGCCGCCAGCGCCTCGGCGGTGGTGCTCACGCGACCGCTGACTTGCATCGTTGGCTCGCCATCCAACAGCACCGCTACGCTCTCGAGGAGGCGGCGATCATCCTCGACGATGAACACGCGCATAGAAAAAGAGCCTACTCTGCGACCGCTGGTCTCGGTAGACCTGCATCGGGGGGCGCGAGGGGAAACTCCAGGCGTACGGTCGTGCCGTTCGGGTTGCCACGAGTCAACGAAAGCGCCCCACCCAGGTCTCGCGCGCGGCCCTGCATATTGCGGATCCCAAAGCCCCCGACGCCTGACGGCGCATCCTCTCCCCCAACCCCGACTCCGTCGTCAGCGACGCTGAGTTCGAATGCCGTGGAGCGAACAGTCACGGAGACGTTCACGCGCTTCGCGTTGGCGTGTTTGAAGACGTTGTTGATGGCCTCCTGATAGGTTCGAAGAACGTTTGCGCAGACTCTGCTGGTCAACGCCGGCGATGCCGGGTGCACGTCGCTTTCCAGGGTGAGATCGATGCCATGGGGCTGGAGCAGCTGATTGCCGATATGGCGCAGTTGCTTGACGAGCTGAGGCCAGCTGAGGTCGCGCTCGTCCAGGCTGTTCAGCAGGCTGCGCATCTCCGCGAGGCCCTCCTTGGAGAGCTCGGCGATGTCAGAAATCGCGCGTCGCCGCTGCTCCTGAGATTCGCTGATGGCAGCTGACTCCGCAAGGAAACGGATATTGGTCGTGATACCGCCGATGCCGTCGTGGAGATCTCGGAGCAACTCGGAGCGCTCACGGGAGTTTGCGGCGACCGTTGCGCTGAGCTCCATCAGCATCGCCTCGCGCCGTCGCTGCACGATGGTGATGACCGCCGCGATAACGGTCAACGTCCCGACGAACGTGAAGGAGTCCCAAGCGAAATGCACGATGCCGAAGGACGCCAACACATCGTGCATGGTGAAGAACGTCGGCGCCAGGATCCCCGCACAGAAGATGCGCGCGTCTGTATCGCGTTCACGCGCCCGCTTCACCACCAGCACGAGCAACGCGATCACCTCCACGCCGATGAAGAGGCGTAGCACGACCTCCATCACGCCTTGAAAGGTGACCCACTGCAGCGCGACCGCCGAGCGATAGCCAAGCAAGTAGACGAAGGCAGTGAACGCAACGAACACCACCGCGTGCAGCCGCCAGAGCTTGCGCAGCAAGCCGCGCCATCCGGGACCGAACAGCTCACACACGAATGCGACCATGGAGATCACGCACACATGCGTGCCGATGCGATAGACGTCTTCCCAGAACAGCGGATGGTCGAAGAGCAGCGTGCGGAGCTTGGTGTAGTAGAGGGTGTACGACGCCGCGCCGATGGCATAGGCGCCCGCCAAGAACTGCAGGCGCCGCGCACCCACGGAAAACGCAGCGAGGACCAGCCCCGCAATGCCAACCAACAGCGCGATCCCCGCGGCAATGAAGCGCCCGATGTCGGCGTGCAGGATGGCTTGTCGATGTGCAGCCACCGAACCCACGAACGCCCCACCCTGGACACCGATCAACCAGTGCGTGGAGCGCACCCGAAGCATCAGCTCGTGCTCCCGTTGGTCCTCAGGCAGCGGCACGAGGCGCCAAGTCAGGCCATGCCAGATCGCGCGAGGCTCTTCCAGGTCTCCATGGCGATCGACGAGTTTGCCGTCGATGTAGCACTCGTACTGGGTCAGCAGTGGATCCAGCATCAGCGCTGGATCCCGAACCGCCGTTGCTGGGATGCGCGCCTTCATCCAGACGCGCTTGCTTTCTTTCGAGTTCCAATACAAGCGAGCGTCACTCGCGATAGGGCGCCAATCCGCTGCATCTCCCTCAGCAAGCCAGCTGAACTTGCCAGTGGCGGCGCGAGGCGAATCACCCGAGCGATAGCTCCACCCGCTCAATTCCACGCGGGATTCCGCTGCCCCCCCGGTACTTGGCTCGCTGCATCCAATGCAAAGGACGAACAGCGCGGCGAGCGCGAACACCAGGCGCATTCCCACGCCGAGCGTCCGCGCGTCACAGCGTCGCCAACCTCCCCGAACCACGTACGTGAGTATAGGGGGAAAGTCGCGCCCTAGGCGACCCCTAGCACCTGCGCCATCTGCGGGGTCAGCTCGTCATATTTCCGCAGATAATCGCCGTACAGCACACGCTCTTCGCCCATCGCCTTCGAAACGGACGGGCGCTGACGCAGCCTCGAGAAGTAAGCCTTGAGCGCTGGCCAGCGCCCCAGGTCGACGGGAGTTGCAGCAAACCAATTGAGCACCGTCACCAGGTAGGCATCAGCCACACTGAAGTCGCTCAACAGAAACTCACGCCCTTCCAGGTAACCAGCAAGGTAGTCGAGGCGAGACTCGGCTTTGCCGAGCGCATACGCCTTCACCTCGGGCGCTGCTTTGCGGTCGAAGAGCAGCGAGAACACGCCCTTGTGGAGCTCCGTGCTGACGAATGACAGCCACTGCTGGAGCTCGGCTTGAGCGTCGTCCCCAGTGGGAGCAAGGTGTTTGCCACTATCCAGACGCGCCACGCGTTGCAGCACCGCCATGTTCTCTTTGAGGAGACGCCCGTCGTCCTCTTCCAGCACAGGCACCAACCCCAGAGGATTCACCTGCAGGTAGTCCCCATCTTCCTTCAACGTGCGCTTGGCGCGCGCATCGACCTCAACGAACTCGGCTTCGACACCCGCCTCGTAGAGCGCGATGCGAGTCGCCATGGAACAAGCGAGCGGTGAGAAATACAGCTTCATGTCTCAGTCCTCCTTTGGGAGACCAATCTGGGGATCCCGGTCGCGTGCGTCCAACGCATACTTTTGCTAGTTTGTATGCGTGAAGCGCATAGCTGACTCTCACCCCACGCCAAACAACGTAGAGCGGCCGACCGCAGAGCGAACCAAGGTCGTGAACACCAAACCTCGCCTGGAGGTCCGCGATCTGGAGTTGGTGCTCGCTCTCGCGTCTACAGGCAGCACGGTCGCGGCGGCGGAGCGTCTGCACATCACGCAGTCGGCGGTCAGCCGAGCGCTTATCCTCGCGGAAGAGCGTATCGGCGTTCAGCTATTCGAACGCAAGCGTCGGGGCCTCCTGCCAACCCACGCAGGTGAGCGACTGATCGGAGGAGCCGGTCGCCTGCTGGAGCAATGGGTGGAGCTCGAGCGCCAGATCACGGCGCCGCCGATTGCTCCCCAACGCCTGAAGCTCGTGTGCCAGTGCTACACCGCTTACCGGTGGCTCCCGAGCACCCTGGCGCGCCTGCCGGAGTCGCTCTCGAACCTGGATGTGCAGCTCGCGGTGGAGCACACCGAGGACCCCCTCGCAGCGCTCAAAACGCGCAAAGTCGACATCGCCCTGCTCGCGTCTTCGAACGCCCCCGCTCCCCTCCGCGAGTTGCCGCTGTTTCACGATGAAATCGTGTTCCTGGTCGCTGACAACCACCCCCTGGCGAAGCAAAAGACCCTCACCAGCAAAGACTTACTGGGCCACACGCTGATTTCCTCGACTCAGACGCCCCAGGCCGAGGCCAGCTGGTTCATGCGCCAAGTGTTCGGAGCGCGCCAACCCAGACTCAAATACCTGCGCTTCCCGCTGACCGAGGCCGTGATCGACGCGACCCGAGCCGGTCTGGGGGTCGCGGCGCTGTCCGGCTGGATTGTGGAGCCCTACCTGGATGACGGCCTTTGCATACTGCGGCTACGGGGCAAGCCCCTGCGCCGCTCCTGGACCATGGCTTTCCCCGCGGAATATGAGAGCGCTGCTCGCGGGCTCGCGTCGGCGCTACTCGCGGCCGCGCCAGAGCCCCATCCGCGCAGGCTAAGCCGGGGAAGCCGCGCCTCGAAATCAGCCGTTGTGTAGCTGGACTGCATAGCGCACGCGTGTTGGCTGCACGGTAAAAGCTGCGCTGCGCTCAGACCCCGTCGCGAGGGTTGCGCGCTCTCGGATCACGCCCCGATCACGAGCGACGCAATGTGCAGGATTGGTGCTTGAAAGCAACCTCGCCGAAACATGCACCGTGTCCGAATCTCGATGGTCGGCGCAGGCTCCACCCTGCGGCGCCAAAAGTCTCGCACCTCCTCGGGCACGGATCCCGCAAGGGGCGCGACAACACCAACCCACGTCACTGCATGCGCTCGGTCATGTCAGCCATGGATACCTCCGAAGTCCTCACCACCTCCCTCTCCGCCTCTGGCGCCTGTCGCGAGGCGCTGCTCGCGCTGGAGTGGCTCGAGACCAACGGCCTCGGCGGCTTCGCCTCCTCCAGCGTCGCCGGCGCGAACACCCGCAAGTACCACGGGCTGCTGGTGAGTCGGACGCCTGAGCCACACCTCTTGCTCTCCAAGCTGGACCCCACGCTTATCTCCGCAGGGCAACGCATCGAGCTTGGCACCAATCTATTCCCCGGCGTGGTCCACCCCCGGGGCTTCGAGAGCGTCACGAGCTTCTCGGCTTCACCCTTCCCGCGCTGGCGCTACGCCCTGAAGCAAGGCACGTTCGAGCGCGCGGTGATGATGCCTCGGGGGGAAGACGCGGTCCTGCTGCGCTTCTCGCTCAGCGTGGACGCAGCGCCCTGCGAGCTCGAGCTGACTCCCCTGTTGGCTTTCCGCGGGCTGCATCGGCTCACCCAAGAGAACTTCGCGTTTCGAGCGCGTGTGTTCGCGGAAGGTCCCCGCCACAAGATCAGCCCCTACGAGGGCATGGTGGACCTGTACTTCGAGCACGCTGACGGCGAAGCGCTCGAGTTCTTCCCCGGGCCCCACTGGCACTACCGCTTCGAGTATCCCCGGGAGCAAGAGCGCGGCTATGATTTCCGCGAGGACTTGTTCTGCCCTGGGCTGTTCGAGATCAGCCTGAAGCCGGGTGAGAGCTTCACGTTGCGCGTCGGCACCCAGCCAAGCGAGCGCACCCCAAGCGAGGCGTGGCAGCAGGAGCTCGCGCGACGCGAAGCTCGCGACGCCCACTACTCGCGCCTGCCCGCTGGTTTCGCCGAGCTATCAGCGCGCAGTGAGGACTTCGTCGTCAACACTCCCTCAGGCTTGGCGATTCAAGCCGGTTACCCCTGGTTCGAGTGCTGGGGTCGCGACGCCATGATCGCGGTGCCTGGCTTGTGCTTCGAGACAGGACGCCTGAGCGAAGGCACCCAGGTGCTCCGCACCTTTGCCAGTCAGGCCCGCTCCGGCTTGATCCCCAACTTTCTGAATCCGCGCGGAGAACACGCCTACAACTCCGTCGATGCGTCTCTGTGGTTTGGCTGGGCGGTCGGTGAGTTGCTGCGCTTGGGAGAGCCGCAGCGCCTGGGGCACAGCGCGGAGGCGCGCGCCTTCCTGCCCGCGCTGGAACAGATCGTCGACGCCGTCCTGCGCAAGTCCACTCCAGGCCTCTGGCTTCAAGACTCTGGCCTGGTGTGGTCTGAAGCGCAGCTGACTTGGATGGACGCGAAGGTTCACGGTGTGCCCGTCACGCCCCGTCGAGGTCTCGCGGTCGAGATCAACGCGCTGTGGATCCACCTCCTCGACTTGGTGGTGCGCCTCAGCGACGAGCCGAACCCGCGCCTGGCTGAGCTAGTGGCATTGCGCGATCGCGCGCAGGCGACCTTCGCGCCCACGTTCTGGCTACCGGAGCTCGGTTACCTCGCGGATGTAGTCGAGCTGCATGATCAAGGCAGCACCCAAGACGTATCGCTTCGCCCGAACCAGCTGCTCGCGGTGTCGCTCGAGGGTCCCGCCCTGGTGAGTGACGAACAAGCTCGCTCGCTCGTCGCCCAGGTGCGCGAACACCTCGTCACGCCGTTCGGGCTCCGCACGTTGGCGCCTGAGAGCGCCGCCTACTGCCCACACTACGCTGGCCCTCAAGAAGAACGAGACGGCGCCTACCATCAGGGCACCGTGTGGCCGTGGCTCGTCGGGCACTTCGTCGCAGCAGCCTTGAAGAGCGCAGCAGAGCCTTCCGTCGTGGCCGCGGAGCTGAGTCAGACTTTCGCTCCGCTGATCGACAAGCATCTAAGCGAGTACGGCGTCGGAAGCATCGCGGAGATCTTCGACGGCTCAGCGCCGCACTCGCCGAATGGCTGCATTGCCCAAGCCTGGAGCGTTGGTGAGCTCATCCGAGCGCACGTCTGGCTTTCACGCAGCCTTCACCCTCACCCCCAAAATCAATCGCAATCCCATCGCAATCAACAAGGAGCGACAGCTGAGGCTGGTTGAAAGCCGACAATGAAGATCCTGATGTTTGGCTGGGAGTTCCCGCCAGCGATCAGTGGAGGCTTGGGCACGGCCTGCCACGGTCTGACCTTAGGAATGAGCCAACTGGGCGTCGATATCGCGTTCGTCTTGCCGCGAATCGACGACCCAAGTGAAGGCCAACACTTGGAACTGATCGGCGCCAATCAGGTGCCGATCCCCAAGGAACCAATCACGGAGACGCATAGCGTCTTCCGCACCATCGAGGTCCCGTCACCCTTGCGACCCTACGAAACGCCGGAGACTTACCGCGCCGCCTGGGAAGAGCGCTTCACCGTGGTGAATCAACCGCCAATGGATGATGAGCCGCGCGGATTGCTCGAGATGGGTGGGGACTACTCAAGCGATCTCTTCGGTGAGGTCCACCGCTACGCGATCATCGGCGGCCGTCTGGGCAAGCTCGAACCCCACGACGTGGTCCACGCTCACGACTGGATGACGTTCCCCGCCGGGATTGCCGCAGCGGACGCGAGCGGAAAGCCGCTCGTGGTTCACGTGCACGCGACGGAGTTCGACCGCAGCGGTGAGCACGTCAATCAAGGGATCTACGACATCGAGCGCCTGGGCGTGCAGCGCGCGGATCGAGTCATTGCGGTGAGCGAGCGCACCCGGCGCACGCTGATCGATCGCTATGGCGCCGACCCGAAGAAGGTGCGCGTGGTGCACAACGCCGTGACCAAGGACAAGCGCGTCGAGCGCAGCGACATCGAGCGCCCGCTCAAAGAGAAGGTCGTGCTGTTTCTCGGTCGCGTGACGATGCAAAAGGGCCCGGACTACTTCGTCGAAGCCGCCGCAAAGGTCCTCGAGCGCGTGCGCAACGTGCGCTTCGTGATGGCAGGCAACGGCGACATGTTGCCGCGCATGATCGAACGCGCGGCGGCGCTCCGCATCACGAACCACTTCCACTTCACGGGCTTCTTGAAGGGTGAGGAAGTGGACCGCATGTTCGCGCAGAGCGACCTGTACGTCTTCCCGTCGGTCTCCGAACCCTTTGGCATCACGCCGTTTGAGGCCATCAAGCACGACGTGCCGGTGATCTTGAGCAAGCAAACCGGCGTCGCGGAAACGCTACCCAACGCCGTGCAAGTCGACTTCTGGGATATCGACTGCCTGGTCGACGCAATCGTCGAGCTACTCACAGAGCAAGACAAAGCGCAGCAGCTGGTGGAGCAACACCGGCGCGACTTGGAATCCGTGGATTGGTCACGCGCCGCAGAGCGCGTGCTCGAAGTGTATGGGGAGGTAACTCAGTCATGATCTCGGTGTGCTTCTATTTTCAGGTCCATCAGCCGTTTCGCCTGCGGCCCGACTATCGCTACTTCAACATTGGTCGCGACCACGACTACGAAGACGACCGCGCCAACGCACAGATCATGCGGAAGGTGGCGGACAAGTGCTACCTGCCCACGAACCGCCTGATCCTCGACATGATCCGCAAGACGGATGGGCGTTTCCGTGCGAGTTACTCGATCACCGGCACGGCGATCGAGCAGTTTCGCATGTATTGCCCCGAGGTACTGGATAGCTTCCGTGAGCTGGTAGACACCGGCTGTGTCGAACTCATCGGCGAGACGTACTACCACTCCCTGGCCTTCTTGTTCTCGCGCCCGGAGTTCGCCGAACAAGTCGCGCTCCACCAGCGCACGCTGCAGCAAGAGTTCGGAGTGCGGGCGACGACGTTCCGCAACACCGAGCTGATTTACAACAACGAGCTCGCTCACGAAGTCGAACGCCTGGGTTTCGACGCCGTCATCGCGGAAGGCACTGAGCGCTCCTTGCAGTGGCGCAGTCCAAACTTCGTCTATCAGCCCGCTCCATGTCGCAAGACGAAGCTCCTGCTGAAGAACTATCGCCTCTCCGATGACCTGGCGTTCCGCTTCTCGGATCGCAACTGGGAAGGTTGGCCCCTCACCGCGCCCAAGTTCGCTTCGTGGCTGCATCAGGTCGCGGGCGGCGGCGAGACCATCAACCTGTTCATGGACTACGAGACCTTCGGTGAGCACCAGTGGGCCGAGACCGGCATCTTCGATTGCCTGCGTCACCTGCCCGAGGCCGTATTGCAACACCCCGACTTCCGTTTTCATACCCCCGCGGAAGTGGCGCGGCTCCACCCGCCGGTCGCGAAGCTCGATGTGCCGTTCGTCACCTCGTGGGCTGACGCCGAGCGCGACGTGACGGCTTGGCTTGGCAATCCACTGCAGGACGCCTCGGTGGAGGCCATCTACGCGCTAGAGCAGGCGGTGAAGAAGAGCGGTGACATCCAGCTGATCGGCACCTGGCGCCGCCTGCTGACGAGCGACCATTTCTACTACATGTGCACGAAGTTCTTCAGCGACGGCGACGTGCACAAGTACTTCAACCCCTACAAGACGCCCTACGACGCGTTCGTGATCTACAACAACGTGCTCGCCGATCTGCGGGTCGAGCTGGAGCGCCGCGGCCTGCTTCAGCTGTCCGCGGAGGAGCACGCGAAGATCGCCGTCTGAAGCGAGCCGCTGCCCGAACTCAGCCGCAGCGGTAGATACGCACCCCGGCGGGCTCCAGGCGGAGCTCGTCGGGAGCCGCAGCAATGTCCGGATGACCGCCAAACAGCGAACGGAGCGGCCTGCCGCGCCAGCTGTCCGGGAAGTGCAACGTCTGTTCGCGCCCCACGTCGAAGTTCGCGACGACTAGGTACTCGTTCTTCTGGGTTTGGGGGTGAGAGCGACAACCGGCGACCAGCGCTGGATGATCGCCGTCGATGAAGTGCAGATTTTTTGCCACTCGGAAAATCGAATCCGAAGCCTGCAGGTGATTGATGGCTCTGAGCGCCTCAGCGTAGCGTCCGTCGCCGAGCTGATGGAAGCCATCGGGCGCCCCGATGAACGGCACTCGAGTGTCCGTTCCATGCTCGACTCCCTGGACGACGCCCGTGGCCCCCAAGCCAAGCAGCGCCACCACGGCGTAGCGCGCGGGCGTTGCCGCGGCAGAGCCATACTCTTCTGCGACTGATCCGCTGTCCTGGGACAACACTGGGAGGTAGTGGTGCAATCGCGGCTCCGCGCGGTGCAAGTAGAGCAAGTATCGCCGAGTGTCGGCGGCGTACGGCGACTCCCACGCGGTGCCTAGCAGCATCTGCACGCCGCCGTGCCACAGCAGGCGCTCTGCTGCTTGCTCTGAATCGAAGAGCTCCGCCAGCACGGCGACGTGGGGATAACGCGCATTGAGCACGTTCAACATCTGCTCCAGGAAGCCGCGGTGAGTGCTGTGGGCATTGTCGAGGCGCACCACGCCACCCGTTTCCGCGGAGAACCGTGACCAGAACAGCGCATAGCGCGTCAGCTCGTCCCACAGCGCCTGACGCACATTGGGCTCGGGGTGCCCCGTGTTGAGCAGCACCACGTCGTCCCACTTCACCCAGTTCTTCCCCGCCCAGAAGCCTGCCCGCTTCAAGCCGTCGGCCTCGGTTGCGTCGGGGACGATCCACTCGGGATGGGAACGCGCGATGCTGCCCTCACGCGCGACGTGATTCACCACCAAGTCCATGCACAAGCCGATCCCCAGCCGCTTGGCCTCGGCGGTGAACGCCTCGAACTGTTCGATGGAGGAACTCACTGACGTCGGCTCGGCGTACGCCTGGGTGACGCGGAACCAATCGGAGATCGCGTACGGGCTCTCGGAGGGGCCCATCATGGTGATAGGCAACAAATGCACCGCGTTGAACCCCAGATCGTGAATGCGCTGGAGTTCCTGGCGCCACTGGGGAAAACGCCCGCTCACCCGCGGAATCAACGTGTACATCCGCAGGTCATTCACCAGCCGCGGCTCGACCTTGAGCCTACCGTGAGGGCGCGCCTCGCGCTCGAAGGAGGCACCGCCATCCCAGGAGGCGTGAAGCTGAAAATGGAAGACGCCGAGCTGATTGACCTCGAACTCCACCCGATAGCGATCTCCCGCAACACGGTGCAGCGGCAGATCGACGAAGGTACCCACGGGCCCTGGCAAATCCGTGCGCGCGATCACCAGCGACGGTTGCAACGGCACCTCCGCTTCGATCGCGAAGCGGCTCCCAAGCTCGGCGCGCAGGAAGTCGCCTTCCGCACACACACCAACCCGACGTGGACGTTTGATCACTCGGTCTCACTCACCCGGGCTGCCCGCGGGCTCCCAAACGACCAGGCCGGGAACGAACGACTGCGCGAGGTCTGGATGATCCGGAAGCACGCGCAAGGCGAAGCCATGCACGCCGGTTTGTTCAACGCTCAGCTCGCACACGTAGCGGTAGCGACCGCCCGTCAGCTCTTGCTCCAGGGTCAGGTCCACCGCCGCGATATTCGCTATTTCCCCACGGTTATCAATGGGACCAAAACAGGCCTGCACCTTCACCATCTGGGGCGTGATCGCCTCCGGGAGCGTGACCTGAGCGGCGACGCTCAGGGGGCGCTGGACGTGGATCGGGCTCTGGGTCTCCGCTTGAACCTCTTCGATGCGTACCGCCGGCCAATTCGCGCGCACGGTGTTCAAGTACTCGCACAGCGCGCGCCCCGCCTTGAATCCGTCGGCGGCGAGGCGCTGAGCGTGGAGGTGGGCCGGCACATAGTACTGATCGGAGTAGTCCTGGAGCATGCGGTGGGAGTTGAAGCGCGGCGCGAGCTCTCGGATGCTGTGCTTCATCATGCGCACCCACTCCTCAGGCACGTCGTTCTCGCGTTTGTAGAACGTTGGCACCACCTGGTGTTCGAGCACATCGTAGAGCCGCTCGCTCTCGATGCGATCCTGGTAGTCGCGATCCGAGTACTCCTCACCGTTACCGATGGTCCAGCCGACCGCTGCAGACGGGCGCTCGTCCCACCAGCCATCGGAGATCGAGCAGTTGAGCACGCCGTTGATAGCCGCCTTCATGCCGCTGGTGCCGGAAGCTTCCATCGGCCGGCGGGGCGTGTTGAGCCAGAGGTCGACACCCTGCACCAGGTGCCGCGCGACCTCCATATCGTAATTTTCCGCAAAGAAAACACGACGCTCGAGGCCGTTCTCCCGGGCGAACTGAATGATCTTCTGAATCAGCTCTTTGCCGGCGAGGTCTGCTGGGTGCGCCTTGCCAGCGAACACCAATTGCACGGGGCGCTCAGCGTCGCTCAGCAAGCGCTTCAAGCGCTCCGCGTTCGAGAACACCAGGTCGGCGCGCTTGTAGGTGGCGAAGCGCCGAGCGAAGCCGATGGTCAACGCGTTGGGGTCGAAGACTTCTTCTGGCGGCGGAGAATTGAGCGTCTCCCCGTTGCGCTTTACGCGGTCCTCGTACAGTCCCCTCAAGTAGCGGACGAGGCGATGACGGCGCGTGTCATGAACTCGCCACAGCTCTTCCTCGGGGATCTGCTCTACGCCGCTCCAGACTTCATGCTCCTCGGGGTGCGAGCGCCAGCGCGGCGGTAGGTAGCGGTCGAGTAGCTCCGCGAGGTCGACGCCGATCCAGCTCATCAAGTGCACGCCGTTGGTCACGTGACCAATCGGCACGTCTTGCACCGGGGTCTGCGGCCAGAGCTCGGACCACATCGCGCGACTCACGCGGCCATGCAGCCGCGCGACGCCGTTTGCGCGCTGGCTGGTGTGCAGCGCGAGCACCGCCATGGAGAACTCTTCGTGCGCGTCGTCAGGCTTCACGTGTCCGAGGCGCAGCAAGTCTTCGACCTCGACTCGCAGCCCCGGCGCGAGGGGCGCCAGGTACTCTCGCGCGAGCTCGTTCGGAAAGCGGTCAATACCTGCGGGAACCGGAGTGTGCGTGGTGAAGAGGTTCCCCGCAGCGTTGGCGACCAGCGCTTCTTGAAAGCTCAGGTCGTCTGCTTCAATCGACATGCGGATCTGCTCCAGCGCCTGGAACGCGGCGTGTCCTTCGTTCATGTGCCGGACGCTGGGGGTGATACCCAGGCGCGCCAGGGCACGACGTCCGCCAACCCCCAGGACGAGCTCCTGCTTGATGCGCGTGACTTGGTCACCGCCATAGAGCTGAGAGGTGATCTCGCGGTCTTCCTGGGAGTTCTCAGGCAGGTTCGCGTCGAGCAAGATCAGCCGCACGCGCCCCACCAAGAGTTCCCACAACCCGAGCTTCACCTCGCGACCAGGAAACTCGACACTGACGACAACCTGAGACTCGTCTTCCGCGATGATGCGTCGGAGCGGCAAGTTGTAGAGATCGAGATCGGGGCTGTAGTCCTGCTGAAAGCCCGACTTGTCGATCTCCTGCTGGGTATACCCGCGGCTATACAAAAGCCCCACGCCGGTCAGGGGAACCCCAAGCCCCGAGGAGCTCTTCAGGTGATCGCCGGCCAGGATCCCAAGGCCGCCAGAGTAGTTGCGAAAACACTCGGCCAAGCCAAATTCCGCACAGAAATATGCAATCGTGGCGTCGCTAGCGGAAGGATGGCGTGCTTCGAACCAACCCGGCGAGGGGTGATGTTCGGTCAGGTGACGCTGCACCGTCTGCAACAAGAACAAGTAGGACTCATCGGTCGCGAGCTGTTCCAGGCGCGTCTGTGAGCAGCGACGCAGCAACATCAGCGGGTTGTGCTTCGTCGCGTGCCACAGCTTGGGGTCGATACGCGCGAACAAATCTACCGACTCGTGATGCCAGCTCCAGCCAAGGTTGTTGGCGATTTCCAGTAACGGAACCAGCGGCTCAGGCAAGGCGGGGACGGACTCGAAACGGCGCACACGGATAGGAGTAAACGAGAACATATCTCACACGATTCGCAGGCCGCTGCCGACCACGAAGCCGAAGCGATAGTGCCCAAGGCAGCTTGCTCATCATGCCCGGGCCCCTAGGCAAGGCAAGCGAGATCCCTTCTGCAACCCGCCGCGCCCCGGAGGCCCACGTTTTTGGCCGCACAGCACCGCGCGATTGTTTCGCTTGTGTGTCACAGCGTTAGCCGCTCAGGAACGGGCCCGAAAGCGACTACTACCCAAGCCAGACAAGCGCAGGTTCGCCTCCCTCGGGCGCTTGCGCGACTTCGTCGAGGACTAAGATTCCGAGCGGAAACCAATGCGGCGATGGGTGCCATCGCAGAATGGCTTGTTCGCTGAGCCGCCACACCGGCAGAGCTTCGCCCGCGTGATCCGCGCGACGGTGCGCCCAGTGCCGGCGCAGATTTCCAGGTTGCCGCTCACCGAAAGTGGACCGTCATGCAGGGGCTCCACCGTCAAGCGACCGTCTCTCGCGGCGAGGCTGGTGGTGTCCCCGGTGGCGGGCTCGCCGCTCGCCGCGAAGCCCGCAGCGTTGTGGCTGCCGTCACAGTACGGCTTGTGCTTGGAGGCGCCACAACGACACAGTGTCGCGCGGAAACGCGGGTCTTGCCCTGACACGTGCAGGTCGGCGACCACGGCGTACGGCCCGTTCTCCCGGATGTGCAGCGTATTCACCTCCGGCGCTTGTTCGTCGAAGCCGCCGTCCTTGCGCGTGTAGGTGATCGCACCGGACGGACAGCGCCTGGCGATCGCCGCCAGCTCCTCAGCCGGCATTTGGTCTGGATAGATCCACTCTCCCGGGGTGTTCGCGAGGAAGACCCGTGGCGCGCCCAACACGCAAAAGCGGGCGTGGATGCAACGCTTGCTGTCGAAGCTCAGAGTCAGCGCTTGGCCTTCGACCACCTCCGCGGCAGGTTCGTCCGCTGCGGCTTCAGCGGGTGCCGCCGCCTGGGCTGCGGTGGGCTGAACTGCGGCGGGCTGAACTGCGGCAGGAGCTTCGGGGAGCACGTCGAGGCGCCTCCGCGGGCGCTCCGGCGCTTGTGCGCGGAGCCGGTCAGCGCTGCCAACCAGGTTGCTCGCGATGGCCTCAAACCTCGGGGAAACGTCCTTCAGCAACTCAGCGCCCCGCGCAAGCTCGTCAGTTCGCTCCGCGAGGAGCTGCATGGCAGAGGCCGCCCCTGGGACTCGCAGTTGGCGCGTCATCGCGAAGGAGATCCCAGCGCATTCTCCGCCTTCGGGTCGAGCGGGAAGTGCTGTCAACACGTCGCTGACATCCGGCAACGCGTGCATGATTGCAACGGCTTCATCCACCGCCGCACGTCGTTCGCCCGCGGACACGGGGGAGTACGCAACCGCAAGCAGTCGTAGCATTTGGTTGTAGATGGCGTTGCCAAAGTCGAGCACTCGCGCGGCGCTTGGTTCCTCCACCCAGGTCTTGCCCTCGGGGGCCGGAGGAAACCGCTGCACCGGATTCTTCGCGACGTCCCTCGCCGGGACGAAGCTCGGATCCGCCGCCTGGAGCTCACGATATTCGTCTTGGATCGCGCGAAAACGTCGATAGTGAGAGTCGGGCGACTCCTCGCTGTGGCCCTCGCCTTGCGCCACGACTTCGTCGATTGCTTGGTAGGCGGAAGCAGCATCCACGACCGCAACGACACCCTCGAGGTTCACCAGGTCAGGGCCAAGCTGTACCGCTGGGTCACCAACGAAGAGCGCTTCTTCCCCCAGGGTCGCCACCAACCGCTCGACGCCCGCGCGCACCTCACGATACATATGACCGACCGTGCCGTAGTCCTGAGCCGAGGGCAGCAGCATCTGCGAGCTGAACACGCGGCGATACCGCACGGAATGAGAGAAGCCGGCGCCATCTGGGTGGTCCACCCCCTCTGGCCGCTCCAGGAACACGAAGTGATCGATCGTGCTCTGATCGAAGGGGTGGAGCTCCACCACGATGTCCGCGGGGTGATAGCCCCGCGGGATCGGGAAGTTCGGACGCCTGAGGTGTGGCGGACCACCGATTGCCACGAGCAAGTTGTTCGCGTTGACGAGGTGCGCCATCTCGTCGATGGCGACATTGACGATGCTGTTTCGCCAACGCTCCACCGCGGTGAGCTGCGCGCCCTCCAAGCCGTCCTCCGCGGTCTTGAGAGACCATGCCGCGTACAGGTAGCAGCACATCAGGTTGTGCTCGATCTCGCACGCCTCCGTGAGCAACTCGGCGAGCTCTTCACGGGATTGGATGACGAGGGCGGCTTCGGGGTTCGACATAGAGGGGTTGCGTCGCTTCGTTCAGCCGAGCTCGCGTGCGATGGCGTCGGCGCTGGGGTCGATCAAAAACTCGAGTCCGGCTCCGGGGTAGCGGGCCTGCATCTTCTCACGGATTTGTTGCTTCGCGGAGTCAGGCAATGTGAGGGCTTGGCCCCGATGCTGTTGAACCTCACCAATGAACGTCAAGAGGTAGTCGCGTTGTGACCGTCGGCGACGTACGAGTGAGGCCCGTTGAAGACCAAGTCACTCAAGAACGCCGTCTTCACCGGCGCGTCGATGAACCACACGGAGTTCGCGTCAGAGTCACCGCCGGCGCCGAGGTCCTCGACACGATAGCTGACGCCGTCAATCTCAACGACTTGCCCTGAGGAAACATGTTTCGTGGGGTAGGTCCACGCCTTCACCCACTCGTCGCCGAACGTGGGCCCCCACTGTTCTCGTTTCGGCACCTCGAGGCTGTGCATCAGCTGATGCACCGGCTCGGTTGAGTAGATCGGTACGGCCAGGTCACGCGTCAGATTCGTGATGCCAGCAACGTGATCGGGGCCGCCAGACCTTGAGTCGCCGCGACGCTTGGCACGGGGAGCACCTAGACCTAGCCTCGAGTCATGGGGACGCTGCAACGCTTCAATCTGCGAGATGATCACGCTTCAGTTGCGTTTGACTGCCTCACACTGCGTCCAGAGGGCGATCATCCAGTGCCGCTGTGTCTGTTCTTGTTCGGCGGCGGAGGGCAAGTCGAAAACCTTTCGGACCTGCGCCCTTCAATCGAGTCGGCGTGGGCGGTAGGCGACCTCTTGCCGCTCTGCATCGCGTGCGTGGAGGTGCCGCCATTTTGCTTCTATCTGGACGACGCCGAGCGCGGCTGGCAGTTCGAGACCCGAATTGCGGTCGACGCCCCACGAGCCTTGCGCGACCACGTGGCGCTCTCGGATCGCCAAGGTCTGGTCGGGATCTCGATGGGCGGCTATGGCGCGCTGAAGATCGCGTTCTCGCGACCCAATACTTTCCACGCGGTTTCTGCTACCGCGCCGATGCTCGAGCCGTCGCTGGATGCCACAACGAGTCCCCTGCGTAACCGCTACTTCTACCCGCCCGAGGTGCCGGCACGACTCCTGGGAAAGGACCGGGATGCCACGCTCTTTGCAGCAGATCACCCGGCGCAGCGCGCTGAGCGCAACGCCTCGGAGCTGAGTCAGCTCGCCATACGCTTGGAAGCGGGTAGCGACGACGCGCTCAGCGCCCACGACGGCGCGGAGTTCCACCATCGCGTGCTCTGGGACCTAGACGTGCCTCACGAATACCACTTGTTGCGCCACGGAGATCACGTCGGTTCAAGCGTGGCCCCGCGCCTCATCGAGGCCTTTTCGTGGGTGGCCCGCGCACTTCATGAAGAAGCCGATCGACACGACCCAGTTGCGCAACAACTGCGGCAAATGCTCACGCCGGCGCGCAATGCCGCAGCCTCTGACGACTCGGAGCTCGAACGCGTCTACGGTCGGCTCCGGGGGTACTCCCGCTAGTCAGCGGGGCGCCGTATAGTGAATCCCGCGAAGCCGCTTGGCTGCGCGTGGAACCATGCATCGCTTCCGTCCCAAGAGACAGCTCCCTCTCGCTTTCGCGCTGCTGTTCAGCGAGCTGGCGACCGTACCCAGCGCCCAGGCGCAGCCCACGGATCCAGCTGCGGAACCGGCAGCGCCAGCGCCTGACGACGAAGAACCGGAGCCCCCTCCCCCCCAAAAACCGAAGCAAGATCCCGAGGGAAACACATTTCCACGCTCGGGTTCGCAACCGGGCACTCCACTCAGGAGCTACGACGAAAGCAAGCAAAGCCCAGCGACGCGTCCGGACGACGCCCACGGCTACACGGAGAAGCCCGGCTGGGAGAGCGAAGACTATGTGTTGCTGCCGGCCCGCGCGGTGCTGTTCCCGGCGAAGCTCCTGGTCGACATTGTGTTCACGCCCCTCGAGGTGCTCCTCACGGGCATCGATCGCTACGCCGTGGTGCCGCGGGTGATCGATCTGTTCTACTTCGACAAGGCGCACACCGCCGGCTTCTACCCAACCGTTGCATCGGAGACCGGCTACGGGCTGAGTTACGGCCTGAAGGTCTTCGACAACGACGTCGCAGGTCACGAAGAAGAGTTGTCCTTCGCCGGCAAGTTTGGCGGACGCTACGTGCAAGCCTACGAAACAGCCTTCGAGGGCGACCGGGTTGGCGGCTCACGCCTGTGGCTCGAGACGCGCACACGCTACGAAAGGGAACCTGGCATCCTCTTCTTCGGGTTTGGGGGTGAGGAGAAGTCGACGAGCGGCAGCGGACTCGGCCCTCGGGACACCAACATCGCCACGCGCTTCCAGCAAGAACGCGTCTTGGGCTTGGTGCGCGCTGGAGGGACCCTGGGCGAGCAAGGCAACCTCACGAAGCTTGGGCTGTTTGGCGTGTACAACCGGCGGCGCTTCGACCGCGAACAACGAGACTTCCCCGAGCCTTCCATCGAACAAGTCTATGATACCGCACGGATATCCGGTTTCGACGACGGGGTGAACTCCCTCGAGCTCGGGCTGACCGTGGTGCGTGATACTCGTGACCAGGAGTTCGCGTCGGAGGGCAGCTACTTCGAGCTGCTGGGCGGCGCCGTGGTCCCCGCCCAAGGCTTCCGCTATTGGCATTTTGGCGGGGAAATGACGAAGTTCATCGACCTCTATCGCCACACACGAGTGCTCGCGCTGCGGGCCGCGCTGGAGGGCGTGGTGGGCGATGAGGAGCGCATCCCCTTCGTCGAGTTACCGCGTCTGGGCGGTGTTCACGATCTCCGCGGTTACTTGTCAGATCGCTTCAGAGACAAGCTCTCCGCCGTCACCACGGCTGAGTACCGCTACCCCATCCACCAGCTGCTGAGCGGCAAGCTGTTCGTCGATGCGGGTAACGTGGGACGGGACTTCGACACCCTGGTGGGCTCATCAGCCTTCGAAGATTGGAAAGTCGGCGCCGGCGGCGGCTTCTTGATCCACACGGATGAAGACGTCGTCCTGAGCATCGACCTCGCCTATGGTGATCAGTTCACGTTCTTCGTGACCACTTCGCCCTTGGAGTTCTTCCACAAGAGGAACCGCCAGCTATGAAGCTCTCTCACCTCCACTTGGCCCCGCTCGTGCTCGCTCTGGTTGGCTGCGCCGGTTCCACCGAGCACTTCAAAGATCAGCCCATCGTGTGGCGTGTGAGCGACACCGCGAACATTGCGGAGCCCGAAGAGCGAGAGTTCTTCCCGCTGCCATTCGGCTCCGAGGTGATGGTGCACGGTCAGCTGACGCGGGTCTTGAGCCTGCCTGACAAGGAACCGGCGTGGAACACCAACGCGCTAGAAGAGGTCCCCGATAGCAGCTGGTTCACCAATCGCATCGGCGTGCGCCAGCTCACCCCAGAGGAGGCCGCGACCGGCACCTCCGATGCGGGGCCGCCGACCCTCCCGTTGACCATCACCTCAGCCAAAGCGGGCGGCGCGAACCCCGGCTTCTTCGCCAAAGACGCGAAGGGCCGGAAGTTCGTGATCAAGTTCGACACGAAGGAGAACCCAGAGCTCCAGACTTCGGTGAGCGTGATCGTCAACCGGGTGATTTGGGCCGCCGGGTACAACGTCCCGAACGACGACCTCTTCGTTTTCGCGCGGAACGAACTGAAGCTCGGGCCAGACGCCAAGCTCAAAGACGAGTTCGGCAAGAAGCGCAAGATGACGGTGGCGGACGTGGAGGAAGCCCTGGCCAAGGCCCCACGGCTCGCCGACGGTCGCTACCGCGCGTCTTCCAGCGAGTTTCTAGAAGGCGTGCCCAAAGGCGGGTTCCCGGCCAAGGGCCTGCGTGGCGACGACCCGAACGATCTGGTCCCCCACGAGCATCGCCGAGAAGTGCGTGGGATGCGCGTGATTGGCGCATGGCTCAACCACACCGACATGAAAGAGGACAACACCCTCGACTTGTACGTGGAGGAGAACGGGCGGCGCTTCTTGCGCCACTACTTCCTCGACTTTGGGGAGGCCATGGGCGGTCACCCCGCGGAAAAGAACCGCCACGAAGACGGCTTCGAGTACGCCTGGGACTGGGAGAACCAATCGCGCGCCCTGGTGTCTTTGGGCCTCTGGAAGCGACCTTGGGAGGACGTGAAGGAGACGCCTTGGCTCTCCGTCGGGCCGTTTGGTGCCTCTCCCTTCGACCCCCGCGAGTGGCGCGAGGCGTATCCGTACTGGCCATTCTACGAACTGGATGAAGTCGACGCCTTCTGGGCTGCCAAGCTGGTGATGCGCTTCGACCGTTCAATCCTCACGGAAATAGTAAAGCGGGGGCAGCTGAGCGACGCCGACGCCGCGAGCTATGTGGTCGATACCCTGCTCAAGCGCCAGCGCAAGGTGGGCAAGGCGTACCTCGAGGCGCTGTCCCCCCTGGACGACTTCCACTTCGAGCGTGACGCTCAGGGTACGCTCCAGCTGTGTGCCATCGATCTCGGCTTGGTGTACGGGCTCGCACGCTCGGGGGTCGTGGAGGTGCTCGATGCAGACGACCACGTGAAGAGCGAGCACACCGAACACAAAGACGGCCGGATCTGCGTCCCAGCGCGTGGAAAGGGCTACACCGTCAGCCGCCTGCGGGTGGTGCGCGGTCGTGATGTGAAGCCAGCGATGCAGGTGCACTTTCGCCTGGACGGTAAGCCGCGAGTGCTGGGCCTGATCCGCAAAGAGCACTGACTTCGGTTTGTCACCTTCGGCATGACGCCTGTCGCGAACGGCATGGCGGCCTGTGGGTTCCGAGCCGATATGGCCTGCCATGTCCTTTGCACGGCTCCTCACGCTGCTGGTCTGTTTGGTCTCCTTCTCTGGCTCACTGCTGATGAGCGGCAACGCTCACGCGCAGTCCGCAAACGCCGCTCAAACCCCCAGGCCGCGATGGACGAGTGGTACTCCGGCGAACGGCGCGATGCGTTCTTGTTCCTCGGAGTCGGCGTGCTCACCACTGGCGGCGGCGTCGTCCTGGCGACACGCGACGACGACCTAGCAAAGGGAGCTGGGTACACCACCATCGGCCTCGGTGTACTCACGAGTATCCTGGCAGTGACCTACAACCTCGCGTTGGATCCCAAGCACGACGAGCTGACCCGGGAACTCAAGACGGATCCGAGCGGATACAAGAAGCGCGAGACGGAGCGCCTGCAAGGCATCGCCGATCGCTTCGACCTCTACCGCTGGGCGGAAATCGGCGCGATGTTCGTCGGCGCAGGGCTCGCGAGCTACGGCACGCTGAGCGAAAAGGAAGCCTTCACCGGCGCCGGCATGGCTCTGGCCGGCGAGGCTCTGGTGCTGATCACGCTGGACTACTTCGCGAGCCGGCGAGTGCATCGCTACCTCGACGTCGTCCAGGACTTCAACCCGGGCACCTCGAGCAGTGCCCTTGGCGGCGGCAGCGGCTTCATGCTGCAGCACGCTGGCGTCTTCTAGCAGCTCTACCAACTGGCACTAGCAGCTGGCACGCTTGCGCCAGGCACTGGGCGAAGTACCCGTCCAGCGCTTGAAGGCCCGCGCGAAAGCGCTCGCGTCGTCGAAGCCTAGCTCGAGGGCGATGTCGGAAACACCGCGTGCAGTGTGCTCGAGCTGCTCCTCAGCGCGCTTTTTCAGCGTCTGGTCGAGGAACGCGCTGTAGGTCAGTCCGCGCTCCATCAGCCTCCGCTGCAAGGAGCGCGCGCCAAGACCCAGGCGCCGAGCCAGGACGTCGACCTTCGGCCTACCGCGCGGCAACGCTTCGAGGGTCAGGGCCGACAGCCGCGCCAGGAGCAAGTCCTCTTCTGGTAAGCGCTCGAGCGCGTCACGCGCCGCGCCTCTCAATACAGCAGCGAGCTCCGGAGCTCGACCGGAGAGCGGCAGCTCCAGTACCTCCCGCGGCAACTCCACGAAGTTGTGCTGCTGCCCAAACACGGCGCGAGCGCCAAGTGAAGCGGGGTACACCTCAGCGTACGTAGGCTTCGCGTGCATGACCCCAACGCGCTCGGCGGCGACGGGCGTACCGGTGACCCGCGCCGGAAGGGTTGCGTAAGTCGCCACCCAGCTGTCGCTCAACGCCGCGGGCCACGTCTGACCGTCGACGGACGCGATTTGGATGCGCGCGCGGCGCCCCAGCAGCAGCTCAATCTGGCTGCGCCGACTCACGAGGGCGTGGTACGCGACGATCTGCTCGAGGGCTTCGCCAATCGTCTCGGAGCTTGCGGCGAGAAAGCCCAGTAGGCCAAACGTCTCCGGCAGGGCATGCACGCGCCCCACCTCGAGCCCGATCTCCGGCACACCCGTCAGCCTCGGTAGGGCTTCCCACAGCGCCGCGTGCTGCCGCTCGGTGATTTGCGCCTTGGGATCGTCGAGCTGGGCTGCATCAATCCTCGCGGCAACGAGCAGCGCGTCCCTCACCCCGTGCGCTGTCGCTGCACGGAGCGCGGGACGCACCACATCGAGCGCCACGCTACTTCGAGCCATCGCCGACCGAGGCTATCACACCGCAGACGCCTCGGCAGGCACCCGATTCAGAGCGCGCATCCCCAGCCGGAGCGCCCTGACCCAGGGAGACCAGCGGGCGGGGCGCTTCACGTCACCGGTCAGCGCCCGCTCGGCGTTATCCAGAGCGTCCTCCACCAGCGCATCGTGCAAGAAGCGGATCGCCAGGCTCCAGTACAGGCTGCCAAAGAAGCCACTGCGAGCCTCCAGTCCGTGCCGCAACAGAATGCCCCCATCCCGGGGCACCACCTCGAACCAATGGCTGCCCTCGAAGCCCGTTTCCGGCAGGAACCGGAAGCTGATCTGGCGTCCAGGCTCGTACGCCTCGACGCGATAGCGGATCGGTCCATGTCCGCCGCGCGCCCCGACCTCGAGCGGTTGGGGAAAGCGAATCGCTGGCCAGCTCTGTTTGGGCCAGAGGCGATCTCCAGGACCGGCCAAGCTGTCCAGCAACTGGGCGGCTCGCCCAGCGTCCCCAGGCATCCAACGTTGATGAATATTGGCGAATTCCATGGCTATTTCTCCTTCGCGCTGGCGATGACCGCGTCCGCCGCGGCAGCCACCAGTCGCGCTAGATCCTCTGGGAAACGCTCGCTGCGCCCGAGCCTTCCCCTGACAGCGCCGTACGGAATTTCGAGTAGCGCAAGGCGCACGGCGTCTTCTGCGCGCTGGGAGACCCGGCCAAACCAGCGCCGACACAAGAGCCGCATCCACTCGTAGATCTCCGTCTGCAGGCGCTCGGCGCGGGCGCGCAGCTCTTCGGGAACGGCGCCTGATAGGAACTCGCTACGCCGATACAGCGCCAAGAGCTTTGCGTCTTCTGGATGGGCCACGACCCACTCGATGAAGTGCGCCGCGATGCCTCCAGGCGTCGCCTCGGGGCGGCTCGCGAACTCCAGGTAGGGCTCTTGAAACGCAGCCACGGCGTCCAGCAGCACATGGGCCAGGATCAGCTCGCGAGAGCGAAAGCGGTGGTAGACGGAGCCAACCGGCGCGCCCACCCGGCTGGCGATGGCGTTGACGGTGGCCGCGCCGGGGCCTCCCTCCAGGATGAGCTGACGAGCCGCCTCAATCAGCTGGTCGTCGCTGAACTTCGCAATGCGAGCCACTATTCTAGAATGGTAGCTCTAATTGGACTCGTCAAGCGCAGTGCTCGGCGCGGGCCAGCCATTCTGAAGTAATGCTTAATAGCTGCTTTCATATCTTGGCCGTTCACTTCGCAATCCGGCTGCCCCACAACCAGGGGTATGAAACAGCTCACCTTTGGAAACAGCGGTCTTCGCATCTCAGAGCTCTGCCTCGGGGCGATCACCTTCGGCGACCCTCGGAGCTTCGGCACCAGCGCGGAAGAAAGTCTGCGCATGTTGGGAGCCTTCGCGGACGCCGGGGGCACCTTCATCGACACCGCGCATCTGTACGCGGCCGGCGAGAGCGAACGCCTGGTGGGCGAGTTCATCTCGAGCGACCGCCACAACTACGTCGTCTCGACCAAGTACACCCCAGCGCGGGAAGGCGGCCCGCGGCGAGCGGGCAACGGTCGCAAGAACATGCTGCGCTCGATCGACGAGAGCCTGCGCCGGCTGAACACCGACTACATCGACGTGTACTGGCTGCATGCTCGGGACAACGAGACGCCGTGGCAGGAGATCCTGCGCGGGCTGGACGATTTGGTGCGCATGGGCAAGGTGCTGTACGTCGCGGTGTCAGACACGCCGGCCTGGGACATCGCCCGGGCCCACACTCTCAGTGAGCTGCGCGGCTGGTCCTCCTTCGTGGGTATCCAGGTGGAATTTAGTTTGGTCGAACGCAGCGCCGAGCGCGATCTCTTCCCCATGGCCGCGGCGCTGGGTTTGGGTGTCACCGCCTGGGCGCCTCTGGCTGCTGGCGTGCTCTCAGGCAAGTATGCCAAGCCCGGCAGTGAGCCGACGCGCCTCCAAGCAAATGGGATCCCCGAACGTTCCCTGCGCATCGCAAAGCTAGTCAGCGAGATCGCCGCACAGGTCGAAGCGACGCCGGCTCAGGTAGCCCTCGCCTGGATCCAGCACCAGCGCGTCGGTCAGAGCCGGGTGATTCCGATCCTGGGCGCCAGGACCCTCGAGCAGCTGCAACAGAACCTCGGCTGCCTCGACGTGAAGCTGACACCGGAGCAGTTGGCGCGCCTCGATGCAGAGACACGCCAGCCGCTGGGCTTTCCTCATGAGTTTCTGCAGAGCGAGATGATGCGGCGCTTCTTGAGCGGCGGCGAGCCCGACGCCCTGGAAGGTCGACACGCCTGAAGCTGGACGGCGCTTCCTGGGGGAGCGAGGATTGTTAAGTGAACCGTAGCAATCCGAAGCCAACCATGAAGCAGCCGGTGGTCATTCGGGGCGGCATGTTGGGGCGCCTGGCAAGCTTCCTCAGCGTGGCGGAGCTGCGGAGCTTCTCGAAAGCCGCTCGAGTGTTGGGCATGTCGCCCTCGGCGGTGAGCCAAGCCGTGTCTCAGCTGGAAGCTGAGCTCGACGTGGTGCTGCTCGTGCGCAGCACGCGCAGCGTGCGAGTGACCGATGTCGGAGCGCGGCTGGTGAGCGAGGCAGGCGGGTCTATCCGTGCGGCACAGAACGCGCTCAGCGCGATCGGAGCCGGTGACGAGCCGCCTTGGGGCAAGCTCCGCTTGAGCGTGCCCCGAGTCGCCGTCCGCTGTGGACTCGCCCCGGTGCTCTTGGAGTTTGCCAAGCGCTACCCCGACGTGACCGTAGATGTGACGGTGGATGACCGCACGGTAGACATCGTCGCCGACGGCTACGACGCGGGTGTACGCTCTCGGGAGTCCACGCAGAAAGACATGCTGACGGCTCGCCTCACCGCCCCCATCCGCTTCGTCGTCGTGGGTTCGCCGGAGTACTTCGCTTCCCACGGCGTACCGAAGCGGCCCGAAGACCTGCTCCAGCACACCTGCCTCGGCTGGCACTCCCTGGCCTCCGAGAACGAGTATCGCTGGGAGTTCCAACGCCGCGGCAAAGACCTGGAAATCGCGGTGACCGGCAACATCGTCTCGAATGATCACGACGTGCTCGTACAAGCCGCGTTGGATGGCCTCGGCTTGGCTTACACGACGCTACCCGAGGTGGCTCCGGAGCTGGAAGCGGGAAGCTTGAAGGCCGTGTTAGAGAGCTTCAGCGTCAGCGTCCCAGGGCTATTTCTCTACTACCCCGCTTCCTCGAGGAAGCTGCCCAAGCTGCGAGCCTTCGTGGACTGTGCGCTAGCTGTCTGCAACGGCAATCCGTAGGTGGGTCGCGAAGCGCGTGGCCTGGCCTACCGCCGCTGACAACGACCCACCGACCTCCGCCGCGCTCCGGTCTTCGCTCACTTGAAAGCCATAGCGCGCGAGCAACGCGCGCATCGCGCCCTCGGAGAAGGTGGAGCGAAACGGCTCACCCAGGCGCGACACGAAGAGGTTCACCAGCTTCAGCACCCACGCCGGGCGGTGGTAGACGATGATCAGGCGGCTCCCTTTGGCTGAGCGATCCCGGATCACGCTCAACGTGGCCTCGACCTGCTCCGGCGTGAGGTACATCACGACCCCCTCCCAAATCCACGTCGTTGGCAGCTCAGCGTCGTGACCTGAAGCAGCGAGCCGCTCCGCCAAGTCGTCGCGGGTGAAATCGACCGCAGCAAAGCGAACCTCCTTGGCGCACGGCGCGCGTTCTCCGAGCGCCGCTTGCTTGGCGCGCTGGGTGTCGGGGTGATCGACCTCGAACACCGTAGTCTCCTGAAGCTCAGGCATGCGCCAGGCGCGACCATCGAGCCCGGCGCCTAGGATCACGAGTTGCCGCGTGGATTTTCTGCGCACTGCATCATCGATGGCAACCGTGCGCACGGCTTGCACCAGGCCGTTGCGGATCAAATGGGTGCGCGTGAAACGGCTGCGCGGGCTGAGTAGGAGGCGACCTTCGAGGGTTGCGCGCACGTCCTCCGCGGCGTCCGCAGGCAGCAGATCCATCGCCGTCGGATCGCTGAAGCGCGGACAGTTGCCTGCTGCATGGGCCCAAGCGCGTCCCTGACACACCATCACCGCCGTCCGACTTGCTTGCCCTGCCTTCATGCTGGTGCCTCCGCGCTCCTACCGACTCGAAGAGCGGCGCACTATACCTCGAATGCGTCGCTGCTCTGTGACGGCTCCTGAAAGCGCACCGTGAGACCCTTGATCGCCACTTTCCGTTCCTTGAACGGCTTCAACTACCGCCTGTGGGCGGCGGGTGCGCTGGTGTCGAACATCGGTACCTGGATGCAGCGCACGGCGCAGGACTGGCTCGTACTGACGGGCCTCACGCATCACAACGCCACAGCGGTCGGCACCGTGATGGCGCTGCAGTTTGGCCCGCGCGTGGTGTTGCTACCGCTCACGGGCTACGCGGCGGATCGCTTCGAGCTGCGCAAGCTGCTGTACGTGACTCAAGCACTGCTGGCGCTCTTGGCGCTCGGCCTGGGCCTGATGACGCTGTCCGGTCACATCCAGCTCTGGCACGTCTACGGCTTTGCGTTTGGCCTGGGGTGCGTGACGGCGTTCGACGCGCCAGCTCGTCAGGCGTTCGTCTCAGAGCTGGTCGAGCCGAAGGATCTGCCGAACGCAGTCGGGCTGAACTCCACGTCGTTCAACGCCGCGCGCATGATCGGCCCCGCAGTGGCTGGTCTGCTGATCGCGGGTGTCGGCACCGGCTGGGTGTTCGTGCTCAACGCGGCGTCGTTCGTCGCGGTGCTGATTTCATTGACGCAGCTGCGCGGTGCGGAGCTGCAGACGCGGCGCGTTGGCCAGTCGCCGGGCAAGCTGTTCGATGGCTTCGTTTACGTGTGGCAACGCCGCGACCTACGAGGCGCGATGTTGATGTTCTGCATCATCGGCACGTTTGCGCTCAACTTGCCGATCTTCGTCTCGACGATGTCTGCCATCACGTTCGGCCGTGGCCCCGGCGAATATGGCCTCGCCACCTCCGTGATGGCGATCGGCTCGGTGACGGGTGCACTGTTCATCGCGAGCCAGAGCGCGCCGAGCTTCAAGCGCCTGCTCTTGAGCGCATCGGCGATGGCAGTCGCGTTTGCTCTGGCTGGGCTGGCGCCGAGCTACATCACCTTCTGCCTGGCGTTGGTCAGCGTCGGCGTCTCCGTACAGAGCTTCACGACCGGCGCGAACAGCTACATTCAGCTCAACACAGCGCCACACATGCGAGGCCGCGTGCTGGCGATCATGCTCGCAGTGGCGCTCGGCACCACACCCCTCGGCGCGCCGCTGGTCGGCTGGATTGCCGACCACTGGAGCCCGCGCTGGTCCCTCGCAGTCGGTTCGGTGGCTGGCTTGGTCGCGGCGGCGGTCGGATTCTATTTCCTCCGGGCAACCAACTCAGGACTAGGCACCGAGCAGCCCCCGAGTCCCGCTCGGAGGCCGCCCGATTTATCGCCTACGCCGCCACCGGGACGCTGAGCAGCGCCTCGCGGGTTGCCTTGTGCAGGCTGCCCATCAGCTGCGCGTCCGCCATCAACACCTCTCGCGCCTTTTCACGGCCTTGAGCGAAGCTCTTGCCGTCCCTCGCGTAGTGCGCGCCGTTCTTCGCGACCGCGCCAGTGACGACCGCGGCGTCGAGCAAGTCTGCAGCCGCGTCGATGCCGGTGCCCCAACGGATGTCGAACTCGGCCTCAGTGAACGGAGCGCCGACCTTGTTCTTCACCACCTTCACCCGCGTTCGGTTGCCCACCACGGCGTCTCCGGATTGCACCTTGCCGATGCGACGCACGTCGAGGCGCACGCTGGAGTAGAACTTGAGCGCGGTGCCGCCGGTGGTCGTCTCCGGATTGCCGAACACCACGCCGATCTTCTGGCGAAGCTGGTTGATGAACATCAGCGTGGTGCCCGTGCGCGACGCGGCGCCGTTCAGCTTGCGCAACGCTTGGCTCATCAACCTCGCTTGAAGACCCATGTGGGAGTCTCCCATATCGCCTTCGATCTCCGCACGCGGCACCAGCGCCGCCACTGAGTCGATCACGATCAAGTCCACGACACCGCTCTTCGTCAGCAGCTCCACGATATCCAGGGCCTGCTCGCCGTTGTCCGGCTGCGAGATCAGGAGCCCGCCCAGGTTCACGCCGATCCCCTTTGCGTAGCGCAGATCGAAGGCATGCTCCGCGTCGATGAACGCCGCGACTCCGCCCGCCGCCTGTAGCTCGGCGATGGCGTGCAGCGTCAGCGTGGTCTTCCCGCTGGATTCCGGCCCAAAAATCTCGATGACGCGCCCACGCGGATAACCACCGACACCCAGCGCTTTATCGAGAGCAAGTGATCCCGACGGAATCACCTCCACCGGCTCCACTGCGTGGTCATCTCCAAGGCGCATGATCGCGTTCTTGCCGAACTGCTTCTCGACAGCGCCCATTACCTCCCGCACCTCAGCGAGCTTCGCCGGCGCCGGCTCGACCTTGTTCTGCCTCTGAGTTTGGGGGGGAGGTACCACGGAAACCGCTATCCCCTCCCCAACCGCCCCGTCCGCCTTGGCCGCGCCGGATTTTGCCTCACCAGCTTTGGCTAGCTCTGGCTTGCTGGCCTTTACGTCCTTGCCCGTTTTGCTCTCTGCTCTGTCCTTCATTGCGCACTTCTCCTATTGCCGCACGGCATTCCCCGTGGACACGTTTGGTTCCCAAGAGCGACCGCGCTCGGTCGCACTGGCTTGTGAGGTGCCGGCCTAAATCGGTTCGCGATCGAGCAGGCGCCCCTGGACCGCTTCAATCACATGCGCCTTGCGCACCCGCGCGTCGCCCTCCAAGTCGGCGATGCTCCGGGCAACTCGCAGCACCCTCACGAATGCGCGCGCCGACAGCCCTAGTTGATTCACCGACCGCGTCAGCACCGTGGTCGCCTCCCGATCCGGCTTGGCCACTAGCTCGACTTCCTTGGCGGATAGCTGCGCGTTGTACGGGGCCCGCGTCTCCCCGGCCGCCTGACGCGCGATCTGGCGCTGGCGCGCGGCGATCACTCGCTCACGAACCACAGCCGACGTCTCCCCCGATCGCTTGCTAGTCAGCGCCTCGACGGCCACGGGTTGCACGGACACGTGCACGTCCAAGCGATCGAGCAGCGGACCCGAGAGCCGCGAGAGGTAGCGCTTGCGCTGCAGCTCGCCACAGCGGCAATGGCGGCGCGGATGACCATAATATCCGCACGGACATGGATTGACTGCGGCGACGACCATCGCTCGCGCAGGAAACACGGCGCGGGCTCGAGCGCGACTCACGAGCACGGTCCCATCTTCGAGCGGTTGGCGCAGGCTCTCCAGGGTGTTCCGCCGGAACTCCGCTAGTTCGTCGAGGAAGAGCACCCCGTGATGCGCCAGGCTCACTTCGCCAGGCCGCGGAAGCTCTCCGCCGCCGACCAACGCCGCATCACTGACTGAGTGATGGGGCGCACGAAACGGTCGCCGACTGACCACGCCACGCGCCGGTTCGATCAAACCGGCCACGCTGTGAATCGCCGTCGCCTCGATGGCCTCACTGAACGAGAGCGGTGGCAGGATGCTCGGCAAGAGCCGCGCGAGCAGCGTCTTGCCACCCCCCGGCGGACCGATCATCAGCAGGTTGTGGCCCCCCGCGGCGACCACTTCGAGAGCTCGCCGCGCGAGGGACTGACCGCGCACATCCGACAGGTCGAGCTCACGACTCGCCTGGGACTCTGGCTGGAAATCCGTGAGCGGTACCTCTGGCAAGCGTTCTTCGCCCAGCAGGTGCGCGTACACCGCCGCCAGATCTTCCGCGGCGAGCACCTGCATGCCTTCCACCAGGCCCGCCTCGCGCCTATTTCCACGCGGCACAATGGCGACCCGCAGACCGCGGGTGCGCGCGCCTTCGAGCTGGGGCAACACACCGCGCACCGGCTGTAGCTCTCCCCCCAAGGAAAGCTCCCCGAGGACGAGCACACCTTCTAGACGTTTGGGGTCGAGCTTGCCGATCGCACCCAGCACCCCAAGGGCCATGGCAACGTCCAGGCTCGCGCCAGTCTTTCTGAGATCGGCCGGAGCGAGGTTCACCGTCAGCGCATATTCGTCGACCAGAATACCCAGGCGTGCGAGGGAGCTCGTGATGCGAACCCGCGCCTCACGCACGGCAGCATCGGCGAGGCCAACCAGCTGAAACAGCGCAGGCCCACGGGTGCAGCACACTTCCACACGGATAGAGTGGGCTTCGAGACCTATCAGCGCGCTCGCCTCCACGCAGCACAGGCCAAGAGGCTTGCCCTGAATGGGCGCGTTGTGACTCGCTACGGCAACCATGGCCGCCGCTTAGGCAGGATGCGTGCCCGGTAAATATGCCCCGAAAACAGCGCCACGCGCCGTGGCCGCCGTGGCGAGCTGGCGGCGTCAGCTCACGCCAAGAGCTTCAAGATCGCATCGGTCGTATCGACCTCGCCGAGCCGCGGGAAGATCTTGCTGAGCACGAACGCTTCGCCAGCGGCGTCCAGGTCCGTTATCGCGTCGGAAGCGAAGGTCAGCGCCGACACGCGCGGGTAGGCGCGCTGGGCTTGGGACTCGAATGCACCAGCGCGAGCGGTGGCTCGAGCTCCGGTTCCTCTTGCTTCGCGGCAAACGGCTCGCGCCCGAGGGCCTCAGAGACACCCACCGCGTCCATGTAGTCCCGCGTGTGAACGATGTATCCGTCGCGCACCCGCAGCACCAAGAGGCCAGTTAGCCTCACCTGTTTCCCCGTGGCAATGATGGTCGCTTGGGCGCGCCACTGGGCAGTGACGAGCTCCGGGTCCGCGCCGTCGATCACGAACTCATTTTCGATGCGCTGGATCTCCAACGGGTGATTCGCCCAGCCGGCGCTGTAGGACTCCCGTACCGCCTCCCGTCCGAACAGCTTCTGTGGACGATTCGGGGTGGTGAAGCCAAACTCGTGCACGCCGTCTTCGGCGTACAAATCCGCTAGCGCGTCGGCGGACTTGAGCAGCATCGCCTGGTAGTAGTCGCTGAGCAGCGAGCGCGGCGAACCCACCGCATGGCGCTTCGCCTCCGCGAGGCCCTCCGGGTCGAGGTACTCACGGAAGCTCTGGATCTTGCCGTCCCGCGCTTCGAGCACGGCCACGCCGCTGACGCTGAACGGTCGCGCAACCGAGCCTGCGTTGCCTTGCACCTGGTACTCCGCGACCAAGCAGCCGTCGTCGTTCTGCTTGCAGCTGGTCACGCGAAAGCTCTGAGCGCGCAACGGCGAGCTATCCCAGGCCTGACTGGCGCGCTCGAAGATCGCCGACTTGCCGACGAATGAGAGCCCGGCAAACGGGAACTCCAGGCACGCGTCGTCGCTGAACAGCTCCGCAAACGCACGCGCATCTTTGCTGAGCGCGGCCTCCTGGAAGGCCTCGAACAATTCCTCGGGGGTTTTCGCTACGTCGCTCATGAGACCTCCCTGGTGACCGGCGCGGGCGCCGCCAGCGATGGCAGCTTAACGGAATCCCCATTCCGTTTAAATCCCAAATCGGAACCTCGACTCCGTTTAAGAGTTGGGCACAATGAAGGGGATGGCCAAAGCGGCTGCAGCAGCACCCACCAAGTCCGCGAAGAGCGGCGACAAATCCCCGCGTGGGGGTCGCCGTGCGGACGCTGTGCGCAACCGCCAGCACGTGCTCGAAGTGGCCCAAGCGGTGTTCGCCGAGCTGGGGCTCAGCGTGCCCATCGACGAAATCGCGAAGCGCGCGGGGGTCGGCGTTGGCACCGTGTACCGCCACTTCCCCACCAAGGAGGCGCTGTTTGGGGCGATCCTCCAGCACCACATGGAGCGCATTGCAGATCACGCCGAGGCGCTGATGGAGAAAGCGGACGCTGGCGCAGCGCTCTTCGAGTTGCTCCACACCATGGCGCGGGAGAGCCACAAGAAGAAGGACTTCATCCACGCTCTCGGCGGCTATCCGACGGGCGAGGTCAAGACCGCCAAGAAGCGCTTCGTCGCCGCCTTCGATGCCTTGGTCAAGCGCGCTCAGCGCGCCAAGGAGCTGCGCGCCGATGTCACCGCGGAGGATGTGATCATGCTCTCCAAGAGCGTGTTCAGCAGCGGCGAACAAGACGAAGCCACGCGCACCCGGCGCCTGGGCGTGTTGTTCGACGGCCTGCGAGCGACGGCTAGCGCGGTCAAAGCCGCGAAGCGCGCTGCCAAGACCCGCGGCTGTTGACGCGTCCACTGCGCTGCGGGTGACGCACAGGCGGCTGACTATTCGCCGCGCAACGCAGTGTCTCGCTACGGCGCCTTGTGTCGCAGTCCGGACCTCCGCACCCTCGGGCGATGTCCGAAGCTCTAGCCAAAGAACCCGTTCAAGTCGCGAAGTGGAGCGAGCTCGAAGATCGCAAGCCGGCGTACGCCCTGGTGGGTGACGTCGACCTCGTCGTGATCCGCTATGACGCCAGCGTCTCCGTGCTCTACGGCCGCTGCCTGCATCGCGGGGCCTTGCTAGCTGACGGATCCGTCGACGACCACGACAACCTGATCTGCGGCCTCCACGGTTGGGATTACCGCGTGGATACCGGCGTGAGTGCCTACAACAACCGTGAGGTGCTCACGAAATTCAGCGCCTGGGTAGAAGGCGATAGCGTCTTCGTGGATGGGGGTGAGGTAGCGGCGTTCACGCAGAAGCACCCGCAGCCCTACGATCGCAAGGTGTACCTCGGCCTGTATCAAGATCCTCACGGAACACCCCAAGAGCCGTATAACGGGCACATCCAGGAGCTAGCGCAGAACGGCTTGTCCAACGTCGGCCACCACGGCGAGACCAGCGCCATGGGCGTCGCGCTGACGGAGCTGCCGCGCTGGAAAGACATCCAGCTCTTGACGGCGCAGCTCTGGCGTCAGCCGTTGCTCGATGACGCGCCGGTGGGTACGCAGGTGGTGATCGGTCCCCGCGCAAAGAAGCCACTCGAGCTCAGCATGCCGCTCTTCGTCAGTGACATGAGCTTTGGTGCGCTGAGCGAAGAAGCCAAGACGGCGCTCGCGATGGGCGCCGAAGGCGCCGGCACCGGGATCTGCAGTGGCGAAGGCGGCATGCTCCCCGAGGAACAAGCCGCGAATAGCCGCTACTTGTACGAGCTGGCGAGCGCGAAGTTCGGCTGGTCCCTCGACAAGGTCAAGCAAGTGCAAGCCTTCCATTTCAAGGGCGGCCAAGGCGCCAAGACCGGCACCGGCGGGCACCTACCTGGGGTGAAGGTCAAAGGGAAGATCTCCGAGGTGCGCGGCATTCCCGAGGGAAACGCGGCGATCAGTCCCAGCACCTTCACGGATCTGCACACGGCCGAAGATTTCCGCCGCGTCGCCGATGAAGTGCGAGAAGCAAGCGGTGGCATTCCCATCGGCTTCAAGCTGAGCGCCCAGCACATCGAGCGCGACATCGACTTCGCGCTGAGCGCTAGCGCTGACTACATCATCCTCGATGGTCGTGGCGGCGCGACCGGTGCGGCGCCCGTGATCTTCAAGGAAAACATCTCCGTGCCCACCATGATCGCCCTGGCGCGCGCGAGGCGCCACCTCGATTCCATTGGCGCGAAGGACGTCACGCTCGTCATCACCGGCGGTCTCCGCACGGAAGGAGACTTCGTCAAGGCGCTCGCCTTGGGTGCTGACGCCATCGCCGTCGCAAACTCCGCGATTCAAGCCATCGGTTGCCTCGGTATGCGCGCCTGCCACACCAACAAGTGCCCCGTCGGTATCGCCACCCAAGATCCGAAGCTCCGCAGCCGGCTGAGCATCGAGCGCTCCGCCGCGCGCCTCACCAACTGGTTCAAGGCCACCACCGAGTTGATGCAGGTGCTCGCGCGCGCCTGCGGCCACGATCACCTCTCGAAGTTCGATCTCCACGATCTGACCACGTATGACCGTGATTTGGCGCACCTCACCGGAGTGCCGTACGCTGGCGTAACTCCGATTTAGGTGAGCTCGACGAGGCAGCGAATTGTGCCGCTTACATGGAGCGGGCGTATCAACGCGAGGACGCACCACCTCGCCTCGCACAAGCGCTACGGATGGCGCGAGAAGCCACACAGCGCTGAGACCCAACGCGCCGAAGTAGGCAGGCGCGCAGCTATTCGAGTGCAATGGGCCTCGAAACTCCCCGGACACACAACGAAAACCCCTAGCCTATCATTCCCGTGCGGAACTATTGCTCGAGATGATCCAAGCCGAGAGCAGCTACTTCCGAGCCACGCTTGACTCTCCCCCTGACTCTGACAAGCTGCCGGACGAACGCAGCGGAGGCTCCATCGAGGACCTTACCGCTGAGGGGGACACCGTGACGCAAGATTTTCTGGGACAACTCCAGGCAGCGCGGGCTTTTTCCGCACCGCGAGTGTTCCGCCGTATGCATGAGGAATCCGCACTCGACGGATTGCCTACGCTGGGTGACCGCGTGCAGTGGTGGTCGCTGAAGCGCATCGCCAAGTGGTTGCCTCCCACGAGCTGGAAAGCAGCGTCCGACGCCGTGCCCTTCGCTGAGACAGCGTCTGGAGAGCTGTGGTGCTGGTATCCGAGCTGGGCCACGGGCAACACTCCTCCCGTCGTGCTCGTGGCTCCCGGCGAGGAAACGCGGCTCTACGCGCCCACCTTCGAAGGCTTCCTGCTTCGTCAGCTGCTCGAGCTGCTCAGCAGCGCGACCAGCACGGAAAGCGACGCCGCGGAGTTCACCGCGCACGCCCGCAAGGCCGTGGACGCCGTGCGACCGTTCCTGCGCTCCAACTGGCTCGCTCTGCTCGCGGCCGTGCAAGAGCGTCCACCGCACCTCAACGAACGTACGGGTCACCTGCAGTTTCTGGAACCGGAAGAAGCGCGGGAGATCATCCAGCGGGAGCTGTCGTTCGAACGCATGAATCCCGGCCTCCTGCACGTGAGCTAGCGGCGCGAAGAGAGCGCTGCGCGCGTGCAGCGGGCGTGGCGCACACGCCTCGCCTGAGCGCTGAGAGCGGCGGCAATTCGTGCGTGATTTCGCGCCCGGGCCCTTGGTACGCAGCTTGCGAAGCAGGAGGTATGCAACGCCTCCTCACCAGCCTGGTCCTCGTTCCCCTGCTGGCGCTCAACGCCTGCTCGAGCAGTGACAGCTCGGGAACGAGCGCGGGAGGGATGGGTGGCAGCGCCGGCTCGGATAGCGGCGGCGCCGCGAGCGGTGGAGCTGCGGGAGCGAGCGGAAGTGCCGCGACGGGCGGCACTTCAAGCGCCGGCACCTCGAGCGGAGGCGCCTCGAGTGGAGGCACTTCAAATGGCGGCACCGGCGGTGTGGATCCCTACGCCGACCTCTACCTCGACGACCTCACGTTGCCTGCTGCTTCACCCGCTCCGTTCGACGTCCCGGACGGCACCGAGTTCTACTCGGACATTCCGTACGGCACCGACGCGCGCATGCGCTTTGATCTGTTCAAGCCTGCAGCAGCCGCCCCAACCCCGATCGTCGTCTTCATTCACGGTGGCGGATTCACCGGCGGCTCGAAGGACCAGTACGGCAACTCAGACGGCATCCGCAGCTTGCTCAACGCAGGCGTGGCCTACGCGAGTCTCGAGTACCGCGTGCTCGATGACGTCGACAGCGACGGTGTGATCAAGTGCTTGAGCGACAACCGTCGAGCTCTCAAGTTCATCCGCTACCACGCAAGCGAGCTCAACCTGAACGCCACCAAGGTCGTGTTACGGGGGGGCTCTGCGGGTGCCGGCACGAGCCTGTGGCTCGGCTTCCATGACGACATGGCGCGCCCCGACGCTGAGAGCCCGGTCGAGCATGAGAGCACGCGCGTACTGGGTGTGATCGCCAACAGCACCCAAGCGACCTACGACCTGCTGAAGTGGCAAACCGTGGTCTTCGCCCCGTACAACCTCGATCTGGTCCAAGTCACTGAAGACCTGGGCATGGAGCAGCGGTTGCTCTCCTTCTATGGCATGCAGACCATCGACGAGTTGCCCACGCCCGCCATCACTGCATACCGCGCGGAAGTAGACATGCTTGGCTTGATGTCCAGCGACGACCCGCCCTTTTGGGTGCACAACACCTTGCCCGAGAAGGTCCCGACCACGGTTGGGTCGCTCTACCACCACCCGTACCACGCACGGGCGTTGATGGATCGCGCGACCGAGGTGGGGGTCGAATCCGTTGGCTACATCGACGCACTCGGCGTCGCCGATGCGTCTGGCGAAACCGAGTGGCAGTTCGCGCTGCGCCGCCTGCAATAGCCCGGCAGTTTCCGCGTCGGATACCTTAATAGCTTCAACTCCAGGCGGGCTCACGTTGCGCCTGCGTCCCAGGTTCTGAGAACATGGGAACATGAGCGTGGGGTGGCCGAATCAACCGGGCGCGCCGGGTCAGCCGGGCGCACCGGGACAACCCGGGGGACCGCAGTGGGGCTACGCGCCGCCTCCACCGTTGGAGCCGCCGCGACCGAAGCAGGTCAAGGGCCCTCCACCGCCGCCACCGCGCCCCATTCGTTCAGGCGCGGTCGGCTGGAACGCAGGCTTCATGCTGATGTTCGGCACGATGTTCGGCGGGATCCCGATGATCATCTTCACGATCTTTGCCTTCACCATGCCCATGCCCTGGGAGGGCTGGATGCTTGATTACCGCGGGGTACCGGCGGTGGCCCAGGCGAAGAGTGCGCGCGGGACATGGCTTTTGCAGGGTTCTTGATCGCCCTTGGGCGCCGCCGCGTCTACAGGCACGGCACCGCAGCCCAAGCGCGAGTCCAAGAGGTGACCGCGTCCGCATCGAGTCAGAACGATCAGCGGGTGATGATCGCCCACTACTCCTTCCAAACCCCCCGGGGCGTATTCCGTGGGGAATGGAAGACAGTGAACCCGCCTGGGGTCGGTGAGGTGATCTGGGTGATCTACAACCCAAAGAACCCCAAGGCGAGCCTACCGGCTTAGCGATCAGTAGCTCTTGCCGTCGACCTGCTTGATCTTCAGCGCTCCAAGGTCGATATCGTCCAAGCAGCGCACGTTCACCGCCGCCATCACCTGGCCGCCAGGTCCGATTCCGCGCGCAAACGAGCGAATGCCGCAGTTCTTGCAGAACAGGTGATGGATCACGTTCTTGTTGAACTGATAGTCGCTGAGCGACTCCTCACCTTGCAACAGCTTGAACTGCGCTTCAGGGACGAACGCTAGCATCGTGCCCGTCTTGGAGCAGATGGAGCAGTTGCAGGTCATCACCTCGCCCAGCTCGAGCTGTACTTCGTACCGCACGTTGCCGCAGTGACAGCCACCTTGATACGTCTTCATGTCACTCATTCGTCGCTACCTCACCCCAACCCCAGGACCCTGCTTCGTCAACAATACGCGCCGCAGCTCACGGGTTTGGGGGTGAGGGTGTAACGCGGAACCCCTGCGCATCGATTGTAAAAGCGCGCCAAGCTTGCCACGCGCTGCGTGTGACCCTATGCGACGCGGATGCCGACACGTGCTCAGCTCGTCAGCGCCTACGTGATGGCGTTTTTCTACACCAGCGCCGGGGTGATGCACTTCGTGAACCCCAGCTTCTTCGTGCAGATCGTGCCGAGCATGCTCCCGTTCCCTCTGCTCATCGTCTATGTGAGCGGTGTGGCGGAGCTGACCTTGGGCGTCGGCTTGGCGCTCTCGAGGACGCGGCACTGGGCGGCGTGGGGCGTGGTGGCGCTGCTCGTCGCGGTGTATCCGGCGAACCTCTATCACTGGCTCGCCGGAGTGCAGGTGGATGGGATGCAGGTTCCCGGCTTCTATCATCCGCTGCGCGCGTTGATTCAGCTCTTGCTCATCGCCTGGGCGGCTTGGCTCGCCCGCAGCACGCGCCCAGTGAAGGTCACAAGCAGTTGAGCGTGACGTCCGGCTCTTTTCTGTGCGGATACACAAAGTGCGCCGCGTAGTCGAAGCTGCCCCCGCGCACCTCGAAGTCAATCTTTCCGTCCAGGGTGCCGCCACCACTCACCGTCTTGTACTCCATCGCCCAGTTGGTGACCGTCATCACCTGCCCGGTGGTGGACTGTGCGGCGACGTCAACTAGCTGCATGTCCATCGGACCATTGCTGAAGTAGACGCCCAGCTTGGTCGGCGGTGCGTAGAGCTGATAGCTCACCGTGCTGGCTTCCCGGGAGTCTCGCATCAGGATGCGCGTCTCAATCAGTACGTGCTCGCTCAGCGCGTTCGCGATTTCGTTCAGGTCGAGGTGTAGCTCACCGCTCGCGCCCCCTTCGAGACCGAGCAGCTCGGCGCCGTTCTGCGCGCCCTCGTAGGTCGCGTTCACCGTCGTCGTGGTCTCACCGCTGGTGTCGACGGACGCCTTGGCAGTGACGGTCGCCTTGGTGAAGTAGTTACCGAGCTGGAACACGTCGAAGTCGATCACGTCGCCGGCTTTGCCGAAGCTCGTATCCTTGCCGAGCGTCAGCGTGAGTTCCATCTGACTACCAGCGGCGTAGCGCCCCTCACCCACGTAGCGGAAGCCATCTGCCTCGGTGTCGTTGCCTGATGCCGAGTTGAACAGCACGCTCACCAAGGTGCTCACGAAGGCCATCGAGAGGCCTCCGCAGATCACCATCTCGTGGCAGCTGTCCTTGAAGTCGACCGCGAGCTGGAGTTCCGACTCGACCTGAGCGTTGGTGCACGACTCGAGGCCTGGGTGACTTGGATCATCCAGCGCGCTCACCGGCGCCGCGGGGTTCTCCGTGTCCTGCGGTCCCGTTGGGACGCACGCGCCCTGAGTCACCAAGCCGCACAGAACCAGCACCCCAAAACCAGTCTTCCAAAGTTTCATGTCGCCTCCAAAGTAAGCAAGTCGATCAGTCTACGACGCTGCCAAACGCGCTCTTCCCCGGTCAGGTTTGCCGAAGAGCGGCGCGCTACTACTGTGAATTTCAAGCCCGGTGTCCCTGACAGGGTTGTCATACCGTCTGGAAAAACAGCGCTTCATCCATGCCTCACTACGCCGCGCGGAAATGCTCTCCCCAGTCGCGTGAACGCAGCGTTTGTCGGCTTGCCAGCGGCACCGTCCCCCGCCTACATTCCCGCCATGAAAATCCCGCGCCGCTCCCTTACCCAGCTTTCGCGCTGCTCGATTGCCCCTGTCTTTGCAGCCCTCGTTCCATTCCTGTGTTTCGCCTGCGGCAGTGACGACGGCGGCTCAACAGGTTCCAAGGGCGCGGGCGCGGCAGGAGGCACCGGCGGCGCGGCTGGTTCGAGTGGCAGTGGCGGCGCGGGGGGAACCGGCGGAAGTAGCGGCGGTTCAGCCGGTAGCGGTGGGTCGACAGGCGGCAGCGGAGGCACGGCTGGCACCGGCGGCACCAGCTGTCACGCCACCGCGCCAGCAGATCACGCAGTGCTGCAGTTCGTCGTCTCGCATCCTTATGACGCAACCGGCGCACAAGCGCCGGTGTACGAACTGGTAGAGGTCGACGGTACGACGCTCACCCGCGGCTCGACCTTCGATCTCGGTCGAAATTTCCTTGGAGAAATTATCTTCACACCAGACGGTCAGATTGGCTTCGTGGCAGAGGACGACGGCAAGCTCGGCGTGTTCCGCCTCACGGCAAGTGGGGTGGAGGTGGTGCACGCGGCGTATGAAGGCGGGTTCTACGCAAGCGGCCTCGTGATGGCTCCAGACGGCTCATCGCTCTACATCCAGGACGGCAACTGGCGCGAGAACGGCGGCGGGATCTACGCCGTGGACATCGGCTGCGACGGCAGCCTGAGCAACGAGCGCAAGCTCGTGGACGCGAAGCTCCCCTACGGCTTCGCCTTCGCTCCGAACGATCCGAACACCGCCTACTCCTTCGCACGCGATCTCGGCGATTCGCCGACAGGAGAAGACTTCCACGTCCTCGCGTGGGGCAGCGCGCCGACGCGCACCGCTGGCACCACGGTCTTCAATGACGAAGAGGCCCAGGTGTCCACGCTGGTCGTGACCCACGACGGCAAGTTCGCGCTGATGGGCGACAACGCTGGCTTCAGCAGCGTCCCGAATCGTGTGGGCGTCGCCAAGCTCGGTGCGTCTCCCAGCATGGCCCAGGTGCTGAGCCCAATCGAAGACCCCATCGACATCGTGACCTCACCCTTCGACGACGCCGCGCTGGTAGTGTCAGGGTTCGGAGAAAAGCTCTGGATCTTGGACTACGACCCAACCGCCGCAGAACCCTTCAGCGTACGCGGTGAGGTAGCCTACAGCTCCGCTCCAGAGCTCCCCGCGTTCGCCGTGTCCATCGACGAAGGTCAGCACAAGGGTCGAGTCTTCGTCGCCGAGAATGGCGGGATCCGCATGCTGCGATTTGCTGCAGGCGGTCAGGTGACGGACGAAGGCGTGCTCGACTTCGGCGATGGCCTGACCAACGCCGTGGGCAGTATCGGCGTCGTCCCGTAGCTCCTCGTTTCCCATCCGGTTTTTTGGGGGTGAGGGTGAGACGCGGCGTCGGAGCACCGACGCCGCGTTTCTGTTGGACGCATTCAACAGTAGAGATTGTTCCCCGGGGAAACTCCTAGCAGGGCACAGAACTGCTCGTAGTAGCTCACCCGCGCCTGAACCTGGGCGGGGTTCCCGCCGTTGCACTCCAGGGATCCGTTGATGGTGCGGATCGTCTCAGCGAAGCTGCCGCCAACAATGCCGTTGTGAGCGGTCTGGCTGCCTGCGCCGGTTTGAGTCATCCAGAACCAGAGCCCCGTTTGCCAGGCGACCTTCGCGTCGCGCGCTACCAAGTCGGGGTCCGCTTGCAGGTTTAGCCCCAGGGCTTGACCCGCTGCGCAGTAGTTGTAGTTCCAGCTCAGCTGAATCGGGCCGCGACCGTAGTAGCGTTTCCCTGGGGCACAGGGGCAGCCCGGGCTGGGCGTACAATACTCGCCCTTGGCGATCTCTTCGATGTACACGAGCTCCCCCGTCTCGTGCGCCATGTTCGCCAGGAACGCCGCGACCTCCCGCTTCTTCGTGGTGTCGTCTCCGGTTCCGGCGAAGCTAGGATAGGTCGCAGTGGCGCTGACCAGGTCCCAGTAGGTGTAGAAGCTGTTCCGGTTGGGGAACATGGCGTTGAACTGACTCTCGCTGATCAGAGCCGAGAAGCCAGTGCTACCGCTGCTGCCACCAGAACCGCCGCTGCCACCAGAACCACCGCTGCCCGTACCCGCGGTGCCGCCGCCTGAACCGCCGCTGCCTGCCGTGCTACCACCGGAGCCACCGCTGCCGCCTGCGCCACCGCTGCCGCCTGCGCCACAGGACGCGACCTCGTCCCACGCGTCCTGCCAGTAGAGACCAGTTCCCGGCTCGTAGCCACGGATCCCGCACCAGCCAGAGAACGGGAAGGGCTTGCACTGGAAGTAGCGCCCCACGTTCTCCACCACATCACCCGCGCCATAGCTCGTTCCCGCGCGGAACGGCTCCGCGCTGCATCCCGCGCCACCACCTGAACCGCTGCTGCCGCTGGCTCCGGCGCCAGACCCTCCGGCTCCACCGCCGCCGGTCGTGCCACCGCTCGCCCCGGTGCCAGCGCCTCCACCAGAGCCTCCTGCGCCGCCTTGACCGCCGCTTGGGTTCGACCCGCTGCACGACTCACCGTTGAGCCAGAACTCGCTCGGCAGGCCATTGCTCCCGCTCGTGGACGCGGTGAAGCCGAAGCTCTTCGACTCCCCTCCCCCGATCCGCCCATTCCAGCTCACGTTCTCGGCACTGACCGCCGCCCCGGATTGCGACAGCGTTGCATTCCAGTCGCTGGTCACGCGCTGGCCGCTCGGGAAGTCCCACTCGAGCACCCAACTCTGCTTGGCGCTGCCCTTGTTGGTCAGCGTGACGTTCGCCACGAAGCCACCATTCCACTGGCTGCTCACCTCATACTGCACCTTGCAGGCAGCGCTCTCGACGACCAACGGACGTGTTGCGCTCCCCACGGGTTCGCCCTCAACACACCCAAGCGGGAGCAAACCTGCGACGAGCAGCGCAAAGAACCGACGATTGGCTAGCATCTTGTGCATCGAACGACCTCCGCCGTTCAAGCTAGCGACCCCGACGGAGCGGACCTGTCCGAAACCGCTCAGAGCGGGGGTTCAAAGCCGTTCGCGCAGGGATGACTTGGTTCCGCTAGGATCCGCCAGATCCGAGGCGCAGAGCCCCATGAGCGACCACATCGCTCAACGCCATGTGCGTTCGGCGCAAACGTGGTGCAAAATCTCACTCGTGATGTCGATTTCGAATCGCGAACCAAAACGGCTGATAGAAAGCCACCCACATCCGGGCGAACGGGAGTCGGTCGCGAAGGATTGGATCAGCGCAAGCGGGCTTGCGCTTCGCGATTCCCAGGCTCTACCTGCAGCGCCTTCGTGTACGCATCTTTCGCAGAGGCCTTGTCACCGAGATCGGTTTGGATGTCACCCAGGAGCACCCAATAGCTACCGCTCTTGGGGCGTTGAACCACGAGCCACTTGGTCCAAGCGAGCGCTTCCTTCTTGCGGTTCCACCGCTCGAGCACTCGCGCCAGGCCTGCTGCGGCTTCGATGCGCCTTGGCGATAGCAACACCGCACGGCGATAGAGCCGCTCAGCCCGCGGGTAGTTGCGCTGGCGAAACGACTGGTCCGCTTTCGTCTGATTGATGTGCGCGAGGCTCTCGATTTGAGCGACATCGCCAGCCTCGATGTCGGCTGCTTTGAGCCACTCAGCCTTGGCCTCTTGGTAGTGGCCGGACAAGGCCAGGGCGTCGCCATAGAGCTGCCGCGAGTCGTCAACGTCGTCGTTGATCGCTTGCTTCAGATAGGTCGCGGCCTGTTCGCCGTCGCCCTGCATCATCAGCACGAGGCCTAACCCGCTCATCGCTCGCGTTTCCTCGGGGGAAAACACGAGCGCCTGGCAGTAGGCGCGCTGGGCGCGTGGCAGGTCTCCGGCTACGATTGCGCGCTTCCCGCGTTCAATCTCGCGCAGCGAGGCGCCCTTTCCGCCTGCCTCCGGGTCCTCTGCGGCGAGCGCTTGCTTGCACGTCTTGGCCTTGATTTGGATTGGCGTGGGCAAGCCCGATGCGTCACCCCCGGAGTCACTCGGCGGCGGCGCGGCCTCGGCAGGCTCCGGCTGTGGCATCTCGGCTTCCGCCGCCTTCGGCTCAGCGGACTTAGACTCAGGCGGTTTGGACTCGGTCGTCTTGGGCGCAGCCTGCTTCGCCTCGGTCTCGGTTGGTTCAGGTTTCGCTTCTGGCTCGGCGGGCGCGGGTGCCGTTTCCGCGGGCGTCGCCTTCGTCGGCTCGACGGCGCTTGCGGGCTCCTCCCGCTGTAGCGGCACGCTGGCGAGCGCTTTTGGCTCCGGCTTGCCCTTGCTTCCGAGGGCGATTGCGAGAATGAGCAGGAAGCACAGCGCACCCACGCCAGCCCCAACGCCGATCATCAGCTTCTGCCTGCGCCCGAGGCCCGGCTTTGGTGGTGGCCGCAGGCTGAGATTCGGCCCTGGGAGGTCCTCCGAGCCATCGCTCAGGTTGGGGACCGGCAAGTTCGGAGCCGGCCGCGCTCCTGGTAGCGGTGGCGCCGCCAGCGCGCTCGCGGCTGCCTCGGGGAAATGGTTTTCGACGGGCGGAGCGATCAGCTGAGTGCTGTTCAACCCCGCTGGCTGAGTGCCGACCCGCGGCAGCGCCGGTGGAAAGTCGGTCGGTGGAGGTGCAGGGATGGACTCCGGGATCGGCGGCTCTTCAGACTCTGCCAAGCCCAGCGCGACGTCGACTGTCGACATCAAGTTGGTCGCGTTGCTCGCGCGCCCTGGCTCGACGTGTACGCGACCGGAGCCGATGTTCAGCAGCGCCGCCAACGCCTGGGGCCCTTCCAAGCGAGCACCGGCCTGGGTGAATCCCACGGCGCCT